>NZ_LSJM01000308.1 GCF_001557215.1 Sphingomonas sp. CCH9-E2 | reverse complement strand
CCCCGCAAGGGGGAGGTGGCGCCGAAGGCGACGGAGGGGGAGGAAGCGCCACGGCAAGAGCCATGATCGCACAGCCATCCTCCCCCTCCGTCAGCTGCGCTGACACCTCCCCCTGGCGGGGGAGGATCATTCAAACTCAATCCTCCTGCGTGATATTGAGCGAGCGCGTGACGCGATAGTCGAGCACGCCGACCACGAAATAGACCGCCGCCTGCATCATCCGCGTCCACCATCCGGTGCGCGCGCGGTGCAGTGCCCGCGTCACTTCCAGCGACCGCGCCACTTCGGCATCGACATAGGCGCGGACATGCGCCGCGAACGCCGCATCGTCGATCCGCAGCATCACTTCCAGGTTCAGGAACAGGCTGCGCATGTCGAAATTGGCCGATCCGATCTGCACCTTGTCGTCGATCACGAACAATTTGGTGTGCAGCTTGGTCGGCAGATATTCGAACACCCGCACGCCCCGGCGCAGCAGCCCGCGATAGGTGAAGCGCGCCGCGTGCAGCGTCAGGTGGTTGTCGGTGATCGACGGCACCACCACCCGGACCTGCCCCCCGCGTCGAGCGGCACGACCCAACCGCAGCAGCATCGCGGGGCTCGGAAAGAAATAGGCGGCGAGGATGTCGATCGCGCGCGCATTCTTCATGTCGCGGCGAACCGCGCGCGCCCACGGGCTGAGCCGCCTGGTCGGCCCGCCGAGCAGCCAGCGCAGCTGCCCGTCCGGCTCGCTCCATCGCTTGAGCGCGCGACGCAGCGTGCGCAGCGGCGCGCGCGGCTGCAGCGTCCACTGCCACAGCGCATCGAAATAGCCGGTCATCCGCGCCGCCGCCGGGCCGGCGACCAGCAGGCCCAGATCGCGCCAGCCGTCGCTGCCCGGCGCGCCGAAATAATCGTCCTGGATGTTGAACCCGCCGATGATGATCCGCGCATCCTCGCTCTCGCCATCGGCCAGCGCGATCTTCTGATGGTTGCGGAGCAGATAGCGCCGCCCCCAGCGCGGCACGAAGAAGCACACCCGGCCGCCCGCATCGCGCAGCGGCGCAAAGAAATCGCGGTCATAGGCCGGGTCGCTTCCCAGCCCATCGACGATCAGCGTGACCTCTACCCCGCGCTCGACCGCCGCGATCATCGCGTCGCGCACCCGCGCCCCGACCGCATCGTCGGAATAGATATAATAGAGCAGCCGCAGCGAGCGACGCGCACCCGCGATCAGCTCCAGCAATGCGTCGAGCCGGCGCGGCCCGGTGTCGAGCAATTGCAGCCGACTGCCCGCGATCACGAACACCGGCTGGGGCGGCGGTTCCGGGGGCAGGCCCGCGGCAAGACCGGGCAAGGGGTCGGGGGCTAGCTCCATGCCCAGCGGGATCGCATGCCTACCCGGATTGTTCCACCCCCGGCGGACTCGCGGGGCGATTTCCTTGACTCGGCGAGGGACAGCAACTAGATGGCCCCCTTTCCTGTATCCCTGCCCAAAGGAAGCGTTCCATGGCGCGCGTCACTGTCGAGGATTGCGTCGACAAGGTTTCGAACCGTTTCGATCTCGTGCTGCTGGCGGCCCAGCGCGCGCGTCAGATTTCCGGCGGCGCAGAGCTGACCATCGATCGCGACCGCGACAAGAACCCGGTCGTCGCGCTGCGCGAGATCGCGGAGGAAACCGTCCGTCCCGACCAGCTCGAGGAAGCCCTGGTCGGCAGCCTGCAGCGCGTGCAGATCGACGATGAGGAAGCGCCCGATGACGTCGGCAGCTTGGCTGCATCGGCCGAAGCGCTGCGCCTCACCGCCGCTGCCCCGCCGCGCAACCAGAATCTGGGCGCAGATTACGACGGCTAAGGCCGACGGTATCGCTGCCAGACGAACGGCCGCTGCCCCACCGGGCGGCGGCCTTTTCGCATAATGGGGCCGGTCTTTGCTCCACTCTGGTGCAAGCAACTGAGTTTGCGCTTGCTCCCGGCTGATCTGAATCGGACAGTAATGCGTCCGAATCGGGGGAGTCGGCATGGGGGCGAGCGAGACGATCCTGTTCGTCATCGACGGCATCGCGCGCGAAGCGATGCTGTTTGCGGCGATCGGTTTCCTGATCGGCGGGATCGACGATCTGTTGATCGACTTTGCCTATGCCGTTGCCCGCCTGCGCGGCTGGTGGCGGGGCGCGGACGATTGCCCTGCCGCCGCATCTCCGCTGCCGATGGCCCTGTTCATTCCCGCCTGGGACGAGGCCGCCGTGATCGCACCAATGCTGCGCGCGACGCTGGCCCGCTATGGCGCTGGCGATTACCGCATCTATGTCGGCACCTATCCCAACGATCCCGCCACGATCGCCGCAGTGGCGGAGGTCGCGACCAGCGACACGCGCGTGCGACTGGTCATCGGACCGACGCCGGGGCCGACGACCAAGGCCGATTGCCTCAACGCGCTGTGGCGCGCGCTGCTGCGCGACGAGGCGGCGGGCGAACCCTGCGCAGCGGTCGTGCTGCACGATGCCGAGGATCTGGTGCATCACGATGAGCTGCGCGTCTTCGCCGCCTGGCTGACCAACCATGACGCGGTGCAGCTCCCGGTCGTGCCGCTGGCCGATGCGCGCTCGCCTTTGGTCGCCGGGCATTATCTGGACGAATTCGCGGAGAGCCACGGCAAGAACCTGATCGTGCGTGCGGCGCTGGGCGCGGCAATCCCGTTCGCTGGCGTCGGCTGCGCGATCCGGCGCACGATGCTCGGCCGCATTGCCGACAGCCGCGGCGGGCAGCCGTTCGACGCCGCCAGCCTGACCGAGGATTATGAGCTGGGCCTCACCGTCGCCGCTCTGGGCGGACGCACGCGGTTCGTGCGCGCACGCGATGCGGAGGGGCGACTGGTCGCGGTGCGCGCCTATTTCCCCGCCAGCCTCAACGCGGCGGTGCGGCAAAAGGCGCGCTGGCTGACCGGCATTGCGCTCGCCGGATGGGACCGGGTGGGGTGGCAGCGCGGCGGATCGATCGGCGAGCATTGGATGCGGATGCGCGACCGGCGCGCGACGCTGGCGATTCCGGTGCTGGCCATCGCCTATGTCGCATTGGTCGCCTGGGGCCTGTCGCTGGTCGGGCATCGGCTGGCCGGGACGCCCGGGCCGACCCCCGATGTCCCGATCGGCTGGCTGCTCGCGGTCAATGCCGGCCTGCTCGGCTGGCGCGTGGCGATGCGGATCGGCTTCACTGCAGCCGCGCATGGTCCGGTGCAGGCGCTGCTGGCGATTCCACGGGTGCTGGTCGCCAATCTCATCGCGCTGCTTGCCGCACGTCGCGCCATCGCGATCTATTGGCCCACGCTGCGCGGCGTCCCGGCGCGCTGGGACAAGACCGCGCATCACTTCCCCGACTCGCCTGAGCGCGCGGCGTGACCGCCGACGCCCTGCACGGCCGAGGCCGACCGCTGCGGTTCCTCGCCACGGTGGCGGTCGGCTGGGCGGCAATGCGCGTCGTGCTGCTATGGCCCGAAGGCGCAAGCCTGCCCGAGGCGATCGAGGCGGCAATGCCGCTCCGCCCCGCCGCCGCCGCGCCGACCGCCCGCGCCCCGGCGCCGCTTCCCCCGATCATCGCGCCGCGCCGGATGCCGTCACGCGTGTCGGAGGCACGACCGGCCATCGAGGCCCCCGCACTGGCCCCAGCGCCACCTCAGGCCAGCTTCGCCATGCTGAACCTCGTCTCATTCGGCCCCGAGCGGGCCAGTGTAGCCACGTCCGAGCAACTGCCGCGCATCCCCGCCCCGCCCGCGATGCTGGCGCCCCGCGCGACGCCTGATCGCTGGCAGGCGAGCGTGTGGTTGGTTACCCGGCGCGGGGCGGGGGTCGGCGGCGCGATGCTGGGCGGCGACCAGGCCGGTCTGCGCATCGCCCACACGCTCGACCGGCGCGGGCGGTTGGCGATGTATGCACGGGCGACCACGCCACTGGCGGGCAGCGGGCGTGAGCTGGCGCTTGGGGTGGAATGGCGGCCGTGGCGTGCGCCGATGCGGTTCCTCGCCGAACAGCGGCTGGCGCTCGACGGCGGCAGATCCGGACCCGCCGTTGCCGTCGTCGGCGGGTTCAGCGGGGTCGACCTGCCCTTCGCCTTTGAGCTCGAAGGCTATGCCCAGGCGGGCGCGGTCAAGCGCGCGCGGGTCGAACCCTTTGCCGACGGCGCAGTGCGGGTGACGCGCGATGTGGCCGCGGCGGGCGCGGCGCGGCTCGCGCTCGGCGCGGGCGCATGGGGCGCAGCACAGCGCGACGCGGCGCGCATGGATATCGGGCCAACCGCCGTGACGACTGTGCCGATTGCCGGACAGTCGCTGCGCATCGCACTTGACTGGCGCGAGCGGATTGCTGGCGATGCGCGTCCCGGTTCGGGGCCGGCGCTGACGCTTGGTGCGGATTTCTAGGCGGCGCGGATTTCTGGGCCACGCGGCCTTCCGCAGTGCCGCATGAGGGGCTAGGCAGGACATCCTCATGGACCTGTATCTTCCCATCGCCAGTCTCTCGGTCAACGCGCTGGTTATCGTGTTGCTGGGGCTGGGCGTCGGGATGCTGTCGGGCATGTTCGGCGTGGGCGGCGGGTTTCTGACCACGCCGCTGCTGATCGTCTATGGCATCCCGCCAACGGTCGCCGCGGCCTCCGCAGCAAGTCAGGTTACCGGGGCGAGCGTGTCGGGGGTGTTCGCGCATTTCCGCCGCAACGGCGTCGACCTCCACATGGCCTGGGTGCTGATCGGCGGGGGCGTGCTCGGCTCCGGCGCGGGGGCATTGCTGTTCCGCCTGCTGCAGGCGAGCGGGCAGATCGATACGGTGATCGCGGTCCTGTATGTGGTGATGCTGGGCTCGATCGGCTGGCTGATGCTGTCCGAATCGCTCGGCGCGATCCGCTCGGCAAGGACCGGGGTGACGACGCGCGCGCGGCGGCGGCGGCATCACCCGATGGTCGCGGCGCTTCCGCTGCGCTGGCGCTTCTACCGTTCGGGGCTGTATATCTCCCCGCTCGCGCCGCTGCTGCTGGGCTTTGCCACCGGCATCTTGACGATGCTGCTCGGCGTCGGCGGCGGGTTCATCCTGATCCCGGCGATGCTCTATCTGCTCGGCATGCCGGCGCAGGTGGTGGTCGGCACGTCGCTCTTCCAGATCCTGTTCGTCAGCGCCGCAGCCACCATGGTGCATTCGGTGACCACCAAGGCGGTCGACATCGTGCTCGCCGCGTTGCTGTTGCTGGGGTCGGTGGTCGGCGCGCAGCTCGGCGCGCGCTTTGCCGCCCGTGCCCGCCCCGAATATCTTCGCCTCGCGCTCGGGGTGATGGTGCTGCTGGTCGCGTTGCGCATGGTGCTCGGCCTCGCCTGGCAGCCGGACGAAATCTACTCGGTCGAGCTGGGATGAGGTTCCCGCCGCTCCTCCTCGCGCTCGCCGCACCGCTGTTGCTGGGACAGGCCAAGCCGATTCTCGTCCCCGACGTGTCGCAGCGGGAGATCGAGATCGTCTACTCCTTCACCGGCGCGGAACTGCTGCTGTTCGGGGCGATCGTCCAACCCGGCAACAGCGCGCCGCGCCCCGGCGATCCGCCCACCGACATCGTGGTGGTGGTCAAGGGTCCGACCGAATCGGTGCTGGTGCGCGAAAAGCAGCGCGTCGCCGGCATCTGGGTCAATGCCGAACGCACCCGTTACCGCTCGGCCCCGTCCTTTTATGCGATCGCCTCGTCGCGCCCGATCGACCGTATCGTCGATGCGCGCACCCGCGCAATCTATGAGCTCGGCCTCGACAGCCTGCAACTCTCCCCCGCATCGGGTGCAGCGCCTGCGGTACAGTCGCGCTTCGACGCCGGGCTGGTCGATCTGAAGCGCCGCGCGGGCCTCTATTACGAAGCGCCCGGCACGGTCGAGATCACCGACAATGTCCTGTATCGCGGCCGCATCGCGATTCCGGCGCGCGTTCCGGTCGGACGGTTCACCGCCGAAACCTTCCTGATCCGCGACGGCCGCGTCCTTGCTGCAGCCGTGCGGGAAATCGACATCCGCAAATCGGGCTTCGAACGCTGGGTGGCGGCCGCGGCCGAACAGCATGCCATGCTCTACGGCATCGCCGCAGTGTTGCTGTCGATCGGCTTCGGATGGGCGGCAGGCGCAATCTTCCGGAGATTTTGAGTTGGCTGACGGCACCGGCCCGCTCCCCCACCCGGCCACCCAACGACAGTGTATTCTATGGGTG
>NZ_LSJM01000307.1 GCF_001557215.1 Sphingomonas sp. CCH9-E2 | reverse complement strand
ACGGTGACGACCGGCATGCGATCCTCCGGCACCCCCGCCGCGATTGCCTCACCCTTGGCGATGCGGGCGATGCCGTCGAGCAATTGCTTGCGCACCTCGGGCGTATAGGCCCGGACGGTGAGCAGCAGCAGCGCCTGATCCGGGATGATATTGTGGCGGGTGCCGCCCTGAAAGCTGCCGACCGTGACCACGGCGGAATCGAGCGGGTCGATCTCGCGCGCGACCAGCGTCTGCAGGGCGGAGACGATGCGTGCGCCGAGCACGATCGGGTCCTTGGTCGTCGCGGGATAGGCGCCATGGCCGCCGACGCCCTTCACCACGATATCGACCGAATCGACGCTGGCAAAGGTCGGGCCCGCACGCACGCCAATCACGCCCGCAGGCAGCGCGGCGCTGTTGTGGAAGGCGATGGCGTGGGTCGGCTTGGGGAAGCGGGTGTAGAGCCCGTCCTTGAGCATCGCGAGCGCGCCGGCGCTGTTCTCCTCGGCCGGTTGCGCGACCATCACGACGGTACCGCGCCACTGGTCCTTCATCGCGGCAAGGTTGCGCAGCGCGCCGACCCAGGCGGTCATGTGCGTATCGTGCGCGCAGGCGTGCATCACCCCGCTCTCGACGCCCTCGGGCGTGCGGGTGCGCACCTTCGACGCGAAGGGCAGGCCGGTTTCCTCGGTCACCGGCAGGCCGTCCATGTCGGCGCGGATCAGCACGACCGGGCCGTCGCCATTGCTGAGCACCGCGACGACGCCGGTCCCCCCAACCTGTTCGGTGACGGTGTAGCCCGCCTTGCGTGCCTCAGCGGCGAGCTTGGCGGCGGTCTTGACCTCGGCCTGGCTGACCTCCGGATTGGCGTGAAGGTCGCGGTACAGCGTCATTAGCGACGGCAACTCGCGCATGGTCGCGTCGCGAACGCTGTCGGCGGCGGCGGCGGCGGGGGTGGGGGCGGCAAGCGCGAGCGTCGCGGCGGCGGTGGCGAGGAGCGTCTTCATGGCGCTACCCTAACCCACCGCGCGCCCTGTGCAACGCTATCCCGCCGGGACGAGTTCGATCACGTCGAGCTGCGAATCGAAATTGGGATAGGGCAGCACCAGCCGCCAGCGCCCGACCGCGACGCGCTCGATATAGCCGGCCATGTCGCGCTTGCGGTCGAGGCTGTACGGCAGCGCCTTCTGCTCGTCGCCGAGTTCGAGCGTGCCGAGGAAGATCACCCGCGCATCGGTTTCGGCGTAGAATTTGCCCGACGGACGCTGCTCGCCCTCCAGCACCGCGAAGACCGGCATCTCGCCGTCGCGACCGACGCGGCAGCGCACGGCAGGGCGTTCGGCAAAGGTCTGCAGATCCGGGCGGATCGCGCCAAGCTTGAAGGTGCGGCAGCGATAGTCGCCGACGGGCGGCATAGCATTGGCGAGCGCGCGGTCGGGTTCGAATAAGGCGCCGCCGCGCGCGATCGCACCCTTGTCAGCGATGCGCGCGGCGGGCAGGGCGGCGACCCATGCCTTGCGCCAGTCGCGCAGCCGCTCGCGGTCCGGCTCGGTCGCGACGGCGCGCCAGCGCGTTTCGGGCTGCGTGTCGACCAGGCTGAGGCCGTCGCGCGCGCACGCCGTGAGCGTCAGGCCCGCGATAAGGGCGAGGAGCGCGGGGCGCATCATGCCGCGGTCCATCCGCCGTCCATGCTGTAATTCGCGCCGGTGATCGATCGCGCGTCGTCGCGGCACAGGAACAGAGTGAGCGCAGCGACCTGTTCGGGCAGCACGAACTCCTTGGTCGGCTGGGCGGCGAGCAGGACGTCGTTCATCACCTGCTCGCGCGTCAGACCGCGCGCCTTCATCGTGTCGGGGATCTGGTTCTCGACCAGAGGCGTCCAGACATAGCCGGGCGAGATACAGTTGACGGTGATGCCGTCGGTCGCGGTTTCGAGCGCGATCGTCTTGGTCAGGCCCGCCACGCCATGCTTGGCGGCGACGTATGCGGACTTGTTGGGGCTGGCGACCAGCGAATGCGCCGAGGCGGTGTTGATGATGCGGCCCCATTTCGCCGCCTTCATATGCGGCACGGCGGCGCGCATCATGTGCCAGGCCGAGGACAGGTTGATCGCGATGATCGCGTCCCATTTTTCGGGCGGAAACTCTTCGATCTTGGCGACATGCTGGATGCCGGCATTGTTGACGATGATGTCCGGCCCGCCAAGCTCGGCATGGCAGCGTTCGACCATTGCATAGATCGCGTCGGGCTTGCTCATGTCGGCGGCGTCGTAGAGCGCCTTGGCACCGCTGATCCCCTCGAGCCCCGCTCGCTCGGTTTCGATCGCGGCGGCTTCGCCAAAGCCGTTGATCATCACGCTCGCGCCCTCGGCCGCCAGCGCCTTGGCAATGGCGAGGCCGATGCCGGAGGTGGAGCCGGTGACGATGGCGGACTTTCCCTTGAGGAACATGGAATACTCCTGGCTAGCGTTTGGCGAGGTCGAAGGCTGCGGTGCGGCCGTCGGCGATGTTGCTGGCGATCAGGCGCGCATTGGCCATGGTGCGCGCGACATCGTCACGGCCCGCCTGCCAATGTTCGCGCATCGAGCGCGCGGAAAATTCGAAGTCGCGGCTGCCGCCCTCCCAGGCATTGGCGCGGTAGATCAGGTGGACGAGGCTGACCGGCTGCTCGTCCGCCGCCTGGCGCAGCGCGGCGACATCGGGATCGTCGGCAAGGCTGTCGGGCAGCTTGGCCAGCACCTTGCGGATCAGCTCGCGCTCCTTGCGCAGCTTCAGCCGCTCGTCGCTGATCTGGCGGGTGCGGCTGGAGAAGCGGATTTCCTTTTCGCGCGCCATCACGTCGGTGATCGTGTGCGGCATCGCGGCGGCGGCGGAGAACAGGTCGACCTGGAACACCAGCATAGCGCTGCGCTGATGATCGAGGACGTGGATCAGCGGGGTGTTGGAGACGAGGCCGCCGTCCCAATAATATTTGCCGTCAATCTCGACCGGGGGCAGGCCCGGCGGCAGCGCGCCCGACGCCATGATGTGACGCGCATCGACGCGGTCGGTGCTGGTGTCGAAATAGCGGAAATTGCCGCTCTCGATCTCGACCGCGCCGACCGACAGGCGGACCGGGCCGGTGTTGAGCAAATCCCAGTCGACCAGCGTGTCCAGCGTCTCTGCCAGCGCAGCGGTGTCGTAATAGCTGAGCGCGGCGCAGCTGCCCGGCGTCGCGAAAAAAGGCGGGACGGAGCGCGGGTGGAAGAAGCCCGGAACGCCTTGCGCCAGCACCGTAGCGGCCGACCATTCATGGACGAATTCGCGCACCTGATCCTGCGGGAAGATCGGGAAGCTGGGCAGGCCGCTGGTGACGCGGTTCCAGAAGGCCGCGAGCCGCTCGACCCGGCGCTCGGGCGGATTGCCCGCGACGATGGCGGCGTTGATTGCGCCGATCGAGATGCCGGCGACCCAGTCGGGTTCGATGTCGGCGCCAGCCAGCGCCTCGATCACCCCGGCCTGATAGCTGCCGAGCGCGCCGCCGCCCTGCAGCACCAGCGCAACGCAGCCGGGCAGCGGGAGCGGCGCATCGCGGCCCGCTTTGCTGCGTCGCTGTGGATCGGCATCGGCCATGGCGCACATGTGGTGCAACGCAGCGCGAAGGGCAATGCGGGATTATGCATGCAACGCGATGCCGCTTGGGGCATTGTGGCGGGACGGAAACGAACGAAAAGGGGTGGGCCATGCGGCTCGACGATCTCGATCCCAGCGACAATGTCCGCGATCTCGGCTCCGGCGGGGGCGGGTTTGGCGGCGGGGGCGGCAATATCCTGTTCGCGCTGCTGCCGATGCTGCTCGGCAGCCGGCTGGGTTGTGGGACGATCGCGCTGATCGGCATTGGCGCGGCGATCTTCATGACAATCGGCGGTGGCGGCGCGCTGC
>NZ_LSJM01000306.1 GCF_001557215.1 Sphingomonas sp. CCH9-E2 | reverse complement strand
ACCACGACCAGCAAATGCCCCTCGCCCGAAGTCGAATGGTGCCGCGACGCGCTCCCGCTCGGCCGCGCCCGGGCGCTGGTCGTCAATGCCGGTAACAGCAACGCCTTTACCGGCAATCGCGGTCGCGCAGCGGTCGAGGCGATCGCCGCGCGGGTCGCCGGGCATCTGAACTGCCAACCTTCGGACGTGTTCGTCTCCTCCACCGGCGTCATCGGCGTACCGCTCCCGATCGACAAGGCCGAAGCCGGCCTCGACGCCGCCTTCACCGCCGAACCGTGCGGCTGGGAAGATGCCGCCAACACCATCGGCACCACCGACACCTTCGCCAAGGGTGCAGCAACTTCCGCCATCGTCGATGGCCGCACCGTCAATCTGGTCGGGATCATCAAGGGCAGCGGCATGATCGCCCCCGACATGGCGACGATGCTCGGCTATATCTTCACCGACGCCGCGGTCGATCCCGCCTTCCTCCAGCGCGCCCTGTCCGACGCCAACCGCAAGAGCTTCTCCTGCATCACCGTCGACAGCGACACCTCGACCAGCGACACCGTCCTCGCCTTCGCCACCGGCACCGCAGGCAACGCGCCGCTCACCGATGACGACAGCGACGGCGCCGACGCCTTCCGCGCCGCGCTCGCCGACCTCTGCCTTCAACTCGCCCATCTCGTGGTCCGCGACGGCGAGGGCGCGTCGAAGTTCATCCGCATCGATGTCGAAGGCGCGGAGAGCGACGCCAGCGCCCACCGCATCGCGCTCAGCATCGCCAATTCTCCCCTGGTTAAGACCGCCATCGCCGGCGAGGACGCGAACTGGGGTCGCATCGTCATGGCCGTCGGCAAGGCCGGGGAACCCGCCGAGCGCGACAAGCTCGCGATCACCTTCGGCGGTGTGCAGGTGGCCTCAGGCGGCCTCGCGGTCGAAGGTTATGACGAAACCCCCGTCGCCGCGCATCTCAAGGGCCAGGACATCGAAATCGGCGTCGATCTGGGCCTGGGCGAAGGCCGCGCCACCGTGTGGACCTGCGATCTGACCCACGGCTACATCTCGATCAACGCGGACTATCGGAGCTAATACTTCCGTCGGATCAACAAATTGGAGTCCGCATATCCTTCCACCTTATGCAAAAGGCGAAGACGCACCACACGATCAATTACGACCTCATGCTGGGACATGCCAAAATGGCCATAGCGTCCCTTGCGAGAGGTCTTTCGACCGATAAACTCGATCTCGAACACGCGAGTACTGCCCGATCCATCATCAATCAGCGTATTTTTCGTGCCTTTATCAAACGTCGTCGCGCCATCGAACGATGGCCAAACCCGCTCTTGCGGCTCACGATATGGCGGTCCCGGTGGCGAACCCTCTATGAATAGCTGTCCTTCGAACTCGTCAAAAAAGATCCCCCTAAAGCGCTTCGGTGCATCTAGCTCGTGGCAGAGGCGCGTTCCGATGGATCCCAGCACCGGGGTACCGCCATGTGTCTCACGCCGATAGCAACGTGTCGTCGGATCATCTCCGGTCGCAATCCGCCACACTCCATCGAAACTCGAGGAAACAAAATAGGGCGCGGAGCCGCTTCCGGCCCACGCGCCCCATCCAATCAAGCTGGCGAACAAGGCGACGATACCGCCAAGCCCGATTAACCAGCGTCTGATCACACCACGCTCTCGATCCACGCCTTCAGCTTGGACTTGGTGTTGATCTCAGCAATCCCCACCTGCTGCGCGACCTTCTGCCCGTCCTTGTAGACGAACAGCGTCGGAATGCCGCGAATGCCGAGCTGGCCCGGCGTATCGGGATTTTCCTCGATATTCAGCTTGGTAATCGTGACCTTGTCGGCCAGCTCCTCGGCCAGCTCTTCCAGGCTCGGGCCGATGATCTTGCACGGGCCGCACCATTCCGCCCAGAAATCCACGATCACGGGCTTGTCGGACTGCAGCACGTCGGTTGCAAAGCTCTCGTCGGTAACGGCCTTCGCCATGTCTCAAATCTCCTATGTGTTGCTGCCTAACTAGGGTCGGCAGCCGCCCGTCTCAAGCATCGAGTGCCAAGCTTTGTTCGCTGCCTGCGAAGCCCGGCTTGTGCGCCGCGACCAGATCGGCGGGCAGTTCGAACAGCACCGGCCCCGCCGTGTAGAGCAGCCCTGCGACCACCTCGCGCCCCGGAAAAATCACCTCCAGCGCCGCGACATAGGCCGCCATCTGCCGCACATGATAGGGCGGCACATCGCCCAGAGATCCCGGTGCGCGCCGCCCGGTCTTGAAATCCACCACCAGCACCCGGCCGTCGGTCACCAGCAGCCGGTCGGCCGTGCCCGACACGACATGCCCGCCCCCGACCACCGCCGCAACCGGCGCCTCGGCCAGCGCCTCCGGCCCGAACAATTCGGCAAAGCGCGGCTCGGCCAGCACCCCCAGCGCCGCACGCGCCAGCTCGGCCCGCTCGCCCGCATCCGCAACGCCGCCTGCCCCCGCCAGCCAGCGCTCCGCAACCTCGGCGCGCCGCTCGGCAGCAACCACCGGCAGCCGCTCCAGCAAGGCATGGATCAACCGCCCGCGCTCCGCCGCCGCACGCAGCGCCGCAGCCGGCGGCGGATCGGCGACCAGATCCTCCCCCAACGAAGACGGCGCCAGCGGCCGCGGCGGTCGCGCCTCGACCGGAGCTGCGCACCGCGCCCAATCGGGCACCGCACCCGCCGCCTCTCCTGCATCCGGCACAACCGCCTTGCGCGGCACCGCCCGCGTTGGTGCCAGCCCGGTAAAGCTCCGCTCCCCCTCGCCCTCCGGCACGCCCAGCGCATCCAGCCCGGCAGCAGCCGCGGTGTACCAACTCAACTCCGGCGGCTCACCCTTCGCCTTCGGCCCCAGCGCCCCCGCGATCACCAGCCGCTCCTCCGCCCGCGTCGCCGCAACGTAGAAGAGCCGCCAATGCTCCTCCAGCTCGCGCGCCTCCGCCGCGCTCACCGCCGCATCGACCGGCCCGCCGCGCTCGGCCTTGCCCGGACGAAACACCGGGATCTTCTCCGGAAACTCATCCGGCTGCCACTCGACGAAATCGCCGCGATTGCCCGCCACCGGGTCCGCCGTCGCATCGGCCAGGATCACCAGCGGCGCCTGCAACCCCTTCGCCCCATGCGCGGTCATCACCCGCACCGCCGCCTGCGGTTGCGCCGCATCGCGCACGATCTCGACATCGCCCCGGTCGAACCAGTCGAGGAAACGCTGCAACGTCGGCGTCGCCACCCCCTCGAACCCCAAGGCCGCCGTCAGCAACTCCTCGATCGGATCGAGCGCCTCTGCTCCCAGCCGGTGCAGCAGCTTGCGCCGCCCATCCATCGGCCCGGTCAGGATCGCCTCCAGGAACCGGTGCGGCGTCATGAAATCGGCCCGCGCCAGCAGCCCGAACAGCGGCTCCAGCCGCTCCGGCGTCTGCGTCGCGCGCAAATGCCGCCACAGGCTCCCGCGCTCGCGCATCGCCGCGACCATCAGCTCGTCCTGCGTCCACCCGATCAGCGGCGACACCAGCAAAGCCGCAAGCGACAGATCATCGTCCGGCTGCAACGCAAACCGCACCGCCGCGAGCAGATCCTGCACCGCCAGCGGCGCATTGAGCCGCAGCCGGTCCACCCCCGCCACCGGCACCCCCTCGGCATAAAGCCGCGCGACGATCAGCCCCGCCAGTTCGCCGCGCCGCCGCACCAGGATCATCACATCCTCGGGCCGCAGCACGCGCCCCTTGCTCTCCAGCTCCAGCGTGCCGATCCACTCCCGGATCTGCCGCGCGATCCGGTTGGCCAGTTCGCGCGTCGCATCGTCGATCCAGCTCTCTTCGTCGTCCGGGTCGCCGCCCGTCACCACCGGCGGCCATAGCGTCACCGTCCCCGGCCCCTCGACCCGGCTGGCATGCGGCTCGGGCTCGGCAAACGCGCCCATCCCCGGCGGCGGCAGCGCGCCGATCGCGGCATCGACAAATTCCAGCACCGGCGCAGTCGATCGGAAGCTGTGCACCAGCGACAGCGTATCCAGTGCCCCCGCCGCGCGCGTATCGAAATGCGTCTGCGCCGCGCGGAAATTGACCGGGTCGGTGCCCTGAAACCCAAAGATCGCCTGCTTGTAATCCCCGACCGCAAAGATCGTCCGCACCTCCTCGCCATGCGCCCCCTCGCCGGCAAAGAACTCGTCGGCCAGCGCGCGCACGATCCGCCATTGCGCGACATTGGTATCCTGCGCCTCGTCGATCAGGACATGGCTGGTCGCCTGATCCAGCTTGTAGCGGATCCAGTCGCCCATCCCCGGCTGTTCGAGCAGCGCCACCGCCTTGCCGATCAGATCGTCGAAATCGACCGCCCCCGCGCGCCGCTTCGCCGCCGTGTAAGTCGCCGCATACTCACGCCCCGCCTCCAGCCCCTGCGCCAGGCAATCGACATAGCCCGCCCGCGCCACCATCCCCTGTACCGCGATACACGCCTCGCCGAGTGCGGTTGCCAGTTCTGCATAATCTGGTTCGAGCGTTAGCAGCTTACCCTTGAATACCCGGAAATCGCCGTCCTTCTTCAGGGCGATAAGGCTGAGGTCGCGCAGTTGCTCAAATCGCCCGGCGGGATCAGCCGCGAGCCAGCGCTCGGCTATCGCAGCATCCTTGTCTCCGGTCGCGGTTTTCCAGGCGTGGTTGGCATCCGCAAGACGGCGCACCGCGTCAGTGTCGAAATCTTCGTCATCGCACCAGCGCTGTGCTTCCGCCGCGACATCGCCCGAAGGCAGCCCGAACGCGCGCCGCAACCATGGCTGGATCCCACTCGGCATCGCCGCCATCGCGTCGGGTGCACGGGCACAGGCGCTCAGAAACGCCTCGGCCTTGCCCTCGCCCAGCCGCAGGCTCAGCGCGCCGACCGCATCGATCACCCATCCGCGTCCCTCGCGCTCGGCGGTCACCAGCATCTCCGCCAGCGCCTCGCGCGCCAGCGCCGCTTCCTCGCGCGCCTCCAGCGGCCGGAACCCCGGCGTCAGCCCCGCCTCGACCGGAAAGGCCGACAGCAAGGTCTGGCAGAAACTGTGGATCGTCTGGATGCGAAGGCCCCCGCCCGGCGCATCCAGCACCTTGGCGAACAGCGTCCGCGCCAGCGCAATCTGATCATCGTCTGCAGGCTCGCCCAGCGCCTCCAGATCGGCAAACAGCTCGGTCCGCTTCGCCCGCACCCAATAGGCGAGCCGCCCGCTCACCCGCGCCGCCATCTCCGCCGCGCCCGCCTTGGTAAAGGTCAGGCACAAAATCGCGCCCGGATCGACCCCGCGCAGCAACAGGCGAAACACCCGCGCCGCCAGCACCTGCGTCTTCCCCGTCCCCGCGCTCGCCGACAGCCACACGCTCGCCTCGGGCTGCGACGCCGCGCCCTGGCTCCCGGCGAGCGGCGGAAGTGCGGAGATTTTAGCGCCGCTCACGGCCATACCATTCGTCCCGGCGCATCAACTGGTCGTAATCGGAATAGGGCGCATATTCGGGGTGCAGCTTGGCGGTGAACGCCTCACTCCCGGTCAGATAGCGACCCGCCGTATCGGCGAAATTCTCCGCCGCAGTCGGCACGAATTCCTCGGGCTTCATCCGCCCATATTTTTCCGCCGGATCGACCGGCGTCGCGACATAGCCGAACTCGCCATTCTTGCGCGCCAGCGACCAATATTCGAAACAGCTCGCCCGACCTGAGATCCCGGCAAACCCACCGCGCTCGGCGATCAGACCCAGCAGGCCCAGCTGCAAGCTATATCCCGCGCGCACCGCTTTGGTGCTCGGCGGCTGGCCGGTCTTGTAGTCGACAATCCCGATCGTCCCGTCGCCCATCGCGTCGATCCGGTCGAACTTGCCGGTCAGCCGCACCCCGGCAATGTCGATCCCGCCCTCCTGCTCCACCGCCATGATACGCCGCGCCGGATGCGCCGCCGTCTCGCGCACGATCCAGCGCACCGCCTCGATCAACCGTGGCTGCCACAGCGCGCGCATCATGGGATGCGCCGCGCGCAGCATCTCCAGCACGCGCGGCTCCAGCGCGTCGGGGTCACAGCCATCGTGGCGCGCCCATTGCTCCAGCGCGTCATGCACCGCCGTCCCGCGCCACGCCGCGCTCGGATCGGCATCGACCGGATCGAGCGGGCGCAGCCGCAGCATGCGCTTGGCGTAAAAGGCATAGGGATCAGCCTTCAGCCGGTCGACATCGGTCACCGGAATCGATCGCGGCCGGATCGCCACCGGCGGGCAGGGCTCGGGCCGCGCCACCGGCTTGTGCTCGCCCGGCACATCGATCGCGCGCGCCCAGGCCTCCAACTCGCTCGCCCGCTCCAGCCCGCCCGACAGCGCCTCCAGCCGCAACCAGAAGCGCGACGCGATCGTCGGCGCCCCCGCATCGCGCTTCGCCCGCGTCAGCAGCACTTCGCGCGCGCCCAGCCCCTGCGCCAGATCATGCGCCGCGAGGCCAATCCGCCGCTCCAGCCCCGGCAGGCCAAGCTCGCTGCGGATACGCGGTGCCAGCCACGGGTCGGGCGCGGGCAGCCCCGGCCAAACCCCTTCGTTCAACCCGCCAAGCACCAGCAGATCGGCAGCATGCAACCGCGCCTCGATCACACCCAGAATCGCAAGACGCGGATGCCCACCCTGTGGCGGTCGCACCGCCACCTCGTCCATCAATGTCCGCAGCAAGGCAGGCAGGCTCGCCGGGGCGATCAGCGCGGGGCCATGCACCGCCTCGCGCTCAAGATCGTCGAGCAACGCCGCCGCAGCACGCCCGTCGACGCCCGCCCATAGCCGCTCGCCGCACAGCCGCTCGGCACATTCGCGCAGCTGCGCCAGCAAAGCGGCAGGCGGCACCATCTCCGCCGCAAACGCCGCCTCGATCGGCTCCAGCAGCGCCGCGATCTCCGCCCAGGGCTCGATCGCTCGCGCCCGCGTCCGCGCGTCATGGCCCTCGGGATCGGCCAGATGTGCCGCCACTCCCGCGAGCCCGGCAGGCGGTCGCGGCCCACGCAGTGCGAGGTCGAGCGACCGAACCTGTTCCAGCCACCCGATCCGCGCCTCGCCCGCGCGCACCAGCGGATGCTTGAGCAGCGCCAGCAACGCCATCGGCGCAAAGCTCTGCGCCGCCGCCTCGGCCAGCGCCAGCAACAGCGTCCCCGGCGGCAGAATCGCCAGCGGCGACCCGGCGGAATCGTCGATCGCAATGCCCCAGCGCGCGCAATGCGCCGCGACCCGCTTGGCCAGAGCGCGATCCGGCGTCACCAGCGCCGCCGTGCGCCCCGGCTCTTCCAACGCCTGCCGCAGCGCCAGCGCAATCCCCTGCGCCTCCTCCGCCGGAGTCGCGACTTCCAACGCGCGCACCCCCGCCAATCGCCGCTCGCCCGCGGGCAGGTCGCTCCACACTGTCGTGCGCTCCGCGGGCATCATCGCGCTCGCAATCGCCTTGCTGCGCGCGGGTGGCGCGTCCAGTTCGGTCGCGACGCGCCACGTCTCGAACTCGCCGCGCTGCACGCCCATTCGGTCGATCAACAGCTTCAGATGGAATTGCGGATGCGTCTCCAGGCTGCGTTTGCGCCGCCCGCTCGCGGAGTCCGCCGGGAACGGCCCCAGCATCGCCCATTCCTCGTCCGCCATCGCCAAATCGACGCCCGGCAGCACCACCTGCCCCTGCGGCAGCCCCGCCACCACGCGCAGCAGCCGCGCGATCGCGGGCGCGCTCGTGGTAATCCCCGCCGCGCACACGAAACGCTCGGGCGGCTCCGCGCTCCAGCGCTTCGCAACCCGGTCGAGCAGCCGATTACGCCGCTCCGCCAGATCGATCCGGCCAAGCTTTTCCAGCTCTTGCGGCCATTTCTCCAGAACGATCTCGAACAGGTCGAGCGCACGCTGCCAATGCACCGTCAAATGATCGAGCAGCACCACGTCGCGCAGCGCGCTCGGTGCAATCTCCTCGACCAGCATCTGGTCGAGCGTCCGCCCCAGATCCCCCGCCAGCCGCACCGCCTCCGCCGCATCGACGCTGCGGTCATGCGCCTCGATCAGCCGCGCCAGGATCATCCGCCGCTGCAACGGATCGACCGCGGGCGGGATCGGCGCGTCATCGTCGGCCGGATCCAGAAACGGCCCCGCCGCCT
>NZ_LSJM01000305.1 GCF_001557215.1 Sphingomonas sp. CCH9-E2 | reverse complement strand
GCCCTCCCCCTCCGTCGCCTTCGGCGCCACCTCCCCCTGGCGGGGGAGGATTAGGGAGTCACCCCGCCGCACCCTCGGTCGCGAGGTACCAGCGCTCGCCGCCCTCCAGCGCGAGCGCAGTCAACCGCCCGGTGGCATAGGCTCCGGTGTCGATCCCGATCCGGTTGGGCAGGTCCTCGACCTGCGCCGCGATCGAATGGCCATGCACCACGGTCGCGCCGAAACCGCCCTCGAAACTGAGGAACTGCTCGCGAATCCAGCGCAGATCCTCGGGCTTCTGGCGGTCGAGCGCGACATTGGGCCGCACACCGGCATGCACGAAGCAATAATCGCCGATCCGCACCATGTCGGTCATCTTGTGGAGGAAGGCGACATGGTGCGCCGGCACGCGCGGCAGGAAATCGGCGACCAGCTCGTCCGCGAGGCCGCGGTCGATCAGCTCGATCGGCGTGCCATAGCTCAGCAGCGTCTCCTCGCCCCCGATCCGCAGCCAGAAGCGCATCGTTTCAAGATTGCCGCCCAGCGCCTTGAGGAACACTTCCTCATGATTGCCGAGCAGGAAGTCGACCTGTCGCCCGCCGAAATCATGCGTCGCCGCCAATTCGACCACGCTGGCCGAATCGGGCCCGCGATCGACCAGATCGCCCAGAAAGATGATTCGCGTCCGCGCATCCCCCCGCGCCGCATCGTCCGCATCGATTCGGGTGAGCAGGTCGGTCAGCAGGTCGAGCCGACCGTGAATATCGCCGATCGCATAGACGCGCTCGCCATCGGGCAGCACCGCAGACGCGGCCTGCGCCGCGGCGGACGCCCCGAACAGTGATTTCAGCTTCGACAACACCAAATGGGATTCCCGTGTTTGCAGTCCAGATAGGCGCTTTGCCGCAACGCCGCAATCAAGGCGACAGCGCCACCCTATTCCGTTAAAGGAAGTTCATATTTCGGGACCGTAACAATGTTTGAAAGCGCGTCGATCTCCTCAGGATCATCGGCTAAAATGCTGCCGTCGCTCCAATATTTCCGTGCCGCTGCTGCGATTCTCGTCGTCGCCTATCATGCCGCCTGCGTGTTTGGCCCCGGACGGCTATCAGCCGGTGCAAAACTGGGAAGTCGGGCTGCTGTTCGGCCATGCCGGGGTCGAATTGTTCTTCGTGCTCAGCGGCTTCATCATCTGCTGGATCCATTATGACCGGATCGGCGTGGCGGGTGAGGTGCCGAGCTATATTCGCAAGCGGCTGGTCCGAATCTATCCGCCGGTGGCGCTGGTGGTGGTCGCCTGGGCAGCGCTCAGCTTTGCGGCGGGGATGCCGCTGCGCCCGATCGAATATCTGGTTTCCTTAACGCTGATCCCGTTCGACTTCGCCTATGCGCCGCCCGCGCTATGGACGCTGACGCATGAGATGGCCTTTTACGCGCTGTTCCTGCTCGCCTTCATCCGGCGCTGGCTGTTCATCGCAGCGCTGATTGCCTGGGGCGTGGCCGGCTATGTGCTGACGATGGTGCCTGAACTCAGCGGGGTGCGTGCGGGCGTGTCGCTGATCGGCTCGGCCTATGCCTTTCTGTTCGCGCTCGGGGTCGCGGCCTTTTTCATCGTGCGTGCGCGCCCGGCGATCCCGGTGTCGGGCAGGGTTGCGCTGGGCCTGATCGGCCTCGCCATCTTTGCCTGGGCGGCGAGCCGCGATGTCGCTCTGCAGCTGGCACCGGTCGCGCCTGAAGGGGCCGAGCGTGCCGCACGCGCGCTCACCCCGTGGTTCGGGCTGGCAGCGATGATCTGGATTGTCATCCTGGCCGATCCGGCGGTGCGCCTGCGCGGACGCCTGCACGATCTGTTGATGTTGCTCGGAAACGCCTCTTACGCCATCTATCTGTGGCATGAGATTCCGCAGCGCGTGCTGGGTCGGCTGATCGGCAGCGTGGGGCTCGCCGGACCGGAGCTGCGCTGGGCGGCGATGGCGCTGATCATCGTCAGCGGGGTCGTGCTCGGCGTGCTGGTCTATCTGTTCGTCGAAAAGCCGCTGCTGCGCTGGATCAATGGCCGGATCGCCGCACGCCGCCCTGAAACGGTCGCTGTCCGTGGCTGAACCCTGCACAAACCGCTCGCATCTGCGGAAAATCCGCGTGCATCCGCGAACGCTTCGCCCTATTGGCGGGGAGGGCGTCACGCCTTGTTGCCGCCGCGCCTGCGGCTGCATACGTCGAGAAACTGGATGATTGGCAAGCTGCTTCGGGACTTTTTCGGAATCGCGCAGGTCGCCGGGCCGGTGCGGGCCCTGCAATGGGCGGGTGCGGTCGCGGTGACGCTGCCGTCCGCGCTACGCACGCGCAACCTGCTGGCCGCCGACGCGGCGATGGGGACCGGCCCGTTCGTCGCACGGCATGGTCGCGCCAAGGCGCGGCTGGTGGGCGACCAGGCGTTCAGCGGGCTGCGCGAAATCTGGGTACGCCAGGTCTATTCGCGCGACGATTTCCTGAAGATCCCCGACCATGGCGTGGTCGTCGATCTGGGGGCGAACATGGGCAATTTCAGCGCGCTCGCCCTCGCCAGCAACCCCACCGCGCGCGTCGTCGCGGTCGAGCCGGGCGCCCACAATGTCGCCAAATTCCACGAAACGATGCGCGCCAACGGCTTTCAGAACCGCGCCACCCTGCATCGCGCCTTTGTCGGCATTTTCAGCCCGCAACAGGTCAGCGACGTCGCGACCGACCCCAATTACACCGATGCCGAACGGGTGTCGGAGGCCGATTTCCTGGCCCAGCACGGCATCGACCGGATCGCCTTCCTCAAATGCGATATCGAGGGCAGCGAGTATTTCCTGACCGATCCGCAAAGCCGCCTGCTCGACATCAGCGACCGGGTTGGGATCGAAATCCACGCCTTTGGCGGCGATGTGAAGGGGTTCCTGGCTGAACTGGAGCGGCGCGGCTTCCGCCTCGAAAACGTCATCTGGGACGGTGAAGACTGTATCGCGCTCGCGGTGCGCGACTGATGGGCGCGATCGCCGCCAACTGGCTCGACCGGTATCGCAGCGCGCCGACGCCGACTGTCCATAAGGCGGACGGCGATCCGATGCTGGGGCTGACGCCGGGCATCGGTGAAATCGCGGGCACCTTCGCGCTGCTGATCTTCTATGGCATCGCGATTGCCTATGGTTCGACAGCCGCACTGGTCGCCAACTATGTCGGGCCGGTCATTCTGTCGGTCGTGGTGGGGCTGGCCGTGTACAAGATGGTCACGACCAATCGCTACACACTATGGTCGCCATTGCTTTGGTATCGCGTCGGGGTGGTCGGTTATCTCGGCGTCGGATCGCTCGTCACGCTGTTCCTCAACGCCGAAACGCGCGATCTGCTCGCATCTTTCTTCGACTTTTTCCCGCGGGACGTGCTCAAGTTCAACCTCGTGGTCGCGATATTCCATGCCACGATCCTCTTGTTCACGCTCGGCATTATCGGGCCGCTCCGCGCGCGCAGCCTGTCGGGCAAGACGCTGCGGTTCATCTCGCCGTGCAATCTGACCACCGAGACGATCGGCTTTACCTTTTTGGGCGTCGGGAGTGCAGCAAACTATCTGCTCATCTACCCTGCCACGCTTCAGATCGTTTCTTTCACAGTTCCGAACATCATCGTTCAGATCGGCCAGCTTGCTTATGTCGGCTATTTTTTGATCGGCTATTGGGCGCTCCGCAACAATCGCCCACGCTGGGTCTGGCTTATTCTGGCGCTGACCATCATCGACTCAATCGTTGGTCTGATCCAGCTCAGCAAATATGCCGCGATCTTTCCGGCGATGATGCTGCCGATCGCCTATCTCTACCATCGCGTGACGCTGCGCCGGCTGTTGCTGGTAATTGGGATCATGGTCCCATTTTACTTCGGGATCGCCGACGTCGTTACCGATGCGCGCGGATTGGTCACGCGCAGCAACGAGGGGCGCGCGGTGCTGTCCGAAACGACGCAGGTGCTGAGCGCACGCGCCACGGGCGACAATCAGGCACGTGACGACCTTCAGGACTATCAGATTGGCTGGGCGCGGCTCAGCTACGTCAACGCCGGCACCTTTGCGATCAGCCTCTACGACCAGGGTATTCCCGGGGATACGCTACGCGACATCTTCATCGTGTGGATCCCGCGCCTGGTCTATCCCGACAAGCCGGTGATCACCGACATCGGGCGCGAGTTCACCTTCCGCGCCAACGGCAACTATAACTCGTCGACCAGCCCGAGCATTCCGGCAGAGGCGTATTGGACCTTTGGCTGGCTGGGTATCGTGTTGTTCGCCGCGCTGACCGCCCCGATCCTGGCCCTGTGGTCGATCTACAATGTCGTCGCGCTGCAGCGGGAGGCGTGGCATCTGCTGCTGGTCGTCGCGCTGGGGTTGCGGACCGGATCGCGCATCGACGGGATGCTGGTGCCCGACATTATCGGACCGATCAGCGCGGCTGTGGTGCTGCACGTGCTGCTCTATTTCGCCAACCGGCTGCTGCCGCCGCGGACGGACGTCTGATCCGATGTGCGGGATCGCCGGCATGTTCGCGCATCGCGACAGCGCGCTTGCAGTCGCCCCCGAACGGCTGATTGCGGTGCGCGATGCGATGGCGGCGCGCGGGCCGGATGGTGTCGGCCTGTGGATCGATGCCGACGCGCGCATCGGCCTGGCGCATCGCCGCCTGTCGATCATCGATCTGAGCGATGGCGGCGCGCAGCCGATGCACGACGCCGCCGAGCGCTACAGCCTCGTCTTCAACGGCGAGATCTACAACTATCAGTCGCTGCGCGCCGAGATGGAGGCACAGGGCCACTGTTTCGCCAGCGGATCGGATACCGAAGTGCTGCTCGCGCTGTTCGCCGCGCACGGGCCGGCGATGCTGACGCGGCTGCGCGGCATGTTCGCCTTCGCCATCTGGGACGCGCGCGAGCGCCGCCTGACGCTGGCGCGCGACCCCTATGGCATCAAGCCGCTTTACTATGCCGATGTGAACGGCCGGATCGCCTTTGCATCGCAGGTCAAGGCGCTGATCGCCGACCCGTCGATCTCGCGTGAGCCGTCGCCCGCTGGTCTCACCGGCTTCCACCTGATGGGGTCGGTGCCCGAGCCTTTCACCATCTATCGCGCGATCCGCGCGGTCCCGGCAGGCAGCTGGATCACGGTCGACGCGAGCGGCGTCGGCGAACCGGTCCGCTATGCCTCGGTCGCGCAGGCGATTGCGGACGGGCGGGACGGCGGGACGGTCGACGTCGCCGAAGCGCTGCGCGACAGCGTGCGACACCATATGGTCGCCGATGTCGAGGTCGGCGCATTCCTGTCGAGCGGCGTCGATTCGGGCGCGCTGGTCGGTCTGATGCGCGACTGCGGCGCCCAGCGCATCCGCGCCTGCACCCTCGCCTTCCCCGAATTTGCCGGAACACCCGCCGACGAGGTCCCCGGCGCGGCATCGGTCGCGGCGCTCTATGACGTCGAGCATCATGTCCGCCAGATCAGCGCCGAGGAGTTTCGCGGCGACCTGCCCGCGATCTTCGCGGCAATGGACCAGCCGACGATCGACGGGATCAACAGCTGGTTCGTGAGCAAGGCGACGCGCGAACTGGGGCTCAAGGTCGCGCTGTCGGGCCTTGGCGGTGACGAGCTGCTTGCGGGCTACTCCACATTCCGCACCATCCCGCAGACGCGCCGGGTGTTCGGGCCCGTCGCGCATGTGCCCGGTGCGGGGAGCGCGAGCCGCGGGATCTTGAAGCTGCTCGCCCCCGGCCTGCTCGCGCGCAACCCCAAGCTCGCCGGACTGCTCGATCTGCCGCGCAGCTGGGCGGGCACCTATCTGCTGCGCCGCGCGGTGCTGTTGCCGTTCGAACTGGACGGCGCGATGGACGCGGGGCTGGCCGCACAGGGGCTGGCCGAGCTTGATCCCGAGGGGCTGATCGCCGCGACCATGACCCCCGATCCGGGCAGCGCCAATGGCCGCGTCGCCGCGCTCGAATCGTGCAACTATATGCGCAACCAGCTGCTGCGCGATTCGGACTGGGCGGGCATGGCGCATTCGCTGGAGATCCGCGTGCCGCTGGTCGATTTCACGCTGCTCCGGGCGCTCGCCCCGATCCTGCCGGGCCTGACGCCGGGCGCGGGCAAGGCGATGCTCGGCACTGCGCCGTCCACGCCGCTGCCCGACGCGATTCTCAACAAGCCCAAGACCGGCTTCGGCATTCCCGTCACCGGCTGGCTGAAAGGCGCGACCAAGGATATTCGCACCCGTCGATCGGGCCGCGAATGGTCGGGCGAGGCGCTGGCGCGTTATTTCGGCGATCCTGCGCGCCTCGCCGCCTGACCGCGCCGCCGCGATGCAAATCCTCGTTCTTACCCATTATTACCCGCCCGAGGTGAACGCCCCCGCGTCGCGCCTGTCGGAGCATGCGCGCGTCTGGGCAGAGTCGGGGCATGAGGTGACCGTCGTCACCTGCGTCCCCAACCACCCCACCGGTCGCGCCTATCCCGGCTATCGCAACCGGCTGTGGCAGGAAGAGGAACGCGACGGGGTGCGCGTCATCCGGCTGTGGACCTGGCTTGCGGCCAATGAAGGCTTTCTGCCGCGCATCGCCAATTATGTGTCCTATCTGCTGTCGGTGCTGCTGTGGATGTGGCGGCTGCCCAAGACCGATGTCGTCCTCTCCACCTCCCCGCAATTCTTCTGCGGGCTCGCCGGATGGCTGCTCAAGCGCAAGCGGCGTCCGTGGGTGCTCGAAATCCGCGATCTTTGGCCCGAGAGCATCGTCACCGTCGGCGCGATGCAGCGCGGCGCGGCGATCAAGCTGCTCGAGGCGATCGAGGCCTTTGCCTATCGTCAGGCTGATCTGGTCGTGTCGGTCACCGACGGATTCGTGCCGCATATCCGCGAACGCCGGGGCGACGGACCGATCGCGGTGGTCAAGAACGGCGTCGATCTCACCACCTTCACCACCCCCGATGCGGCGGCGGAGGCCGAATTCCGCGCCGCGCACGGCCTGACCGACAAGTTCGTCGCCGCCTATGTCGGCACGCACGGCATGGCGCATAAGCTGGACACGGTGCTGGAGGCGGCGGAATTGCTGCGCGACCGCAGCGACATCGCCTTCCTGCTGGTCGGCGACGGGGCGGAGCGCGAGCGGCTGGTGGCCGAAGTCGCCGCGCGTGGCCTGTCGAACGTCGTGATGCTCGGCCAGCAGCCCAAATCGGCGATGCCCGGCATCTGGGCGGCGAGCGACGCGGCTCTGGTGCTGCTGCGCCGGGTCGACACGTTCAAGACGGTGATCCCATCCAAGATGTTCGAGGCAATGGCGATGGCCTGCCCGATGATCCTGGGGGTCGAGGGCGAGGCCAAGGCACTGATGGAAGCGGGTGGCGCGGGGATCGCGATCACGCCCGAATCGGCGGCGGAGCTGGCGGCGGCGGTGACGCGGCTGGCAGACGACCGGGCCTTTGCCGCACAGCTCGGCGAATCGGGCCGCAGCTTCGTCGCGCGTGAATTCGACCGCCGCGTCCTCGCCGAACGACTGCTGGGCGAGATGCAGGCGCTGGTGGCGGCACGATGAGCCGCCTCACCCGCCTACGCCGCAGCATCGCCTTTGCCCGCCATGTGCCGGTCGGTCAGCTGCTCGCCCGCGCGCGGTTGACGGTCCAGCGGCGTCGCTCGTTGAAAAGCCCGCCCAGCCTCGACGGCCTTGCGCCGGGTCAGCTCCAACCCGCGCCAAATCCGCCCGCTCCCCGCTTTCCACCGCGCACCGGACAGGTCGAGCGCACCGCCACTGGCTGGCGCTTCACCTTCCTTGGCCGCGCGGTCGATATGGGCGAGACGATCGACTGGGACGCCCCCGGCCCCGGCGTCGCCAACCAGCTGTGGCGGATGAACCTCCATTATATGGAGTATCTGGAGGGGCTCGACGCCGCTGCGGGCGTGGACCTGATCAACCAGTGGATCGCCGCCAACCCGCCCTGGCAGCCGGGTTACTGGCACGACAGCTGGAACAGCTACACGCTGTCGCTCCGTGTCGTCGTGTGGATGCAGCGGATTGCGGCGTGGGGTATCGACCGCGCCGATCCCGCACTCGGCCCGATCCATGCCAGCCTCGCGCAGCAACTGGCGTTCCTCGAACGCAATCTCGAACTCGACATTGGCGGCAACCACCTCGTCAAGAATATCAAGGCGTTGAGCTGGGGCGCGGCGTTCTTCTCTGGCGCAATCGCCGAACGCTGGCGTGCCCGGGCGCTCGACCTGCTCGACAAGGAACTCGCGCGGCAGGTGCTGGCCGATGGCGTGCATTATGAGCGCTCGCCGTCCTACCATGCGCAGGTGTTCGCCGACCTGATCGAGACGCGCGACGCGCTCGGCCCCGCAGCACCCCCAGCGCTCGACCGTGCCCTCGACGGCATGGCGCGCGCGACTGTCTTGCTCGCGCATCCCGATGGCGCCCCTGCGCTGTTCAACGATGCCGGGCTGACCATGGCCTATGCGCCCGTCGAGTGCCTGACCGCCTACACCGGCTCCACCGGGCGCGCGGTTCCGCAACCTCAGGGCGGCTTCGCGCTCCCGACCGCCGGCTATTTCGGGCTGCACACTCAACTCCTCACGCTGATCGCCGACCAGGGCCGGATCGGTCCCGACGACCTGCCCGCCCATGCGCATGGCGATATCGGCAGCATCGAGCTGTCGGTCGCGGGCCAGCGGATGATCGTCGATCAGGGCGTGTTCGAATATGTCCCCGGCACCCGCCGCGACCAGAGCCGCAGCGCGCACCATCACAATGTCCTCGCCATCGACGGCGCAGAACCGGCCGATTTCTTCGGTGCCTTCCGCTGCGGCCGCCGTCCGCGCGTCTGGGTGAGCGAGGCCGAGGTCCAGCCCGACGCGCTCACGCTGGCGGGTGGCCATGACGGCTATGCGCACCTTCCAGGCCGCCCGATTGTCAGCCGCCGGATCGAAGCGCACGGCGATACGATCCGCCTGCACGACCGGATCGAGGGCGCGGTATCGCACTCGGCCAGCTGGCGGATGCTGCTCCACCCGGAGTGCGAAGCGACACTCGACGGCACCACCGCAACGCTGCGCCGGGGCGATGCCCAGCTCACCATCCACGCATCGCAGCCACTGCGTCTCGAAGCTGCAACATGGTGGCCCGACATGGGCCACGAATCATCCACGCAACGTCTGTGCTTGACACTCCCGGACGGTTGTTTTGAGAGCGAGGTCATATTCATGGCCGCGTCGGTCGGGGAAAACGGGGCTTAAGTGAAACAGGTCGAACAAAATTATCGCAGCGGCGTGCTGCGCCTGATCGAAGCGCCGGTGCCGCGTTCGGGCCGTGGCCGCAATCTGGTCGCGACGCGCGTCTCGCTGATCAGCGCGGGGACCGAGAAGCAGATCATCGACCTCGCGCGCAGCTCGCTCGCAGGCAAGGCGATGGCGCGGCCCGATCTGGTGCGCAAGACGCTGCAAAAGGTCCGCAACGAAGGGCTGCTGCCCACGGTGCAGAAGGTGTTCGCCAAGCTCGATACTCCGATCCCGCTCGGCTACAGCCTCGCCGGAACGGTGGTCGAGGCGGGCGCCGAAGCGGGCGGCTATGCCGTCGGCGACCGCATCGCCTGTGCCGGCGCGGCCGTGGCCAACCACGCCGAATATAATGCGGTGCCCAAGAACCTGTCGGTCCGCATCCCCGCGGGCGTGTGCGACGAGGCGGCGAGCTTCGTCACGCTCGGCGCGATCGCGCTGCAGGGCGTGCGCGTCGCCAACCCCACGCTCGGCGAGCGCGTCGTCGTCATGGGGCTCGGCCTGATCGGCCAGCTCACCGTCCAGCTGCTAAAAGCCAATGGCTGCCGCGTGCTCGGCTTCGATCCCAATCCCGGCCGCGCCAAGCTTGCGCTGGAAATGGGCGCGGATGTCGCGGTCAGCGACGCGCTGGACGAGGCGGTGCGCGGCTTTACCGAGGGCTATGGCGCGGACGCCGTCATCGTCACCGCGTCGAGCAAATCCTCGAGCCCGCCCAATCAGGCCGCCGAGATCAGCCGGATGAAGGGCCGCGTCGTCATGGTCGGCCTGACCGGCATGGAGATCGAGCGCGAACCCTTCTACAAGCGCGAGCTCGATCTGCGCCTGTCGATGTCCTACGGCCCCGGGCGCCACGATCCGGCCTATGAGCTGGAGGGGCATGACTATCCGCTCGCCTATGTCCGCTGGACCGAACAGCGCAACATGCAGGCGTTTCTGGAGCTGGTCGCCGAAGGCCGCGTGACCCCGCTCAAGCTGGTCACCCACCGCTTCCCGATCGCCGAGGCGGAAGCGGCCTATAAGCTGATGGACACCGACGAGCCATTCCTCGCGATCCTGCTGACCTATCCCGAGAGCCCGGTGCCGATCGCGCGCTCGATCCCGGTCAATGCCTCGAGCGCGGCGACCGGGCGCGGCACCGCCTTCATCGGCTTCGGCAACTATGCCAAGTCGGTGCTGGTCCCCGCGCTCAAGAAAGCGAGCAAGGAGCGGCTGACCACCGTCGTCACCTCTACCGGCCTGTCGGCGCATGACGCCGCGCAGCGCGAGGGCTTCGCCAACGCCGCGACCGATCCGCAGACGGTGCTGGACGATGCCGACACCGATTGCGTGTTCATCGCGACGCGCCACGACAGCCATGCCAGCCTCGCCGCCGCTGCGCTGCGTGCGGGCAAGCATGTGTTCGTCGAAAAGCCACTGGCGCTCGACCATGAGCAGCTCGCCGATGTCGTTGCGGCGGCCGAAGGCGCACCGGGCGTGCTCACGGTCGGCTTCAACCGCCGCTTCGCCCCGATGATGATTGCGGCCAAGGCGGCGATCGCCTCGCGCGCCGGGCCGATCGCGATGCACTATCGCGTCAATGCCGGACATGTGCCGGGCGATAGCTGGCTGCACGGCGCACAGGGCGGCGGGCGCATCGTGGGCGAGGCGTGTCACTTCGTCGACGCGCTCACCTTCCTCGCCGGTGGCCCGCCGGTCTCGGTCAGCGCTTTCCGGCCAGAGGGAATCGACGACACGGTCTCCGCCGTGCTGCGCTTTGCCGACGGATCGACCGGCACGATCCTCTATTCCTCGCTCGGCGACTCGTCGTTGCCCAAGGAATATCTGGAGATTTTCGCGAGCGGCACGGTCGTGCGCCTCGACGATTTCCGCAAGCTGCACATCACCACCGGCGGCAAAACCAGCACGCAATCCGCCTCGGCGCAGGACAAGGGACAGGCGGGGCTGGTCAAGGCGTTCTACGCCGCTGCCCGCGACGGTGCCGCCGCGCCGATCCCGCTCGATGAACTGGTCGCCGTCAGCGAAGCGACGCTCGACATCGCCGGGGTGTGATGGACGCCGCCGCGCCTTCGATCACCGCGCTGATCATTTCCTTTAACGAGGAAGTGCATATCGCGCGGTGCATCGAGCGGATTCGTCCGCTGGTGCGGCGCATCGTCGTGGTCGACAGCTTTTCGACCGACCGTACGGTCGAGATCGCCAAGTCCTTGGGCGCGGATGTCTATCAGAACCCGTTCACGACGCATGGCGCGCAGGTGCAATGGGGTGCCGACAACACCGGCATCGACACCGACTGGATCCTGCGCATGGATTGCGACGAATATCTGGAGCCGGGCCTGCTCGACGCGCTGCGCAGCCGCACCCCGGCGCTGCCCGACGATGTGTCGGCGCTCGACCTCAAGCTCAAGGTGATCTTTCGCGGCAAGTTCATCCGCTGGGGCGGCTATTACCGCACCTGGCTGACGCGCATGTGGCGCCCGGGTCGCGCGCGGATGGAGAGCCGCTGGATGGACGAGAAATTGCTGATCGAGCGCGGCCGGGTCGAACGCATCATCGGCGGCGATCTGGTCGACGAGAATCTGCGCGACATCGGCTGGTGGACCGACAAGCATAACCGCTATGCGACGCTGCAGATGATCGATTTCGTGCTGCGCGAACAGGGCGTGGTGCGCGACCATGACGAGCCCGGCGCCGTGACGCCGGCGGCTAAGTTCAAGCGGTTCCTGCGCCACAAAGTCTATGGCGGGGCGCCGCTCTACCTGCGCGCGGTGCTCTATTTCGTGCAGCGTTATTTTCTGCGGCTCGGCTTTCTCGACGGACGACGCGGGTTCGTGTGGCATTCGCTGCACGGCTTCTGGTTCTTCATGCTGATGGACGCCAAGATCGACGAAGCGCGGATGCACATCGCCGCGCACGGGATCGACAGCTTCCCCGACTATTTGAAGTCGCGCTACGGCATCAACTTCGCGTGGCCCACGCCATGAGTGCGCGTCCGACGATCCTGATCCTGATCGGCGCCTTCTGGCCGGGGCATGAGGCTACGGGGCCGAACCTCAGCATCAAGGCGCTGTGCGAGACTTTGGCAGACCGCTTCGATTTCCGCATCGTCGCACGTGATCGTGCGTTCGGCGCGGCGGAGCCTTTGGTGGAGGCCGGGCGCTGGCACGATCTGGGCTATGCGAAAGCCCATTACCTCCCCGTCGGCCGCGCCGGGGCGCAGGGCCTGGCCAGGCTGCTGCGCGAAACGCCGCACGACATATTGCTGCTCAACGGCTTTTTCGACCGCGAGTTCACCATCCCCGCGCTGATCGCGCGCCGCCTGGGCCGCACATCGCGCGCGCGCGTCATCCTGTCGCCACGCGGCGAGTTTTCGGGCGGCGCGCTGGGGCTAAAAGGCGGGCGCAAGGCGGCCTATCGCCAGCTCGTTACCCTCGCCGGGCTGATGCGGGGCGTGACCTTCCACGTCACCAGCGAGGCGGAGCGTGCCGATGTCCGCGCCGCCTTCCCCGCGCATCGCATCGAACTGATCGGCAATGCCCGCCCGGCCTTCCCGCTTCCGACACACCGCCCGCGCGGTGAGGGCGAGCCGTTCCGCGCCGCGTTTCTCGGGCGCATCTCGCCGGTCAAGGGCCTCGACGTCGCGCTCGAAACGCTCGCGCAGGTGCGGTCGCCGGTCTCCTATTCAATCTATGGCCCGATCAGCGATCCCGCGCATTGGACACGCTGCCGCGACCTGATCGCCGCGCTGCCGCCGCATGTCACGGCCGAACATCGCGGCGAGCTCACCAATGCCGAGGTCGCCGAGGCGATGGCCGGGCAGGACCTGATGTTCATGCCGTCGCGCAGCGAGAATTTCGGCCACGCGATTTTTGAATCGCTGTGCTCGGGTACGCCCGTGCTGATCGGCACCGAAACGCCGTGGCGCAACCTTGCCGCCGATCAGGCCGGGTTCGACCTGCCACTTGCCGACCGCGCGGCGATGGCCGGGGCGATCGATACGCTGGCGCAACTGCCCGCCGGGGAGCTGGCAGCGTGGCGGCACGGTGCCCGCGCGCGCGCCGAAGCCTTCCTCGCCGGGAATGAGGCTGCGGCCGAGATGACCGCGCTGTTCCAGGAGCTTGCCGCCAGTGACGCTTGACCTTTGCGCACCTGTCTGCAATCCGCCGCGCGAGCTTCCGCACGCCCGTGCCGAAGGTCAGGGGGACCAGCATTGACCGGAACGACACCCCAGGGCGAGCTGCACCCGGGCGCTGCCGCACGCGCCGTGCGTGCGCTGCGCGGCCTGCGCCATCTGCGCGGCTGGGGATCGCTGGCCAACCGCCTGGCCGGCCCCACGGGCAGCTTCCGCGTCGCCAATGACGGGGTATGGGTCGAGGGCGAACTCAACTCCTTTGTCGAGCGACAGGCCTATCTGTTCGGGGGCTATGAGCGCGACGAGATCGCCGCCTTCCTCTCGCGCATCCCCGCCAACCGTCGCCGCACGATCCTCGACATCGGTGGCAATGTCGGCACCCATGCGCTGCAGTTTTCGCGCGCCTTTGGCCAGGTCCACAGCTTCGAACCGAACCCGCTGGTCTTCGGCCGGCTCCAGCGCAACCTCGCGCTCAACAACGCTACCAACGTCACCCCGCACCAGCTCGGCCTCGGCGCGGAGCCGGGCAGCTTCCAGCTCTACTCGCCCGCCGGCGACAATGGCGGCCTCGGCACGCTCGTCACCACCGACCAATATGACGCCCCGCTCGAAGCCGTCGCAACGGTGCAGGTCGAACAGGGCGACGCGCTGCTCGCCCGGTTGAACGTCGGTCCGGTCGATGCGATCAAGTGCGACGTGCAAGGCTTCGAGATTTCGGTGCTGCAGGGCTTGCAGGAAACCATCCGCCGCGACCGCCCGGTGCTGTGGATCGAACTCGGCGGTGGCGCTCGCATTGCTCCCGACGAAGCTGCGCAGATCGTCGCCCTCGTGCCCGAGCGCTCCCGCTTCTACCGCATCGCCGGGGTCCGCCACGGCGCAACCCATGGCATTGCGCTGCACGAGGTCGCGCCCGACGCGCTGATGGGCGGCGATTATGTGATCGTGCCGGAGCCCGCATGACCAGCCTTCGCACCCGCATCAACCGCATCGTCGGCCCGATCCTTGCCAACCGCACGACCGGCGTGATCGCCGCCAAGCTGCTGCGCGACCGCATCCCGCATCGCGGGCTGACCATCGACACCAGCGACCCCGTGGTAACGCCGGAGATCAAGGCGGCATTGCTGCTCGGCGGCTATGAGAGCGGCGAATATCGCTTCGTCCAGCGGCATTTGCCGCGCGATGTGGACGTGGTCGAGCTGGGCGGCAGCCTCGGCGTGATCAGCTGCACCACCCGCCGCGCGATCGCGCCCGAGCGGCGCATGGTGATCGTCGAGGCCGATCCGCGCCTCGCCCGCTCGCTGCGCCGCAACCTCGCGCTTAACGGCTGCGAGACCAACACGACCGTCGCCGAAGTCGCGATCAGCTATGGCGGCGGCGACACCGTCGCGTTCGCGATGGGCGAAAGCTCGGTGTCGGGCCGCATCGCCAGCGAAGCGCCGGACCTTCAGACGGTGCAGGTCCCCGCGCGCACCCTGTCGGGCCTGCTCGACGAACATGGCATCACGGATTTCGCGTTGATCAGCGATATCGAGGGGGTGGAGTGGCAGATATTGCGCCACGACCTCGACGCGCTTGCCCGCGCGCGCATCATCATCATGGAAACCCATGACAGCCGTGAGCATGGCACGCACCAGCAACTGGTCGCGACCCTGCTCGACAGCGGCCGTTTCCGCCTGCTCGACAGCCACGGCCCGGTCGTCGCGTTGCAACCGGTGACAGCCAATGGCTAAGGCGCGGCTGGCGATCGTGGTCACCCACCCGATCCAGCATTTCGTCCCCTTCTACCGCGCGCTCGCCGCGCGCGACGATCTCGACGTGCATCTGATCTTCGGCGCGCCGGTCGGGGTTCAGGCCTATTTCGACGAAGAGATGAACGCCGAGATTTCCTGGAACATGGAAATGCTCGGCGGCTACTCGCACGAATTCCTCGAAGACGCTCGCCCGGGCCAGCAGCCGAGCCCGAGTTGGCCGAGCAGCCCAAAGGTTGCCGAGCGGCTCGCCGCGTTCCGGCCCGACGCGGTGCTGCTCTACGGCTATAATCAGGCCAATGTCCGCCGCGCGCTCTGGTGGTGCGGACGCAACCGCGTGCCGGCGATGATCATCTCCGACAGCGAATTGCTGCAGGAGCGCGGCGGGCTAAAACAGGCGGTCAAGGCGCTGCTGGTGCGCCTTGTCTACTCGCGCATCTCCGCCTTCCTCTCGGTCGGCGACCGCAACGAGGACTATTACCGGCATTTCGGTGCCCCAGCCGACCGCATCTTCCGATCACCCTTCACGATCGACGAAGAGACGTACCGCGCCGCCCGCGCCAACCGCGCCGCGCTGCGGGCGCAGGTGCGCGCCGAATTCGGCATTCCCGAAGACGAGATGCTGGCGCTGTTCGTCGGCAAATTGTCAGCGCGCAAGCGGCCGCAGGACCTGATCGACGCGCTCGCCCGCTTCCATCCCGGCCACGGCATCGGCGCGCTGTTCGCGGGCAATGGCGAGCTGTTCGAGGAGCTGAAGACGCGCGCCGCCGCCGAAAGCCTGCCCGCGCGCTTCGCCGGCTTCGTCAATGTCGACCGCCTGCCCGCGCTCTATGCCGCCGCCGATGTGCTGGTGCACCCCTCGCAGGCCGACCCGCACCCGCTGATCACGTCGGAGGGCGCATGCATGGGCCTGCCGATGATCTATAGCGACCGGATCGGCGCGGTCGGGCCGACCGACATTGCGCGCGAAGGCGAGAATGTCATCGTCTATCCGTGCGGTGACACTGCGGCGCTGGCCGAGGCGCTGGCGATCCTCGCCGCCGATCCGGACAAGCGCGCGACGATGGCGCAGCGCTCGCTCGAGATTTTCGACGAACTCGACATGCGCCGCAGCGTGGGCGGCGTGATGGCCGCGCTTGATGCAGTCCGCCGCTGATCCCCGCCGCCCGATCCGCGCCGTCATGGCGACGGAATTCTGGCACGGCTCGACCGGCCGCGCGCTGGCGCAGGGGCTGCGCGGGCAGGGCTGGGATGTCGCCGAGGTCGATCTGGGATCCTATCTCGGCCGCGCGCACGGGCTGATCCACCGCATCGCCAACCGCCTGCTCACCGGCCATGGCATCGCCGCCTATAACCGCGAGATCCTCGACCACGCCGCGCGGATCGATGCGGAGGTGCTGGTCACGGTCAAGGGCAGCTACATCACCGCCGACACGCTCGCGGCGCTTCAGGCGCGCGGGGTGCGGACGGTCAATTTCTACCCCGATGTCGCCTATAATCACGACGGCTCGTCGCCCGAGGCCTATGCCCGCTACGACCAGATCGTGACGACCAAGAGCTATCATCTCGACCATCTGCGCGAAACCTATGGCCCGGAACGGACCGGCTTCGTCCACCACGGCTATGCGCCACACGTGCATGCCCGGCGGCATCACGGCGAAGTCCCCTATCGCTGGGATATTTCGCACATCGGCAATTTCTCGCCCTACAAGTTCGACTATATGCTCGCCGTTGCGCAAGCGTTTCCCGACCGCAGCATCGCGGTGATCGGCAATGGCTGGACCGGCCCGGCACAGGGGACCGCGCTCGAGCGCCATGTACTCGGCTATCCCCTGGTCGGCGACTATTTCGCCCGCGCGATCGAGGAAAGCCGCATCAACGTCGCGATGCACCACGGCCCGGTCCCGCCCGACGGGTGGCAGGACGTGACTTCCACCCGCACCTTCGAAATTCCCGCGTCCGGCGGCTTCATGCTGCACATCGACAATGACGAGGTGCGGTCGCTGTTCGTCCCGGGCGAAGAGATCGACGTATTCGCCGACGCCGCGTCGCTGTGCGAGCGGATCGGCCATTATCTGGAACATGACGACGCCCGTCGCCGGATTGCGCTGGCGGGTCACGCGCGCTGCGTGCCCGCCTACAGTCTCGACGCGCGCGCAGCGGAGCTCGCGGCGCATCTGCGCGCACGCGGCGTCGTGCGGAGCGACGCATGAGCCGTATCGCGTGGCTGCGCGCGCGGCTCACGCCTTCCTATCTGCTCGGGGCAAGCCCGATCGCAACCTGGCTGCGCGGTGCGGGCTGGATCTTCGGATCGTCGATGGTCGAGCGCGTGGCGGCGTTGGTCCAGACGATCCTGATCGCCCGCGCGATCGGCGTCGACGATTATGGCCGCTACGGGCTGCTGCTCAGCACCATCGCGCTCGCCTCCCCGATCGCCTCGCTGCAGCTGCCCTATTCGGTCATCTCGATCGTCTCGCGTTTCTCGGAGCGCGATCCCGAGCGCGCCGGCGCGGTGATGCTGCTCGCCGACCGGCTGACCTGGGGCCTGACCCTCGCCTTTCTCGCGCTCTGCCTGGTCTGGCCGGCGGGCCTGTCCAGCTGGCTGCTCGGGGAGAGCCAGCATGGCTGGGCGGTGATCTTCAGCGGGATCATCCTGCTCACCTCGGTCCAGGCGGGGCTGAGCGACGCGCTGCTGCAGGCGAAGCAGGAATTTCGCGTACTGGCGCTTGCCCGGTCCTGGACCGCTGCGGCAGCCTTCATGCTGCTCGTTCCCGTCGCGCTGTTCGCGCCCAGTCTGAACTATGTGATGGCAGCAGTCGCGGCGGCCAACCTTCTGCGCCTGCTCGCCGTCGCGATCCCCGCGCGGAGCCACCGGCGGGCACTGCGCACCGGCATATCGCTGCGCGGCGCGTTTGCGCACGCTGATCTGCTGCTCAGCTTTTCACTGCCGAGCGGATTATTGGCGGTGGTGCAGGGGGTGGCGGCCTGGATCGGCAACTACGCGCTGTCGCGCGTGCCGAGCGGCTTTACCGACCTCGCCGTGATCAACACGGGGGCGCAATGGCGGCTGCCGGTGCTGATGGTTCTGACCGCGCTCGCCTCGGCGGTGTTGCCCATGCTCGGCGCGTCGATCGGCGCGGGCCGCGCGCACGACACGGAGCGGCTTCAGCGCTACAATCTGCTGCTCAACCTCGCGCTGGCGACGGTCTTCAGCGCGATCACGATTGCCGCCTCCGGCCTGATCCTCGGCCTGTACGGTCCCGAATTCCGCGATCATCGCTACATGTTCGCGCTCGTCGTCATTGCCGTCATCCCGACCGTCTATTGCAATGTGCAGCAACAGCTGCTCGTCGCGCGCGGCCATATGTGGACGCAGTTGATGATATTCGTGCCCTATGCCGCGATCGTCATCGGCGGGACATTATGGGCCGGCAATGCCATCACGGGTGAGGCCCTTGCCTATATCCAACTGGGCGGTTGGATGGTAACCGCGCTCGTCATTGCTGCGCTGCGCTGGACGGAACGCAGCACGGCGCACCCGCAACCGGGAGGATCTAGGCCCGATGAGTGAAGTCAGCCTGTTTAAATCATTGAGCTCGGCGCGTTTTTGCGAGCGCACTGGTTTCAGCGCGATCGATATCGGCGCGCGGGGCGGGGTCGATTCCGCGATGCTTCCGCTCGCTTGGGCCACCGACATGATCGGCTTCGAACCCGAGCCGGGCGAAGCCGCCGCGCTGGCCGGGCGCGATCCTGCACCCTGGCGCAGCCGCACGATCCTGCCGGTCGCGGTCGGCGGGTTCGACGGACCGGCAACGCTGCACATCCCCCCGTCGCCGGAGAGCGCATCGCTGCTGCCGCACAATCAGGAAATGATCGCGTGGTTCGGCACCAGTGCCCAGCACCAGATCGATCAGCGCATCCCGGTTGACACCCGCTCGCTCGACGGACTCGCCGCCGAAGGCGCACTCACCGGGTGCGACTATCTGAAGATCGACGTGGAGGGGGCCGAAGGCGACATCCTGTCGGGCGGCGCGGCATTTCTGCGGTCGTGCCTGGCGATCCGGGTCGAGACGTCGTTTCTTGAGCAGCGCGTGAACCAGCCGCTGGCATGGGACATTGGCCGTCAGCTCGCCGATGCCGGATTTCTGGTTATCGACCTGATCGGCATTCAGCATTGGCGCAACCGGCAGCGTCCCGGTTTCCCCTATAGCAGCCGGGCCGCGATCCCCTGCTCGCGTCCGGTGATTGCGCAGGCGGATTACATCGCAGTGCGTGACTTCAGGTCGGTAACCGACCCTGTTATGGCGGCCAAGCTGGTGCTGGTGACGGCGGCGCTTGGCTATATCGACATGGCCGAAACCATGCTGAACCACCATCGCTCGGCGCTGGGCGAGCTGATGGCGGAAACCGGCATGAATCTGGAGGCGGACTTGGTCGCCGTTTCACAAGCGCTGGCCAAGCAGGGGCCGGGGCCGGCGATCTGGCAACGGGTGCGCGATCTGGTTCCGCTGGGCCGATCGCTGCTCGGCGGCCTTCCGGCGCGCTGAGCGGAAACGGAATTGGGGATCAACTAGGCATGTGCGGAATTCTGGGTTGGGTCGGCAAACGACCGCTGGAAGTCGAGCGGTATCGCGCTGCGCTCGACCTGATCGCGCATCGCGGCCCTGACGGGTCGGGCGAGTGGAGCGATGCCGAGGCGGGCGTGTGGTTCGGCCATCGCCGCCTGTCGATCATCGACCTGAGCCATGCCGGCGACCAGCCGATGCATTCGCCGGACGGTCGCTACGTCCTGATCTTCAACGGCGAAATCTACAATTATGTCGAGCTGCGGCAGGAGCTGATCGCGCTCGGCGCCAGCTTCACCTCGCACAGCGACAGCGAAGTGATCATCGAGGGGTATCGCGTCTGGGGCCGCAAGGTCGTCGACCGGCTGAACGGCATGTTCGCCTTCATGATCCTCGACCGTCAGGCGCGCACCATGTTCGGCGCGCGCGACCGCTATGGCGAAAAGCCGCTATTGTTCGCACGCGGCGACGGCTTCATCGCGTTCGGATCGGAATACAAGGCGTTGCTGACCCTGCCCGGCGTCGGGCGCGGTTACGACGATTTCCGCGTGCTGCGCGCGGCGGTGAACCCGAGCAAGGGGCTCGACGCCGACCGCCAGACGGTGTTCGACGCGGTCGAACAATTGCTGCCGGGTGAGGCGATCGCGTTCGACCTCCAGCGGCTCGAACCCGAAATCTGGCGCTATTACGCGCCGCGCTATGACGCCGGCCGCGCCACGATGAAGGACGCCGACGTCTTCTCCGAATTCCGCGAGCTGCTGATCGATTCGGTCCGCATCCGCCTGCGCAGCGACGTGCCGGTGGGGTCGTGCCTGTCGGGCGGGCTCGATTCCAGCGCGATCGTGTGCATCGCGCGTCAGCTGGTCGGTGACGATGCCGAGTACAACACCTTCACCGGCCATTTCCCCGGCACCCCGGCGGACGAGTATCACTTCGCCAAGGTCGTGATCGACGCGACCAGGGTGAAGAGCCATCTGGTCGAACCGACGGTCGACCGGCTGATCGACGACCTGCCCGACTTCATCTGGCACAATGAGCTGCCGACCGGCGGGTCGAGCCAGTTCGCGCAATGGTGCGTGTTCCACCTCGCCAAGCAGCATAACGTCACCGTGCTGCTCGACGGTCAGGGGTCGGACGAGCTGCTCGGCGGCTATGAGACCTATTTCGCGCTCTATCTCGACAGCCTCCGCGAAACCGGCGACCGCGCGCGGCTCGACGCAGAGATGCCGCAGATCGAGGCGCGCTATCCCGGCGTGCTCACCCCGCCGGCACGCGCGCTGCGCGACCGCCTGCCCTTCCGCCTGCGCCACCTGCTCGCCAACCGTTTCGGCATGGGGTCGAGCGTGCTCTATGCGATCGAACCGGGCGTGGCGCAGCAGATCATGGCGCAGAACGACCGCGTGCGGCAGGACGCATTCCATCCGCTCGCCAGCGCGCTGGCCGAGGACAGTTTCGGCGGATATCTGACGACCTTGCTGCGCTATGGCGACCGCAATTCGATGGCGCATTCGCGCGAAGTGCGCCTGCCCTTCTGCGACCACCGCCTTGCCGATTTCGCGCTGTCGCTGCCGCCGCACCTGCTGATGGGAGAGGTGCAGACCAAGCGCGTGCTGCGCGAGGCGATGCGCGGCATCCTGCCCGAGGATATTCGCGCGCGCTGGCGCAAACAGGGGTTCAACCCCCCGCAGGATCTGTGGTTCAAGTCACCGCGCCTGCAAACCATGGTCCGCGACCTGTTCGCCTCGCAGAGCTTCCGCCAGTCGCCTTATTGGCAGGCAGGCTATTGGGACAAGATTCTCGATCGTGCCGTTGCGGGGGAGGCCGGGCTCGGCTGGATCCTGTGGCAGCCGTTCATCGTCGAAAGCTGGCGCCGCGAATTCTTCGACCGGCTCGACAGCGCCGCTCCTGCCCCAAGTCTTCGCACGGCCGCGTAATTCAGGCCGTTCTCCACCGCGTTTCCACCCCTCGCAGACCGCAAGGTTCTCTTCATGCTGAATGCCAAATCGCGCCATCATCTGCTCCAGCGCATCTTCTGGAACCCGGTCGGCGCACGCTTTGCCCGCGCCTTCATTCGGTTCAGCCGCAAGTTCGACGTGGTCGTCCGCAATTATTCGCTGAATGGCGAGACCAATGGTGAGCGCTGGCTGCTGACGCTGATGGATCCGGCCCCGACCGTGATCGATGTCGGCTTTCATGACGGCGCCTCGACCGCCGAGATGCTGAAGGCGCGGCCACAGGGCAAGGTCGTCGGCTTTGACCCCTCGCGCTTCGCCGCCGAGCGCTATGCCGCCGATTTCGCGCAGGATGCCCGCGTCACCTTCGTCAACCAGGGTCTCGCCGCCGAGCCGGGCGAGCTTGAGTTCCACGATTACGAAAACATGTGCAACAGCCTCGCCCCGCGCAAGGAACTGCCGGGCGAAGTGCCGACCACCTACAAGGTGCCGATCACCACGCTCGATGCCTGGTGCGCGGAAAACGGCGTCGATCACGTCAACTTCATGAAGGTCGATGCCGAGGGCTATGACCTCCACGTCCTCGAAGGCGCGAAGAAGCTGCTGGAAGAACAGAAGATCGACCTGTTCATGTTCGAATTCGCCAGCGGCTGGACCGCGTCGAAGCGCTATCTGTGGGAGGTCGACGAATATTTCGCGCCGCTCCCGTACAAGCTCTATCACCTGTTCAACGGCTTCCTGACGCCGCTGACCTATGAGGTGGAGCGCGATTCCTGCACGACGCGCTACGCCATGTATGTCGGCGTCAGCGACCAGCGGATGGCGCGCGGCGACATTCCCGTGCGCGATTACGGGCTCTGATCGTCATGGCTATCGAACACGCCGTCATCGCCCTTGCCACCGCGCTTCCGCGCGGCGGGCACAGCCTGATCAAGCTGCTCCGCCCGGTGCTGCCGGGGCTGCGCCACTATCCCGCGAAGCTCAAGTCGAGCAGCATGACGCTGCGCGGCGATCTCGCGCTCAACGTCTTCTACCCGCTCGCCGTCCATGGCTATTACACGCACCAGACGGTCGAGGACGACGTCATCGCCTGGGTCGCCCGCGACGCGCGCGTGATCGCCGATGTCGGCGGCAACATCGGCTACATCACCGCGCTGATGGCGAGTGCCGCGCCGAATGCGAAGATCGTCGCGTTCGAACCGCTGCCTTTGTGCCAGCCCTATCTGGCGCAGGTCGCCGCGCACTATCCCGGCGTATCGATCGTGGCGAAGGCACTCGGTGCAGAGCCGGGCACCGCCGAGTTCAGCCTGCGCCCGCAGGTCGATCGCTCGTCCTTCTCGGGCAGCGGCGACACCAATGCCGAGCTGTTGCAGGTGCCGGTGACCACGCTCGACATCGAATTGGCCGGGCAGGATGTCGACCTGATCAAGATCGACGTCGAGGGGTTCGAGGATGTGGTGCTGGCGGGCGCGCACGACACCGTCGCGCGCTGCCGCCCGTTCGTGGTGTTCGAAGCCTATGAGACCGACGTGCTGCGCCGCGTGCTCGCCTTTTTCGAGCAGGTCGGCGGCGATTACGCCATCTACCGCATCGCCGAAAATGGCGCGCTCCGCCTGCTCGCCGACCATGAGCGGCAGGATGACGAAACCTGCAACTTCGTCGCCTGGCCCCCGCACCGCCCGCTGCCCGAGGGTCTGCGCGTCCCCGCCAGCTACGCACGCCCCTGAGCACGCCCATGCGCTGCGTCTTCGTTTCCGACATGTCGCCGGCGCTGGGGCATGTCTATGGCTTGCGGGTCATCTCGCTCGCCCGCGCGATGGCGGCGCGGGGGCATCAGGTACTGGTGCTTGCGCCGGTCGCCGACCCGGATTCGCCCGGCGAAGATGCGCGGAGCATCGCCGCCAAGATCGCCGCACAGGACTGGTCCACCCCGCTCCTGCTCGAACTCGCACCGCGTGGCTATCCGCTGTTGCGGCTTCAGCGCGCGCAATCGGTCCCGGCCCCGCTCCGGCGCCTGCTCACCGCCTGGATGATCGCGGTCGAAGGCGGCGTGCATGGCGACTGGGTCGCGGCGGTGCGTGCTGCCCAGCCGGCGATCCTGCAGGGTTTCACCCCCGACATCGTCTGGGCCAATTTCGGCAATTTGAGCAACCTCGTCGCCGGCCAGCAGCTGGCGCATGCGGCGGGCGTGCCCTGGACGATCGACTTCAAGGACAATTTCGCCAATTATGTCCCGGGCCGGCTGCACGGCGTGCTGCAACGCCGCTTCGCCGATGCCGCCGCCTTCACTAGCAACGCCGAACTGCACGCGGGCTTCGCCGCTCAGTGGTTCACCCAGCCGCATGCAGTGATCTATTCGAGCGTCGCCCCGGACATGATCGCCGCACCGGACAGCCGTCCGCGCAGCGACCGCTTCCTCGTGACGCTGATCGGCAGCACCTATACCGATGATTTTCTGACGCGCTTCATGCGCGGCTTTGCCAGCTGGGTCGAAGCGGGCGGTGCCGAGCGGCGCGACGCCACGCTGTTCCATTATGCCGGAGCGGCGGACGGCAATGTCCGCGCCGCCATCGCGCGCGCGAACCTGAACTGCGCCGCCAGCGTCGAGCGCAACGTCCCGCACGACCGACTGGCGAAATTGTGTCACGATGCAGCCGTCAATTGCTACATCTGGTCCACCTTCACCTTCCACCACAAGGCGCTGGAGCTGATGGCATGCCGCCGTCCGCTGATCGCGTTCCCCGGTGAATATCCCGAAACCAAGGCCTTGGCCGCGCGCGTGGACGGCGATCTACGCATCTGCTCGGACGAAGCACAGCTCGCCACTGCGCTCGATGCCGTCTGGGATGCGTGGCGCGCTGGAGCGATCCCCGCGACCGACCCCGATCTGTCATCGGTCACCTGGGAGGCAGGCGCGGCGCAGCTCGAACGCGTTCTGGCAACCGCGATCGCAGCGCGCTGAACTACGCCACCAATCGGGTGAGCAGATCGGCAATCCGCGCGCGATAGGCGGGCAGCGCGAAGTAATCGAGGCCGTCGGGCACGCCCTTGGGCTGGTCGAGCGCGCGTAGCACCGCCGCCTTGAGCGCGACGCGATCGCGCGGATCGACGGCCTGGCCCAGCTTGCCCTCGCGCACCGCCTCGCGTCCGCCGTCGAGGTCGCTGGCGACCGTCGGGATGCCGCACGCCATCGCCTCGAGGAACACGAAGCCGAACCCCTCACCCGTGCTCGGCATCGCATAGACGTCGGCCAGGCGGTAGGTCGCGACCTTCTCCTCCTCGGGCACCATCCCGGCGAACACGACGCGGTCGGCCACCCCCAGCGCCGCCGCCTTGGCCTCCAGCCGCGCGCGATCATCGCCCTTGCCCGCGATCAGGTAGCTGATGTCGGGCGCCAGTTCGGGGAGCAGTTCGATGATCTCGTCAAACCCCTTGTACCGCTCCTCCGGGTCGAGCCGGCCGAGCGTCAGGATCACGCGCTTGCCAGAGAGGCCATAGCGCGCCTCCAGCGCCGGATCGCGCGGCCCCGGGGCATAGCCGGCAAAGTCCATCGCATTGGGGATCACCATGCAGCGCGCGGGATCGACGGGGCACCAGCTGCGGAACCGCCCCAGGGTCAGCGCGCTCACGCTCACGATCGCATCGGCGCGCAGCCCGAAGAAGCGCCGCCGCGGCGTCGCTGCGGCGGGCCAGGCATCGATGCCGTGCAGACACAGTGCCCAGCGTGCGCGCGTCAGCTTCGCGGCCAGCCATGCCACCGGAGCCAGGTTGATATGCGGCACGATGATCGCATCGATTCGACCGGTCAGCACATGCCGCAACACCGCGCGCAGATAGGCTCCGCGCCCGCTCAGTCCGCTGAGGTCATAGGTCAGCTTGGCCGGCAACGGCCCGATTTCGCCATCGGCGATCCGCGGGGGGCACAGGATTTCGGCGACACGGTCATCGGCGTCGAGCGCCTCGATCAGATTGCGGCTGAACAGCGCGATGCCGCCATGTCCGCCATAGGCATCGGTCGCGAGATAAAGGACGCGCAGTCCGCGACGCGGGCGATCGACCAAGTTCAGCTCCTCTGCGATCCGGCCCGCGCGTGGCCCCATCGTCACGCGACCTAACCCGCTTGCGGTGAATTGCAAGCGCCCGACGCCGCGCGCGCTTGGCAAGGCTGGTGGCGATGGTTAAGGACCGCGCTGCGCCGTCGAACAAGGGGATGCGGGGTTTTGTTCAATTCCAGTCGACCAGGCATGCTCTATGCTGCCTTGGCCGTCTTGGCCGCGGCGATCCTGTTCGGCGGGGCGTCGCGGATCGAGACCGGGGGGGCGTTCCTTACCCGGCTGGTCACGCTCGGCGCGTTCGTGTGGCTGGTGTGGCAGCGCGGATCGACCATGATCCGGATCGAACGTCCGGCAGCACTGATCTGGGTTGCCGTCATCGCTCTCGTGCTGATCCAGCTCATTCCACTGCCCTACGCGCTGTGGACCGCCCTGCCCGGCCGCGAATTGGCCAAAGCCGCAGTCGATCTGGTCGGCGAACAACCCTGGGGCGCGATCAGCCTGACGCCGCTACGCACGCTCGATGCACTGCTGATGCTGCTCTGCGCCTTTGTCGCCTATGTTCTCGGGTCACAGCTGGATGCCGCCGGGCGGACGACCCTGCTCACGGCCGTGCTCGGCTTGATGGTGGTCAGCGCCCTGCTCGCCATCGCCCAGTTCCTGTCAGGCGACCAAAGCCCGCTCTATTTTTACGCGATCACCAATCGCGACGCGGGGGTCGGTTTCTTTTCCAATGCCAACCATCTCGCCAATTTCATGAGCGGGGGCATCGTTCTGGTTGGCTGGTGGCTCGCCCAGCGCGCCTCGGATCGGCGCCGCCCATCAACGGGCGAGCTGTTCACCGCCGGCATCGTCATCCTGCTGTTTCTCGCCGCGATCTTTACCAGCGCTTCGCGCGCGGCGACCGTGTTCGCGCTGATCGCGCTGGTGTTCGCGGCGACCTTCGTGCCGTTCCGCCAATTGGGGATCAGCCCCAGACTGGCGCTCGGCGGCGGGCTGTCGGTCCTGGCGGCGGGCGGCGCGGTCGTCGCGCTGCTGCTGACCGGGGTGATCGGGAACGGTGCCTTCTCGTTTAGCGGCGGCGAATCGGAGCGGGTTGCGCTGGTGCCGCAGTTGCTGGGCATTGCGCGCGATTTCCTGCCGTTCGGGACCGGTGTGGGCAGCTTCGACCCGATCTATCGCAGCTACGAAACGCGGGACGGACTGCAGTTCGCCTATCTCAACCAGGCGCATAATGAATATCTTCAGGTCCTCATCGAATTCGGCGTGTTCGGTGCGGTCGCGCTCGCCGCGGGTCTGATCTGGTATGTGTGCCGGGCGTGGCAGGCGTTTCGGGTCGAGCCCGAAAGCCGCACCATCAACCGGCAGCAGCGCGCCGCCGCGATGGTGATGGTCTTCGTGATCCTGCATTCGGCGGGCGATTATCCGCTCCGCACCGATGGTTTTGCGGTTTATTTCGCACTGCTCTGCGCCCTGCTGACCCCGCCCATCGCCGCCTCACGGGGCAGCGCGGGGCGGATCGGACGGGCGTCGGGGCCGCGCATCGACAACATGATCCCGGGGGTTTCCTATTCGCAATCGCACCCCTAAAGATGGGCGCCGCAGGGGTATGCGGCGCGCAGCTCGACACCATTTGATGGAGGCCGTTATCAACGCCCGGTTCCTTACCCTAATGACGCTGGCCGGTGCCCTTTCGGCATGTGCGGGCAAGCCCAATTTCAAGCCTGAGCTGGCGACGACGGCACAGGTTGCCGAAGGGCTGCCGGCACCGACCGCGGCCGACACCGCGCCGCGCCAGCGTGCGCCGCGCATCGGTGCCTTCGACAAGCTGACCGTCAGCGTGTTCGGCGTGCCCGAACTGACGACGTCGGGCACGGTCGATGCCAGCGGCACGTTCAACCTGCCGCTGGTCGGTGCCGTGCCTGCCGAAGGCCTCACCTCGAGCGAGCTGGCCGCCGATCTGCGCCAGCGCTACGCCCGCTATGTCCGCGATCCGCAGGTGAATGTCGTGATCGACCAGGCGGTGAGCCAGCAGGTGACGATCGACGGCGCCGTCGCGCGCCCCGGCGTCTATCAGGTGTCGGGCGAAACCACGCTGATGCGCGCCATCGCGATCTCGGGCGGCCTGACCGAAGACGCGCTGAAGCGCGAGGTGCTGGTGTTCCGCACGGTGCAGGGCAAGCGCATGGTCGCCCGCTTCGACATGAACGAGATTCGTGGTGCCCGCGCCGAGGATCCTGCCGTGTTCGGCAATGACGTGATCGTGGTGGGCAACAACGCCAACAGGTCGCTGTTCCAGGACGCGATCCAGGCCGCTCCGCTGCTCAGTCTCTTCTATCTTCTCCGTTAAGGGTTCGACCTTCCATGAACGACGTCACTGCGCAGCCCCGTCCCCCGGAAGGGCGACAGTCTGGTGCGAACGGAAATTCGGCGGACCCGATGCTTACCGCGCTCGTCCAGGACGAGCGGCGCGAAAGCCCGCTGACCTATTATCTTCAGGTGCTGCTGCGTCGGCGCTGGTTCATCGTCGCCACGGTGCTGATCGCGATCGCGCTTGCGGTGTATATCAACGCGACCACGGTGCGCCTGTACCGTTCGACCGGCTCGATCGAAATCGCGCGTGAAGCAGCACGCGTGGTCAATGCCGACGACGGGTCGGCAAGGCCCGCATTCTATTCGCAGGAATTCTACCAGACCCAATATGGCCTGCTGAAGAGCCGCGCGCTGGCCGAACTGGTGGTGCGCAAGCTCAACCTCGCGAACAATCCGACCTTCATGTACGGCTATTCTGGCCGAGAGCCCGGCGAACGGCCCCGCGCACTGGGGGCGGAACAGCGCAAGAATCTCGAACGCGCGGCCGCCGGCATGCTGATGGCGAACCTGACGATCGAACCGACCCGTTCGTCCAGCCTCGTCACGATCAGCTTCGACAGCCCCGATCCCCAGCTTTCGGCACGGATCGTCAACACGCTGTCCGAAGCGTTCATCGAACAGAATCTGGCGCGTCGCTTCGCCGCGTCCAGCTATGCCCGCAAATATCTCGAGGACCGCATCGCGCAGACGCGCCAGCGGCTTGAGGAATCCGAACGCAAGATCGTCGATTATGCGTCGGATCAGCGCATCATCAACCTCGATGCTCCCGTCCAGAAGGAAGGCGGCGGCACGACCGCGGCACCCTCGCTGGTCGGGACCGAACTCGGCGCGCTCAGCTCCGCGCTGACCACGGCCAAGGCCGAACGCATCGCCGCCGAGGCGCGTTACAACGAAGCCCGCAAGAGCGGCCCGCTCGCCGCGTCGGAGGGGCTGAGCGACAACACCATCACGGCGCTGCGCGGTCAGCGCGCGGAACTGATGGGCGAATATTCGAAGCTGCTCGCGCGGTTCGAACCCGAATATCCCGCCGCGCAGGCGCTCAAGCGCCAGATCGACGAGATCGATCGCCAGCTGCGGTCGCAGGGCGGCAACGTCCTCGCCTCGCTGCGGTCGAACTATGAGGCGGCCGCCGCGCGCGAAGCCCAGCTGCAGGCCCAGGTCGACGGGCTCAAGGACGGCGTGCTCGACCTGCGCCGCCGCTCGATCCAGTACAATATCTACCAGCGCGACGCCGACACCAACCGCTCGCTCTATGACGCGCTGCTGCAGCGCTACAAGGAGATCGGTGTGGCCGGCGGCGTCGGGACCAACAATGTCTCGATCGTCGATACCGCGCTGCCGTCCTACGGCCCGATCAAGCCGCGCACGACGATGAACCTGTTGCTCGCAACCATGCTCGGCCTGTTCCTCGGCGCTGCGCTCGCGTTCCTCGTCGAACAGCTCGACCAGTCGATCATGGCGCCGGACGATCTGGAGTGGAAGCTCGGCATCCCGCTGCTGGGCAGCATCCCGCGCCTGCCCGATGCGGAAAACCTGCTCGAGGTGATGGAGGACCGCCGCACGCCGCTGGCCGAATCCTATCTGTCGCTGTTTACGGCACTGCGCTTCACGACCAGCCATGGTGCGCCGCGCGTGATCTTCATGACGAGCTCGCGCGCAGCGGAAGGCAAGTCGACCAGCTCGGTCGCGCTCGCCCGCAACTTCGCACAGCTGGGCAAGAAGGTGCTGCTGATCGACGCCGACATGCGCGACCCGTCGATTCACCACATGCTCAAGCTCACCAACAGCGGTGGCCTGACCAACGTGCTGGCGGGTGCCGAGGACATCAAGCGCTTCATTCAGCAGGGTCCGCACCCGGATATGGCGGTGATGACCGCCGGTCCGATCCCGCCCAACCCGGCCGAGCTGCTCGCCGGCCCGAACCTGCCGCTGGCGTTCGAGACCCTGCTCAAGACCTTCGACCATATCGTGATCGACGGTCCGCCGGTGCTGGGCCTCGCCGACGCGCCGCTGATCGCCAACTATGCCGAAGCGACGGTGTTCGTGATCGCGTCGAAGCAGACCCGGACCAAGGTGGTGCGCGTGTCGCTGCGTCGTCTGGCCGACGTCAATGCCCGCATCATCGGCGCAGTGCTCACCAAGTTCGACGCCAAGACCTCCGGCTACAGCTACGCCTACAGCTATGAATATGGCGAGCGTCGCAACCGCCAGGGCAAGACCCTCGCGCGCCGGATTCTCCGCGGCTGAACGGATCCGCCATGACCCTGTCCGGAACCAAGCCGGTGCGGCTGCCCACCGGCAGCTGGCCGGCGCGGATCGCGGCGATCGTGATCGCCCTGCTCTTCGTCGGCCTGCTGTTCCAGTCGCGGGTCGGCTTCATGCTGGCCCGGGTTCAGCCCGACGCGGCGCTCGCAGTTGCGCCGGGCAATCCCGATGCGCTGAAAAGCCAGATCGAATATCGGCTGATGCGCGCCAAGCGCGAGGATCAGGCGGCACTGATCGACCTCAGCCGTCGCGCGGTGCGCGCCGAGCCCTATAACCCGGTCGCGCTGCGCACGCTGGGCCTGTTCGCCGCCTTCGAGAAGAAGGACGCCCAGGCCGACGCGTTGTTCAGCATGGCCGCCAAATTCTCGCTGCGTGACCTGTTCACCCATGCCTGGCTGTTCGAGAATCGGCTCGCCACCGGCCGCTATGCCGAAGCCTTTTCCGAAGCCGACATCCTGCTGCGCCAGCGCTCGACCAACTGGGAGGTGGTTATCCCGCTGCTCGCCCAGCGGATCAAGGATCCGCGCGTGATCGACCCGATGGCGCGGATGCTGGCAACCAACCCCAGCTGGCGCGGCGCGCTGTTGCTCGAACTCGCCAGTCCGAAGGTCGATCTGGAGGCCGGTCACGCCCTGCTCGCCCGGCTCGCAGCGCTGGGCGCACCTGCCACCACGGCTGAGGCAACCCCCTATTTCCAGCGTGCCGCAGGCGAAATGCGGCTGCCCTTGCTCCACCGCCGCTGGATGCAGATGCTGCCTCGCGCGACGCGGATCCAGGCGGGCGGATTGCTGCGTGACGGCGATTTCACAGGCTTGGATGTGCCCCCGCCCTTTGGCTGGCGCTATTTCAACGATGACGGGGTGATCGCCGAACCGGGAGAAAGCCTGATCCCGGGCCAGGGCCGGGCGCTCTACATCTCCTATCCCGGCGACCGACAGGTGACCTTTGCCGAGCAGCAGCTGGTGCTATCCGCCGGCCGCTACCGCTTTGCCGGGCGCGCCACCACCGATGCCGAGGTCGCGGCCGGGCAGGTTCACTGGTCGCTTCGCTGCGGGCGCGGCGTTCAGGAACGCGAGATCGCACGGCAGCCACTGGCGCCCGGCGTCGACCGCCCCCAGCGCTTTACGCTGGCGTTCGACGTTCCCGCCGGGTGCGTCGGACCGAAGCTCAGCCTGATCGGGCTCAAGAGCGACACGATGGAAAGCGCCAATCTGTGGATTGACGCACTGACGATGACTCCGATTTCGTAACTGGCACGCAACAGGATCGCCCTACCCGCGCCGAATAATACTTGCCTCCAAATTGCTGATCTGGAAGGGGACCGGCATGGCCACTGCACCGCGATTGCGCGTTCTCATCGTGTTCGGGACCCGGCCAGAGGCGATCAAGCTCTACCCGTTGGTTCAGCGCCTGCGCGACGACCCCGCCGTCGATCTGCGCGTGTGCGTGACCGCGCAGCATCGCCAGATGCTCGATCAGGTGCTGGCGATTGCCGGCATCGTCCCCGACCATGACCTCGACATCATGCTGCCCAACCAGTCGCTCGACGAGCTGACGGCGCGACTGCTGCGCGAAATCGGCCGGGTGCTGGACGCGGAAAAGCCCGATCGCGTGGTCGTGCAGGGCGATACCGCGACCGCGATGGTCGGCGCGCTCGCCGCCTATTACCGCAAGATCCCGGTCTCGCATGTCGAGGCGGGGCTGCGCAGCGGCAACATCCATCATCCCTGGCCCGAAGAGGTCAACCGCAAGATCATCGGCACCATCGCCGACCAGCATTTCGCACCGACCGACACGTCGCGTGACGCGCTGCTGGCGGAAAACGTCCCCGCCGAGCGGGTCGAGGTGACCGGCAACACTGTGATCGACGCGCTCCACACCACGCTGGAGGCGATCGAGCGCGATCCCTCACTTGCGGCGCAGATCGATCCGATCCTCGCCCCGTTCGCCGGCAAGCGGATCATCGCCGTCACCACCCACCGCCGCGAGAATTTCGGGGCAGGGCTCGAGGGCATGGCGCGCGCGGTGCGCCGTATCGCCGAGCGCCCCGATGTCGCGGTGATTTTCCCGGTCCATCCCAACCCCAATGTCCGCGCGCCGATGCAGGCGGTGCTCGGCGGCATGCCCAATGTCGCGATGATCGACCCGCTCGATTATCCCAATTTCGTCGCCCTGCTCGCGCGCTGCCACCTCGTCCTCACCGACAGCGGCGGGGTGCAGGAAGAGGCGCCGGCCCTCGCCAAGCCGGTGCTGGTGATGCGCGAAACGACCGAGCGGCCGGAGGGCGTGGTCGCCGGGACCGCCCGGCTGGTCGGCAGCGACGAGGAAACCATCGTCGCCGCAACGCTTGAGCTGCTCGACGACGAGCAGGCCTATGCCGCCATGGCGCGTGCCCACAACCCGTTCGGAGATGGGAAGAGCAGTGACCGAATCGCACGGACCATCGTCAATGCCCGCTGACGCCCAGCTTCGCGTCGGGGTCGTCGGCCTCGGCTATATCGGCCTGCCGACAGCGGCGGTGATCGCCCGGACCGGCGCCCGCGTCGTCGGGATCGACGTGAACCCGCATGTCGTGGAGACGATCAACCGCGGCGAGATCCACATCGAGGAGGCCAATCTCGACGCGCTGGTGCATCAGGTCGTGTCGTCGGGGCACCTCGCCGCGTCGCTTACGGCCGAACCGTGCGACGTGTTCGTGATCGCCGTCCCCACCCCGTTCGACGACGACCACCGCCCCGATATCAGCTATGTGCTGAAGGCGGGCGAGACGATCGCCCCCGTCCTCAAGCGCGGCGATCTGGTCATTCTCGAATCGACCTCCCCCGTCGGCACGACCGAACAGCTGCGCGACCAGCTCGCCGCCGCACGCCCCGACCTTAGCTTCCCCCAAGGCTGGGACGACACCGCCGATGTCTGTGTCGCCTATTGCCCGGAACGGGTGCTGCCCGGCCGCATCCTGTTCGAACTGGTCGACAATGACCGCTCGATCGGCGGGATCAGCAAAGGCTGTTCGGACGGCGCCACCGCCTTCTACAAACGCTTTGTCGAGGGTGAGTGCATCGTCACCACCGCGCGCACGGCGGAGATGTGCAAGCTGGTCGAGAACTCGTTCCGCGACGTGAATATCGCCTTCGCCAACGAATTGTCGATCGTCTGCGACACGCTGCAGCTGGACGTGTGGGAGGTGATCCGCCTCGCCAACCGCCACCCGCGCGTCAACATCCTTCAGCCCGGCCCCGGCGTCGGCGGGCACTGCATCGCGGTCGATCCCTGGTTCATCGTGCACAGCGATCCCGCCAATGCCCGGCTGATCCGCACCGCGCGCGAAGTGAATGACGGCAAGATCGGCTATAGCTTCGACCGCGCAGCCGCGCTGGCGGAGTCGGCGCCCGACGCAAGGATCGCCTGCCTCGGCCTCGCCTTCAAACCCAATATCGACGATCTGCGCGAAAGCCCCGCGCTGCGCGTGGCGCAGCTGATGGCGGAGCGGTTCGGCGCCCGCGTGCAGCTGGTGGAGCCGCATGTCGACACGCTGCCGCGCGCATTTGACGGCACTGGCGCGCAGCTGACCGACCTCGCCACCGCGCTGGCCGAATGCGAGGTGCTGGTGCTGCTGGTCGACCATGACGCGTTCAAGGATGTCACGGTCCAGCAGCGCGCCGGCAAACTGATCTACGATTGCCGGGGTATCTGGACCGCGGCACGGAGCTGATCCGGGTTCAGCTTGAGGCGAATGGCGGCACCGACGCGTGCCGCCCTACAGCAAATTACTTCGCGCCGAACCCGCTGACGACCGTGGCGACGGTGCGGAACAGGATCAGCAGGTCGAGCCAGGCCGAGAAGTTCTTGATGTAGAAAAAGTCGTAATGGAGCTTGAGGTTGACCGAGGTCAGGTCCGCCACATGCCCCTGATTGACCTGTGCCCAGCCGCTGATCCCCGGCCGCACGATATGGCGATAGCGGTAGTGCGGGATTTCCGCCTCATACCATTCCGACAGCGGGATCGCCTCGGGCCGCGGGCCGATCCAGCTCATCTCGCCGCGCAGCACGTTGAACGCCTGGGGCAGTTCGTCGAGCCGGGTGCGGCGCAGGAAGCGCCCGATCCGCGTGATGCGGTCATCCTCGTCCTGGGTCACGCAATCGTCGCGATCCTGTCTCTCGTCGCGCGGCCGCATGGTGCGGAACTTGATCACCGTGAACGGCTCGCCGCGAAATCCCATACGCTGCTGGGTGAAGAACACCGGTCCGCGCGAGTCGAGGCGGATGGCGAGCGCGATCACGCCAAGCACCGGCAACAGCACCGGCAGGATGAACAGCGTGCCGATCACGTCGATCACGCGCTTGATCTTCACATAGGCCAGGTTCGGCATCAGCGAGCCGAAGCTGTTTTCCGACAGATGCTCGATCGCGACGCGACCGGTCAGCGATTCGGCGACCTGCTTGACGTGATAGACCAGATGCCCGCGAATCGCCGCTTCGGCCAGCATCCGCTCCCACGCATCGGAATGGTCGTGGCGCAGATCGGCGACGATCACCGCGCGCCGCAGCGTCGGCACTTCGGGGCTGAGCAGCGGGATCCACTCGACCTCGGGCGTCTGGTCGACCACCGACATGTCCCCGGCCGTGACGTAATGGAACCGCAGGGCGGTGGTCTTGTCGAGGTGGAAGCGCAGCGCGAAGGCCACGGCCACCGCGATCAGGAACGACGCGGCGAGGTAGAGGCGGCTATAATCGGCGCGCGAAAGAAATAACGCGGCGAGCGCGATGCCATAGGAGCTGACGAACGACGGCAGAATGTAACCGAACACCGTCGTCCCGGGGAACGCCGACACCCGGCGCAGCAGCACCACGCCCAGCGTTACCGCAAAACCGGCTGCAATCACCGCATAATCGATTGGCCGCGATGCGATGCCCGGCACCAGATAGCGCCCCAGCAGCGGTGCCGGCGCGGCGACCGCGAGCACGAGCAGCACCAGCAGCTCGACCCGCATCGATTCGAACAGGCTGTTGCGCGGCCGATGCGTCAGCTCGGCATACATCTTCAACATAATTGCCCCCCATGAGCGGAGCGGCCGATCAGCGATTCACGCATGTTCAAGCCGAGCCTCCCATAGCCCTGTTTCCGATTCCAACCCGGCCTCCCGCCGTTGCGCCGGGGACCGGCTGCAGCGAAAGGCTTCGACACGCTGGACAGGCGGCGACCATAGCCGAAAATCCGCCCGACCGCGAATCGACGGAATCGGTCATCGGTTCCACCGCGCCTGACGGTAAAAACCTTTCGCTGAGCATTCTTACCGCGCCGTGACGATCCGGTAACAGAATCACGCTGCCCCGCGCTGTCCGACCATCACCACCAGCGTCTTGCTGCGATTCACTCCCAGTTGCGCGAGGAGGCGATCGCCCGGCGGCGCTGCGTAGAAATGATGCTCAACCGGCGCGACCCCCTGTCGGCGATAGAGCGCGGCGAGTTCATCCGCGCTCGCCATCGATCGGACATGCGCGAAGTAACGCGGCCGCCCGGTCAGGCCGAATGCGATCCGCTCCGCCTTGCGGTACAGCGATTCGCTGTTCGGCAGCGACAGGATCAGCCGCCCGCCCGGCTTGAGCAGTCGCACCAGCCGCGCGACCTCACCCGCTAGATCGGGCAGATATTCCAGTACGCTGGAGCTCAGCACCACATCGAACTGCTCCGCCGGCCAAGCCGACAAGCTGTCGAGCAGCGCCACGTCGAAGGCGATATCGCTCAGCCCCAGTTCCTGCTGCCGCTTCCGTGCCAGCGCGATCATCGCCGCGCTGCCGTCGATCGCGGTCACCGCTGCGCCCACCCGCGCCGCCTCGAAGCTGAACGTGCCCGCGCCGCACCCGGCGTCGAGCACGCGGTCGCCCGGCGCGACATGCCGCGCGATCAGGTCGCGCCACAGCGCCAGCCGTTCGCGAAAACGCGGCGAATGATCATATCCGGCCTGGAAGGATTCGGCGATCGACTCGTGCCAATCCACCGCATCGGCTGTCTTGGCTGTCACGGGTCGTCGCCTCCAATCGGCGTGGCGTTTACGGTCGGGGGCGGTGGATATCAAGGCTTTCCGCAGCCTTACTGCGCTTGCCATGCCCCCGGCTCTTTGCGAAAGGGCGCGCCGAGACCTGCCCAGTCGGGCATGGGCGGGGGACCGGGAATGTCGGCAGATACTCGAGTTACAGTCGTCGGCCTGGGCTATGTCGGGCTGCCGCTGGCGGTGGCGCTGGCCAGGCACTTCGACACCGTTGGCCTGGATATCGACACCAGCCGCATCACCGAGCTGAAGGCGGGGCATGACCGTACCGGTGAGATCAACGCCGATCGCCTCGCCGCGTCCAGCCTGGTTCTGACCAGCGACCCGGCGGAATGCCCGGCCGCCGATTTCATCATCGTCACCGTGCCCACCCCGGTCGATGCCGACAACAAGCCGGACCTTGGCATCGTGATGGCCGCGACCCGCACCGTGGCTGGCATGATCGATCCCGCCCGCGCGCCGATCATCGTCTATGAAAGCACTGTCTATCCCGGCGTGACCGAGGAACTGTGCGGGCCCGAGATCGAGCGGATCGCCGGCCTCGTCTGCGGCAAGGACTTCTTCCTCGGCTATTCGCCCGAGCGCATCAATCCCGGCGACCGCGAGCATACGATCGACAAGATCACCAAGGTCGTGTCCGGCCAGACACCCGAAGTGCTCGACCGCGTCGCCGCGCTCTATGAGCAGGTAACCAGCGGCGGTGTGTTCCGCGCCGCATCGATTCGCGCCGCCGAAGCGGCAAAGGTGATCGAGAACGCCCAGCGCGACATCAACATCGCCTTCATGAACGAGATTACGCGAATCTTCTCCGCGATGGACCTGTCGATCTGGGACGTGCTGGCAGCGGCGCGGACCAAGTGGAACTTCCTGCCCTTCCATCCCGGACTCGTCGGCGGCCACTGCATCGGCGTCGACCCCTTCTATCTCAGCCACAAGGCCGAGATGCTGGGCCACAACCCCGAGGTGATTCTGGCCGGGCGCAGCACCAATGATGCGATGGCCGGTTGGATCGCCGACCGGCTGCATGGACTGCGCGGCGGCGTCGCCGGGCGCGCGCTGGTGCTGGGGCTGACCTTCAAGGAAAATGTCCCCGACCTGCGCAACTCCAAGGTCGCCGACCTGATCGCGCGCCTCGCCGAACTGGGGCATGCGGTCACCGTCCACGACCCGCTCGCCAATGCCGCCGAAGCGCATCACGAATATGGGCTGGAACTGGCCGACGACGCCGCGCTGGCCGAACAATATGACCTCGTCCTGCTCGCAGTGACGCACGACGATTATGTCGCGATGGGCGCCGACAAGCTCTCCGCCCTGGTCGCGCCGGGCGGGCTGTTCGCGGACCTCAAGAACGCGGTGCCGGGCGCCGGTGCCGCAACGGGCCGCTGGACGCTTTAGGCACCAAACCACCCCCCGAAACGAAAAAGGGCGAGGCCATCGGCCCCGCCCTTTTCATGTCCGCAGTCCCTGCCGACCGATCAGTTGCCCGGCGGCGGCGGGGCGCCGCCCGGGGCACCGCCCATCTGCTGCTGCATCATCTGCTGATAGACGCTCATCGGCAGGAACTCGATCAGCTCGACCTCGAACACCAGCAGCGAATCGGCCGGGATCACCTCACGCCCGCTGCGCGGGTCAGTCTTGGCCTCGCTGCCATAGCCCAGCTCGGGCTTGATCCAGATGCGGTATTTGCCGCCCTTCTTCATCAGCTTCAGCGCTTCGCTGAAGCCGGGGATCATGCCCTGGACCGGAAGCGGAGTCGGCTGCTGGCTGGCGTCGAACGTCTCGCCGTTACGCAGCGTGCCCTTGTAGTTGACCAACGCCACGTCGCTGTCGGTCGGGCTAGCGCCGGTCCCTTCGGTGATCGTCTGGATCTGCAGGCCCGACGCCGTCTCGGTCACCCCGGCCTGCGTCTTGTTGCGCGCCAGGAAGGTCGCATTGTCGGCGCGCTCGGTCACGACCTTCTCGGTCCCGACCCAGGCCAGCGCGACGGCACCTGCAACCGCGACGATGATCCCCAGCCACAGCCAGACAAGCGCGCTGCGCTTGGTCGGTGCGATCGGCACGGCGGTGACGGACGACATGGCTCAGCTATCCTGAAGGGGCCGGCCCGCGGCGCGGCGAACGATCACAAACGTCACGCCGTCGGCACGCCCCGCGCGCCGACAGCGAATCGGGCCTTAACGGGCGCCGTCGCGCTCCATGCGCTTGCGCTCGAGCTTGCGCGCACGACGCACCGCAGCGGCACGCTCACGGGCGCGCTTTTCGCTCGGCTTCTCGAAGTGACGGCGCAGCTTCATCTCGCGATAGACGCCCTCACGCTGCAGCTTCTTCTTGAGCGCCCGCAGCGCCTGGTCGACATTATTGTCGCGAACGATGATTTGCATAAAGCCGTCTCAACTCCAGATTCGAATTCAACAGAACAGGGATCGCCGAAGCACCTGCCCCGGGCGTTGGGACGCGCCCCTAGCAAAGGGGCGGCTCAAAGACAAGGCACAGCGGCGATTTCCACGACAAGTCGGTGATTCCGGTCCGCAATCGCGCACGGGTGCGGCAAACGCGCCACATTTACCGCATGACGACCGCCCCGCCTTGCGATATTCTGGCCGGGCTATGCGCCAGTTTCGTCTTCATTTGCAACGTCTTACGGCATCCGTCGCGATCCTGACCCTGTTGTCCGCCTGTGGCGGCGGGGGCAGCGGATCGGTCAGCACCGGGGGCAGCGGGTCCACGCCAGCGCCGACCGGCACCTGCTCGCTCGCCTCGCGCCAGTCCTGGGCGGCGCAGCAGCTCAACGAATGGTATCTCTTCCCCGAAACGCTGCCGACCAGCCTTAGTGCAACGCCCTATACGACGGTTCAGGATTATATCGACGCGCTCACCGCTACCGCGCGGGCGCAGAACAAGGACCGTTATTTCACCTACATTACCTCGATCGCCGAGGAGAATGCCTATTACAACTCCGGCTCCAACGCCGGGTTCGGCATCCGCCTGTCGGTCGATTCGGTCGCGCGCCGCCTGCTGATCGCCGAGGCATTTGAAGGCACCCCCGCGCTGACCGCCGGGATCGACCGCGGAACCGAGATTCTGGCAATCGGGTCAAGTGCGGCAACGCTGCGCAATGTCAGCGACATCATCGCCAGCGAAGGCTCGGCCGGCATTACCAACGCGCTCAACGGCGACACCCGCACCTTCCGCTTCCGCCCGCTCGGCGGGTCGGAACAGACCGCGACGATCACCCGCGCGACCTATACGCTGACCCCGGTCTCGGCCCGCTATGGCGCGAAAATCATCGACGATGCAGGCAAGAAGGTCGGCTACATCAACCTGCGCACCTTCATCAACACCGCCGAAACGCCGCTGCGCACCGCCTTCGCCGATTTCCGCGCACAGGGGGTGAGCGAAGTGATCATCGACCTGCGCTACAATGGCGGCGGGCTGGTTTCGATCGCGACGCTGATCAACAATCTCCTCGCCCGCGACCGGACGAGCAGCCAGGTCGCCAACTACACCACCTTCCGCGCGTCGAAGGCATCGAACAACGAAACCACCTTCTTCAGCCCGCAGTCGCAATCGATCACTCCGACCCGGATCGCCTTCATCGGCACTGGCGGGAGCGCGTCGGCGAGCGAGCTGGTGATGAACACCTTCATCCCGCTGCTGGGCAATCGCGCGGCGCTGGTCGGCACCAACACCTATGGCAAGCCGGTCGGCCAGATCGCGGTCGACCGCACCGCGTGCGACGACCGGCTGCGTGTCGTCGCCTTCGCCACCGAAAACAGCGCGCGCCAGGGGGCCTATTATACCGGCCTTGCCAGTTTCATGGGCGCGACCTGTCAGGCGAGCGACGACGTGACCCGCCCGCTCGGCGATCCGCAGGAGGCGTCGATCAAGACTGCACTTGATTTCCTCGCCGGTCGCAGCTGTACGCCGATCACGGCGTCGAGCATGGAAGTTGCGCGAAGCAGCAAGGGCGGGCTGGAGCTGGTGAGCCCGACACGGCCGAGCACCGCACAGCGCGAGGTGCCCGGGTCGTTCTGACGGCCGACACCGTGCGGCGGGGGCCGCACGCGAATGGGTTCTGGGGGATTGAAGGTGCCAAAGCCGCAGCGGGCAAGTGATGCGACGGGTGCCTTCGGCTTTCTGGCTGCGGCGTGCCGTTGGCCCGACAATGCCGCCCGGCACGACGCGATCCGGACCGCCGCCGCCCGCGTGACCGATTGGGAGGCGGTGTTCACCGATGCGACCCGGCACCGCGTCATGCCGCTCGTCGCCGGGGCGATGCGGCACTGCGCCAAGGTTCCCGCCGCGATTGCCGAGCGCAGTATCGCCGCCGCCCGCCGCGACAGCATGGTCGCGATGGTCCAGACCGCCGAGCTCTGCCGCATCGGCGCGGCCTTCACCGCACGCGGCATCGACTGGATCACCGTCAAGGGGCCGGCCCTTGCCCTGCTCGCCTATGGCAATGTCGGGACCAAGGCATCGCACGATATCGACCTGCTGATCGATCCGGCCGCCCGCGCCGAGGCGTTCGCCGCGTTGCAGGATCTGGGCTATGTCTCGCTCGACGGACAGGACCGCGCGGAGCCGGGCTCACTCGATCATGTGCTCAAGGACAGCGCGTGGCGGCATCCCGGCAGCCGGGTGATGGTCGAACTCCACACGCGCTTGTTCATCAACCGTGCGCTCGTCCCCACGCTCGGCCTGAACTCGCCGCGCGAGACCGTCGCGGTCGGCGCGGAGCATCGCCTGCCTTCGCTCGCCCGTCCCGAAATGCTGGTCTATCTCGCCGTGCATGGCGCGAGCACCAATTGGCACCGGCTGAAATGGATCGCAGACTTCGCCGCATTGACCCGGTGCAGCAGCGACGCGGAGCGCGCCGCCGCGCGCGACTGCGCCGCCCGGATCGGCGCGGGCGACGTGCACGACAGCGCGCTGGCGCTCGCGGCCGATCTGTTCGGCGACTCCGCCTGCCCGCCGCCCGCGACGCTCTCGCATCAGGCGCGCCGCCTGACCGCAGCGGCGCTGCGCGACCTCACCGCCCCGCACCGCGCGACGCTGCGCGAAGTCGACTGGGACCGCAGCCTGGTTGTCTATCTCGACAAAATCCGGTTCATGCCGGACTGGGCCTATCGCCGCGAGGAGCTGCGCCTGATGCTGATCGAAGCCTCGTCCTACTCCCCCGATGCGCCATGGTGGCGCCCCTGGGTCGCGCCCTTCGGCCTCGCCGGGCGTTTCGTCCGGCGCAAGCTCACCCAGGCGGTTAGCCGATGAGCGCCGCGACCGACACGCGCCAGCGGCTCAAGTCGATCTTTGGCGGGTCGGCGGGCAATCTGGTCGAATGGTATGACTGGTACGCTTATGCCGCGTTCAGCAGCTACCTCGCCCCGCATTTCTTCCCCAAGGACGATCCGCTGGCGCAATCGCTCAACGTCTGGGCGATCTTCGCGGTCGGCTTTTTCATGCGCCCGATCGGTGCGTGGCTGATGGGAATTTACGGCGACCGGCGCGGGCGCAAGGCTGGCCTCACGCTGTCGGTGACTTTGATGTGCGGCGGATCGATGCTGATTGCGGTGACGCCGAGCTATGACAGTATCGGCACATGGGCGACGGTATCGCTGGTCGTTGCGCGATTGATGCAGGGCCTGTCGGTCGGCGGCGAATATGGTGCGAGCGCGACCTATCTGTCCGAAATGGCGGGGCGCGAGCGGCGCGGTTTCTATTCCAGCTTCCAATATGTGACGCTGATCTCCGGCCACCTCGTGGCGCTGGCGGTGCTGCTCGCGCTGCAGGCGGCGATGGCCGACACCGCGCTGGCGGAGTGGGGCTGGCGCATCCCCTTCTTCATCGGCGGCGCGCTCGCGATCGGCGTGTTCTGGCTCCGCCGCAACCTGCCCGAAACGCAAAGCTTCGCCAACCGCAGCACGGCGGCGGAGGACAAGTCGAGCTTCGGCGGCCTGTTCCTGCGCCACCCGCGTGAGGCGGCACTGGTGATGCTGCTCACCGCCGGCGGCACGCTCGCCTTCTACGCCTACTCCGTCTATTTGCTCACCTTCCTCAGCGGCACCGGCGCGTTCACAAAGCAGGTCTCGACCCAGATCAGCGCCGCCGCTTTGTTCGTGTTCATGTGCCTCCAGCCGCTCGCGGGTGCGCTGTCCGACCGGATCGGGCGCAAGCCGCTGATGGTCGGGTTCGGCGTGCTCGGCGTCGTCTTCACCTGGCCGATCTTCACCACGCTGGAGAGCGTGCAGACCCCGCTCGCCGCCTTCCTGATCATGTCCGGCGCGCTGGTGATCGTCACCGGCTACACCTCGATCAACGCGGTGGTGAAGGCGGAGTTGTTCCCGGCGCATATCCGCACGCTCGGCGTTGCTTTGCCCTATGCGCTGGCCAACGCGATCTTCGGCGGCACCGCGCCCTATGTGGCGCTGTGGTTCAAGGATCAGGGGATGGAGCGCGGCTTCTACTGGTATGTGACCGCGATGATCGGCGTGTCGCTAGTCACCTATCTGCTGATGCGCGACACGCGGGTGCACAGCAAGATTTTGGAAGACTGAATCTCCCCTCCCGCTTGCGGGAGGGGTCGGGGGAGGGCCTGTCCTCTTGAGTCCGCCGCCTGCGGACAGCCCCTCCCCTAACCCCTCCCGCAAGCGGGAGGGGAACCTGATTCACACTGCCGCCAATCCACGCTAAAGCCCCCCGATGACCCCCGTGCTCAACGTCCATAGTTCGATCCTCGGTCAGGCCTGGCGCTGGCGCGGGCTGGCGGCGGATGCGCGCGATCCCTCCTTCGCCCCCGACGATCTCGTCACCCAATTGCTGCTCACCCGCGGCTGCCCGCGCGAAGAGCTGGAGGCGCATCGCAGCCCCAGCATCCGCGCCTTCATGCCGGACCCCTCCATCTTCCGCGACATGGACCGCGCCGCCGAACGCTTGGCCGACGCCGTGCAGCGCGGGCAGCAGGTCACGGTGTTCGGCGATTATGACGTCGATGGCGCAACCTCCGCCGCGTTGCTGATCCGCCTGCTCCGCGATCTCGGCCTCGCCCCGCGCGCCTATATCCCCGACAGGCTTATGGAGGGCTACGGCCCCTCGGGCGAGGCGCTGGTGCGGCTGAAGCACGACGGCGCCGACCTGATCGTCACCGTCGATTGCGGCGCGATGGCCTATGACGCGCTGGCCGAGGCCAAGGCGGTCGGGGCCGAGGTGATCGTGGTCGACCACCATAAATGCGCCTCCGAACTCCCGGTCGCACTCGCGCTGGTCAATCCCAACCGCCTCGACGAGGATGAGGGGCGCGCGCATGGCCACCTCGCCGCCGTCGGCGTCGCCTGGCTGCTCGGCGCGGCGTTGGTCCGCGTGTTGCGCGGGCGTGGCTTCTTCGCCAGCCGCGCCGAACCGCGCCTGCTCGACCTGCTCGACCTCGTCGCGCTCGGCACCGTCGCCGATGTGGCGCAGCTTAAGGGGCTCAACCGCGCCTTCGTGGCCCAGGGCCTCAAGGTGATGGCCCAGCGCCGCAACATCGGCATGAACGCGCTGATCGATGCGAGCCGCCTGACCCGCGCCCCGACCTGCACCGATCTCGGCTTCGCGCTCGGCCCGCGCATCAATGCCGGCGGGCGCGTCGGCAAGTCGGACCTCGGCGTCCGCCTGCTCACCACCGAGGATATGGACGAGGCGCGCGGCATCGCGCAGGAGCTCGACCGTCTGAACGAAGAACGCCGCGCGATCGAGGCGGAGGTCCAGCAATCCGCCGAAGCGATGGACTGCGACGGCGCGGTAGCGGTCGTTGCCGCGCGCGGCTGGCACCCCGGCGTGATCGGCATCGTCGCCGGACGACTCAAGGAAAAGCACGGTCGCCCGGCCATCGTCATCGCGATCGGTGAGGATAGGATCGGCAAGGGCTCGGGCCGCTCGATCTCCGGCGTCGATCTCGGCGCGGCGATCATCGCGGCCAAGGAAGCCGGCCTGCTGATCGCGGGCGGCGGCCATGCGATGGCGGCGGGCGTCACCGTCGCGGAGGATCAGATCCCCGCCTTCGTCGCCTTCCTCAACGCCAAGCTCGCCGAAGCGGTCGAGCGCGCCTCCGAATCGCGCGCGCTGCTGCTCGACGCGGTGCTCGCGCCGGGCGGGGTCAATCCGCAGCTGGTCGAGGCGATGGAGGCGGGCGGCCCCTATGGCATGGGCTGGCCCGCGCCGCGCGTCGTCGCCGGGCCGGTACGCCTGATCAAGTGCGACGTCGTCGGCAACGGCCATGTCCGCGCGATCGTCGCGGGCGATGACGGGCGCAGCATCAAGGCGATGGCGTTCCGCGCCGCCGACACGCCGCTCGGCCTCGCCTTGCTCGGCGCCCCGCGCGACCGCCGCCTGTGGATCGCCGGCCGCGCGAAGATCGACGACTGGGGTCCAAGGCCCGCCGCAGAAATTCATCTCGACGATGCCGCCTGGGCCGACTGAAAACCCCTTGACCCGGCGCGCGGCTTTGCCTAACCGGCGCCCTCGCCATCACGGCCCCTTCGTCTAGCGGTTAGGACGCGGCCCTTTCACGGCTGAAACACGGGTTCGATTCCCGTAGGGGTCACCAAGTCTTTTCAAAGACTTAGCGGAAATTTACGCCGATTTTCAGGCGATTTCTCTCATATTTCTCTCAAATAGATTCCGGGACGCCGGGGGATTGCGTCGGAATCGATTGCGAGATCACATCGCCTGAAGTCGGATGAGCACGGCTCTCTGACCCGTGAGTCGTCTGAAGCTCAAAGGGTGGACAGGACGACGTAGGCACCGACCGCAACAACGACGCCCGCGAATCCCTTTTCAAGGACACCCTTGCGGGCGGCGAACAAACGCCCCAGCCAGATGCCGAAGATCGTTCCGCCCACGCCGCCGGCCACCAGCAGCGCGGTCACCGTCCAGTCGACCAGCCCGGATGCGGCATAGGAAGTGGCGGTCGTCAGGCCAAGCGCACTGACGACGACCAGCGACGTGCCGATGGCGTAGGGCAAAGGCATCGCTGTCGCGAGCATCAGTCCCGGCACGATCAGAAAACCGCCTCCGATCCCAAAGAAGCCGGCGGCGAGCCCTACGGTGAGCCCGATCGGCACGAGTCGCGGCAGGAGTGTTGCGGCGCTTTCGCGCGTGAGGCGCACGTCAGGCACCTCGGCGGCTCTCCGCCTGCGGAGCATCGACAGGCCCACGCCGACCATCAGCAGCCCAAAGAGCGAGAGCAACCGCTCGCCGTCGATTGCCTTGCCCAGTTCGGCGCCGAGTGCCGCACCGATCATCCCGGATGCGGCGAACACGGCGGCGCAACGCCACTTCACCCGGCCGGCGCGGGCGTGTCCTGCTAGGCTGGCAAGCGCGTTCGCCGTCACCGCGACGGCGGCCGTGCCGATCGCTGCGTGTGCCGAACCGATGCCGACCACGTAGACCAGGAGCGGCACCGCGAGGATAGATCCGCCGCCGCCGACAAGGCCGAGCACGAGGCCGACCAGTCCGCCCGATGCCAGCGCCGCAACGATCGAGAGGGCGCCCATCGGTGCCTCAGGCGGCCGCGCGCCGATTCCAGGGCATGACGCGAAGCAGGTTCGCCATGCCACACCAGCCCGTAGTACCGGCGAACATCAGCCCCACGCCGACGAAGGCGGACAGCCCGAAGAATCCCGGTGCAACCAACCACCCGAGCAGGACGCCAGCGAGCACCAGAGCGCCAGCGGTGATCTGCACCTGCCGCATGATCTCCAGCGGCTGTCTGCGATCGGCGACGGTCGCGAAGCCGGCGCGCCGCCAGTTATCGATCCCCCCTTCGAGAAGGTAGGCGGGCGCACCGGCGGCGGCCGCCTGAAGCTGCGCCGCGTTGGCTGCCGTCCGCATGCAAGAACGGCAATGAAATATGACAGGACGGCCGTCGGCCGCCAGGTCGCTGATCCGCGCGAGCGGCAGGTTGAGCGCGCCGGGGATGCGCTCGCGCGCATGTTCGTCGGCGTCGCGGATATCGACCAAGCGTGCGCCGGTCTCGATCGCCGCACGCGCCGCAGTCGGGGACAGGGTCTCCATGTCATCAATCCTTGCAGAAGAGCTGGTAAAGTGTGGTGAGCAGCGTCTCGACGCGCGGATCGGCGATCCGATACCAAAGCGTCTGGCTGTCGCGCCGGAAAGCGATGAGCCCCTCGTCGCGCATCTTTGCGAGATGCTGCGAGCAGGCCGACTGCGACAACCCGACATCGCTGGCGAGGTCGCGCACCGTCACCTCGCCATGCTCGACGAGCTTGCAAAGCAGCATCAGTCGGCGGGCATTGCCGATCGCCTTCAGTGTGTCGGCAACCTGCCCGGCCTTCGCCTCGAACGTCGCCAAGTCCATGGGCGGCTTGAGCATCATCGTTACTCCGTTAGGTATTGCTAATTTAGTATATGCTAATATATAGTCAAGCCAAACGGAGGACGATTATGACCCGGCCCCATATTGAGGCTTTTTTCGACGAGCCGACGAACACGATCAGCTACCTCGTCGGTGACCCCACCACTCGCACCGCCGCCATCATCGACCCGGTGCTCGACTTCGATCTGGCCAGTGGTGTTGCTGACACGCGCTCGGCGGAACGCATCCTTGCGTTCGCAAGCGATCAGGATTGGCGCGTCGAGATGGTGCTGGAGACGCACGCGCACGCCGACCATCTGTCAGCCGCTCCGTTCATCAAGGCTCACACCGATGCATGGATCGGCATCGGCACGCATATTCGCGACGTGCAGCGCATCTTCCGCCCGGTTTTCGCCATGACCGATCTGAAGACCGACGGCTCCGATTTCGATCGGCTGTTCGAGGACGGCGATCGTTTCGCGATCGGCGCGCTGGAGGTGGAAGTGCTGCATGTTCCGGGGCACACGCCGGCGGACATCGCTTATCGGATCGGCGACACGGCCTTCGTCGGCGACACGCTGTTCATGCCCGACTATGGCACAGCGCGGGCCGACTTCCCCGGTGGCGATGCGCGCACGTTGTACCGGTCCATTCAGCGCCTGCTGTCGTTGCCCGACGACACACACTTGTTCATGTGCCACGACTACAAGGCGCCAGGCCGGGACGAGTATTGCTGGGAGACCACGGTGCGAGAACAGCGCATGGCCAGTGTCCATGTGCACGATGGCGTGACCGAGGATGCGTTCGTCGCGATGCGTGAGCAACGCGATGCCGGACTTGCGGTGCCGAAGCTGCTGCTACCCTCGATTCAGGTCAACATTCGCGCGGGACGGTTCCACGAGGCGGAGGCAAACGGCGTGACTTACCTGCGGATACCGGTGAAGTGGCAAGGCCATGCAGGTTAAGCCGGGCCAATAAACGGAGCCGTCTAGCCCAGCTCGGCGCGGCAGCTTCTGGCGATCGACCGAGAACCGAAGTTCGAAGCCGAAAGCGGTCAGATTGGCAGCGTCAACTGGTCCATATCCAGGCTGGGCTCAGTGTGATGTAGCCGATCGACGATCGCGCGCGCCAACTCCTCCGCAGCCTCCGCACGCAATCGATCATTCGGCATCGTGATCCCGACGCGCGCCCATCCTGGCGCGGCAAGGATGGCGGATGAGATGGCGGCACGCGAGGGCTCTGGGGCGAATCGTTCCATGCCGAAGAAATGGCACAAAACAAGAACAAATGGAACGAGTGTCTCGCCGCCTGCCTATGGGAACGCGACGGACCGAGGCCGCTACCCGGTCGGCAAATCTCGGTCTACGATCCTCCGCCGCACCGTCTCCCGCAAACTGGCGACGATGATCAGCGTGCTCCGTCGGTCCTTCGCGATCTGGATTTCGCCACAAGCGATCAGCTCGTAGATCCTCGATCGGCTCAGCCCGGTCATGGCAACGGCGGTGGGGATGCGAACGCTGATCGGCTCGATCGACCCGTTTGCGGGGTATCTCTCATCCAGGCTGGCGGTGCCCATGGCGGTCACTTCCCACCCGACCGGGCTTTCGCGAAGGCCCGGTCGCTGTCGAGGAAGGCGGTCAGCATGGACGGGATCAGGTCGGCGACGGCCTCTTCCTGGCTATAGGCCTCCTTGTAGAGCGCTGCGTATCGCGTGAGATCGGCGAAGAGGTGCGGGGGCACCTGGATGCTGATCTTCACCGGGGTGCGGTCGGGAAGCCGCGGAAGACGTAGGTCCGCCATCGCCATTACTCCATCCAGGGTTTCAGGATCAGGTCGTGATGCACCAGCAGCCGGACGGGTGCGCCCGGGCGAATGGTGATCGTCGGTTGGATCTGCAGATTCCGCGAAGTGAGTTGATCGCCGGCGCGCGAGACGCTTTGCTGGGTCGACTGCCTCACGGCCTGGACCAGATCGCTCTCACCGCTGAACTGCAATTCCGAACCAACGCCGAGCAGGGTCGACAGCACCACGCCCTTGAGCAGCGCCCAGGTATGGAAATCGACCTTGTCGGCTAGCCCGGCATAGCCCGACGGATCGGTGGCCGGCGCGTTGTCCAGGCGGATCGAACTACCGTCGGGGAAGATGATCCGCTGCCATACGACCAGTGCCCGCCATTGCCCGAACGCGACGACGTTGTCGTATGCGCCGATGAGCCGGGCACCCTGCGGTACCAGCAGGATATTGCCAGTCGCGCTGTCGAAGACCCGCTCGGTTACTTGCGCGGTCACGAGACCCGGCAGGTCCGATCTCAGGCCGGTGATCAGGCTTGCCGAGATCACGCTGCCCGTAGACAGGGTGAACGGCGATGGACGCGGCGTCACCGCATGCGGGTTGATGTCGGTAGCATTGCCGGGGGTACGGATAAAATCGGCTTTGCGCTCCTGGCCGTTGGGATCGCGCTCGGCATCGACTGCGACCTTGGCGATCTGTTCACCAGACCGCGGCGGTCCCGGCGTCGGACCCGCCGGCATCGGTCCGCCCTGCGCTTGCTGGCCGGCGGTCTGGATCAGCAATCCGGATTCACGCGCCGCCTTGAGTTCCGCAGCCCGGCGCTGGCGGGCGTCGTCGGCGGTTTGCGGTACTGCCGATACCGGCGGAACTGGTGGTATCCCCTCGCCAGCAAGCTGGCGCTGACGATCGAGGATGGGTTTGCCCAAATCTCCGGGCAGCGGCGGCCCCAGCTTCGGCACTGTATCGTAGCTCGCCGGCAGCGCGCCCAGTGTATCGGTCGGCGCCTTGGCCGCGAGGTTCTTGTCGTCGCCGTCCGCGGCGAGATGCAGCGCGCGAGGCTCGAGCGCGAACCAAGCCGTGCCGACGACGCCGGCGACGGCGATCGCGGCGAGCGACACGATCACGCCGCGCTTAAAGCGGATCGCGCGTCCGGGCCGGGCGCGCAGCACCAGGGTCTCGGGATCCACCTTCGGCGACCTCATGGAAGCGGCGCCGTCGGGCGCCTCAGCGATTTCTGCAGTCACGACGCTCTCCCCTTCGTCCGACCGCGGCGCCCGGCTTCATCGATGCGGGTAAGCCGGACGATCTCCTGGCGCTTGGCGCCGAGGCGGAGCTCGGCAACGTCGAAGATCCTGTCGACCACATAATAGCGTCCGCGCAGGCGGTAGTTGACCAGCTGCGCCTCGCCCTTCGCGCCAACGAGGAACAGCGGCGGCGCTTCCCCGACCGCCAGGCTCGCAGGAAACTCGATATAGGTCTGCCTGCCGTCGTCGAACGCGCGCAACGGCCGCCATCGCGGCGTATCCCCGGAGATGGCATAGTTGAAATGGAGCTGATCGACGTCGAGTCCGGCGGCCACCGGGGTAGCCGCAGCCGCCGCTTCCTCGGTTCGCTGGATCGCCAGCAACGCATCCTGCGGATAGGTCCAGCTCAGCGCCGACATGCCGACGCTGCGCGCGCTGGTGAGCGCGAGATGATAGGTCCGCCGATCCGTGGTGATGACGAGATTGGTGGAGAGACCCGCAGCATAGGGCTTCACGAGGATATGGACGCGCTTGCTGCCACCTGCGCCGCTCGTGGTATCGCCGATCACCCAGCGCGCCGTGTCGCCGCTCGCCACCGCGCCCAGCACCTCACCGGGCTCAAGCACGATGTCGGTCACGCGTTCCGGCGTGGTGTAGACCTGATAGATCGCGCCTTCGGCATAGGGCATGACCGCAGCGGCATTGAGAAAGGCCAGCGGAGACGGTTCGCGCGTTGCGGCCCGGTTTGCCGCGGCGATCGTCGATGTCGTCCGCTGGGGAGCATTGGCGGCGCTTGAACGCTGCGCAAAGGTGCTGGTGGGTACGATCAAGACAATCGCCACCGCAAACAGCGTGGGCAAGTTGCTGGGGCGTTTCATTGCCGATTCTCCGGATTGGCAGGGATTGGGCTCGCCGAGGCGGCGCCATCAGTCGCGGCGGTGATCGAAACTTCGGGGGCCGGTTGCACCGGGCGCGCGGCTGCTCGCGACGAGACCGCCGGGTTGGCCGCCGGCTCGATCTCGCGGCTCCAGTCGATCGCATCGACATAGAGGCCGAGCGGATTCTTGCGCAGCACCTCCGCCGATGCGGGCGGCTTGAGCTTGACGGTCAGGATGCCGGTCCAGTGCGAGGTTCCCGCCTGCGCGCCCCGGTCGAAGGCGGTCTCGATCCACTTCACCTGAAATGACTGATCCGACGCACGGACCACGCTCGTGACCTGAACCGATACCGTCTTTTGGCCAATGGCACCGAACGGGTTCGCCGACCGCGCATAGTCACCGAGGAACACCGCGCCACGCTGGCTGGCGAAGTCATAGGCCGATAGCCAGTCGCGCCGCATCAGCACCGGGTCGAGCGAGACTGAGCGCACCTTCTCGATGAAGCGGGCCAGATGCCAGGAGATCTGGGGGTCCGTAGGGCGATGCCCAGCCTCGGCTTCGCTGATCGCGCGTGCCTCGCCGAGGCGATCGACCTCGACGACATAGGGCGTCACCCGACTCTGCAGCGACTGCCATATCAGCGCGCCCGACATGGCCGTAGTGAGCGCCAGTCCGCCAAAGGCCATCAGCCGCCAATTGCGCGCCTGGACGCGCGCCGATCCGATCCGCTCGTCCCAGAGCTGGCCGGCACGATGAAAGGGCGTGTCGGGTTCGGGCGTTCGCCCGTAGCGCTGGACGCTTCGCTTGAAGAGCATCGCTCAGTCCTCCTTTTCCTTGATGTCAGGGGTTGCCGACGCGCCGCCGCGATCGCCCTCGCGCAGGGTGTGGGCGACGACCTGGCGATGATGGCGCGCATCCTGCTGGCGGCGCAGTGCCTGCGCCCAGGCCGGCTGGTGCTCGGCGGCCTGATCGGATCCGCTGGTGGCGGGCGTCTGCCGGTGGGCAAGCGCGTCGAAAGCTGCCTGGCGACCCGAAGCCGCGGCCTCGCCGATACCGAAAGCCCCGGCGGCGCGATTGCGCAATGCGCTGCCCGCCGCGCTCGCAACCCCCTTGAGCCCGGTGCCGACGCTGGTGGAGCCCGTGCTCTCCTGGCCGAGCTTGTAGGCAGTCGACGCTGCCGAGCCCATCGATGTGCCAGCACGGACCGCACCCAGAGCGGCCCCTCCGATGGCACGTCCACCGGCAAGGGCGGCACCACCACCCAGCGCAACGACGCCGGCGGCACCGAGCGCCGTGCCGGCGACCGCGCCGGCGCCGAGCTGAGGCGCACCGGAGACCAGGCCGGTCGCAATGCTCGGACCGAAAATGCCGAGTCCGAACAAGGTGAGTGCGGCGAGCGCCAGGCTCATCGCCTTCCCGATATCGGGCTCCTGACCCTGTAGGGATCCGACGAAATCGTTGAAGTAGTTCGAACCGATCCCAACGATAACGGCGAGCACCATCACCTTGATGCCTGAGCTGACAACGCTTCCCAGCACGCGCTCGGCGAGGAAGCTGGTGCGGTTCCACAACGCGAAGGGCACCAGCACGAAGCCGGCCAAGGTGGTCAGCTTGAACTCCAGGATCGTGATGAACAGCTGGATCGCGAGGATGAAGAACGACAGGATCACCAGCACCCAGGCGAAGAGCAGCACAGCGATCGTCAGGAAATTGTCGAAGAAGGTCGTGAAGCCGAGAAGCTGCGAGACCTGCTCGAGCAGCGGCCAGGCAGCGGAGAATCCCGTTCCGGCCAGCCTGCCCGGCTTGAGCAGATCGTCGGCCGAGATGGTGCCGCCGCCCGCGGTCAGCCCGGCCGCAGCGAACGAGTTGAACACGATCGTCGCGAGGGTTGGGAAGCTGTTCAGGATGAAGGCGAACGCGCCAACATAGAGGATCTTCTTAAGGAAGCGCCCCATCACATCCTGTTCGCCGCCCAGCGCCCAGAACAGGCCCGCCAGCGTGATGTCGATGCCGATCAGCGTCGCCGCCAGAAAATGGACATCGCCGCCCAGCAAGCCGAACCCGCTGTCGATGTAGCGAATGAACGCCTGCAGGAACTGGTCGATGACGTTGAGGTCGGTCATGGTCATTTCCTGTCGGCGGGGAGAAGTCCCGCGGAGCGCGCTCGGGGAACCGGAGACGCGCCCCGCGGGGTGACGGCGAACCGAGGGCAGCGCCCGCCGTCACGCTCGGACGGGAGGCCCCTAGCGAGGGTGGTAGGCCGTGCCGTTGCCGAGGAACTTTCGAGTGGCGGCCTGCGCCTCGGCCTGGGCCTGAGCGCGGCGCGACGCTTCGAGCGTCTCGACACGGTACTGCGCCGCCATCATGTTCTGGATCTGGAACTGCTGCTTGGCGGTGAGCGCCAGCAACTGGTTGGTCGCCTGTTGCGCCTGGAGTCCGCCCTCGGCGCCCTGGCTCTTCGCCACGATCGCGGCGAGCGCCTGTGCATCGGCAGCGACATTGCCGACAACCTGCGCCTGCACCTGCATCGTCCGATTGAACGCGGCGACCGAGGTGTCGAGGCGAGTCCGGGCACCGACGACAAGATCGTTGGTGGTCAGCGCCTGGTCGAAGCTCTGCGGAAACAGCCGCCGGAACTCGCTGTCGACATTATCGACCCGAAAGCCGATCCCTTGCGCCTGGCCCATCAGCCGGTCGATCTGCTGTAGTGTCCGGGTCAGCGCCTGGAGTTCGGGGAAGTCGATCCGGCTCAGATTCTTCGCCTGGTTCGTCAGCATCGTTGCCTGGTTCTGGAGCGATTGAATCTGGTTGTTGATTTGCTGGAGCGTTCGCGCCGCAGTGAGCAGGTTCTGCGAATAGTTCGACGGATCGAACACGGTGATCTGCGCCCGCGCCGGCGGCGCATGTAGCGCCATGCCGAGCGAACCGGCGCTGCCGAGCGCGAGCGCTGTGGCGACGAGATACTTCGAGAAGTGTCGGCGGAGGTTTCGCTGGGACATGGGTGTTCTCCTTTCGGTTAGAGGGTCAGCGAACCGGGGGAATGAAGTCGCCGAGCAGCGCGGCGGCCCATGCGAGGTCGCGCGAGGCGAGGAATTCGGCGGCGAAGGCGCTTGCGCCACGTTCGGTGAGCAGCGCATCGATCTGCTGCTGGCTGTCCGGATCAGAGGCGCCGCAGAGGGTGAGCGCGATCGGTCCCAGGCCGAGCTCGAACAGGCGATTTCCGCGGGCGGACTGGAGATAGTAATGCCGCTTGGGCGTAGCCCGCGCGACGAGCTCGATCTGCCGCGCATTGAGTCCGAAGCGCTGATAAGCGGCCTGGCTCTGCGGCTCGATCGCCCGGTCGTTGGGAAGCAGGATGCGCTGCGGGCAGCTCTCGATGATCGCGGGCGCGATGCTGCTGTCGGCGATATCGGCCAGGCTCTGCGTCGCGAACAGCACCGCGACGTTCTTCTTGCGCAGCGTCTTCAGCCATTCGCGGATGCGCGCGGCGAACAGCGGATGGTCGAGGAAGATCCAGGCCTCGTCGAGGATCAGCAGCGTCGGACGACCGTCGAAGCGCTCCTCAAGCCGGTGGAACAGATAGGTCAGGACCGGTGCGACCACACCCGACTGGGCCATCAGCGCCTCGGTCTCGAAGCATTGGATATCGGAGAGCGCCAGCGCCTGTTCGGCAGCATCGAGCAGCCGGCCATAAGGGCCATCGAGCGTATAGGCGGTCAGCGCGGTCCGCAGTGCATTCGACTGGAGCAGCAGCGTAAACCCCGTCAGCGTCCGCTCCTCGACCGGTGCTGAGGCGAGCGAGCCCAGCGCCGACCAGACCGCTTCCTTGACCTCCGGGGTGACGAGGACCTTCTCGTGCGCGAGCAGCGCTGCAATCCATTCCGCCGCCCAGCTACGCTCATCGGTATCGTCGATCTTCCGCAGCGGCTGAAAGGCGAGCCCACTTCCTCCGTCCTTCCCTGCGCCGCTTCCCAAGCCGAGCGCGTGATGCGCGCCGCCCATAGCGAGCACCGCGGCGCGTGCGGAAAAGCCCTTGTCGAAGATGTAGAGCTGGGCACTCGGATAGCGCCGGAACTGCAGCGCGATCAGCGCCAACAGCACCGACTTGCCCGCGCCGGTCGGCCCCACCACCAGCATATGGCCGACATCCCCGACATGGGTCGATAAGCGGAACGGCGTCGTGCCCGCGGTCTGAGCGACCAGTAGCGGCGGCCCGCCGAGATGGGCATTGGTGACCGGCCCCGCCCAGATCGCCGAGAGCGGCATCAGATGGGCGAGATTGAGGGTATGGACCAGCGGCTGCCGGACATTGGCATAGGTGTGGCCGGGCAGTGAGGACAGCCATGCCTCAACCGCGTTGACGCCCTCGCGCACGCAGGTGAAGCCGAGGCCGTTGACGATCCGCTCGACCGCGCGGACCTTCTCGTCGGCGCGCATACGGTCCACGTCCGAGACGGTGATCGTGACGGTCAGATAGCCGAACGCGACATAATCTGCGCCGAGCGCCTGCAAAGCCTGGTCGGCGTCGACAACCTTGTTGTCAGCGTCGCTATCGAGCAGCTGCGCCGGCTGATTGTACATCACCTCGCGCAGCATCGCGGTGATCGACTTGCGCTTGTTGAACCATTGGCGCCGGATCCTGGTCAGCGCCTTGGTCGCGTCGGTCTTGTCGAGCGCGATGAAGCGGGTGACCCAGCGATAGCCAAAGTCCGAGGCGTTCAGCGCGTCGAGGATTCCCGGACGGCTCATATTGGGGAAGCCGAGCACGGTGATGGTACGCAGATGCCGGTCGCCGAGCTTCGGCTCCAGCCCACCGACCAGTGGCGTATCGGCGAGCAGCCCGTCGAGATACATCGGCGTCTCGGGCACCGCGACCGGCTGGCAGCGGGTCGAAATGCAGGCATGAAGATATGCAAGCGTCTCCTCGGAGGAGAGCCCGCGTACCTCAGGCATGAAGCCCGCGAAGAGATCGAGCACACGGTCGGTCTCCGCGATGAAGCCGGCCAGCGCCATGCGCCAGTCGCGACCATCGACCTCTTCGTTGCGCTCGACCAGCGACCGGCCGGCAGCATCGCTCGCATCGGCCGGCGGCAGGAAGGTGAGCGTCAGGTGATAGTGGCTTTCATAATGCGCGCCCTCTGCTTCGAAGGTGGCGCGGCGCTCCTCGTCGACCAGCCAGGAAGCGGCATCGGGAAAGGCGCTCGCCGGATAGGCGAGCGCCTCGACACGCTCGGCCTCGAAGAACAGGGCCCAGCCCGATCCGAACCGCTTGAGCACATTGTTGGCGCGGGCGCAGGCGCCGACCAGTTCGGCCTCGGTCGCGCTTTCCAGATCCGGCCCGCGGAAGCGAAGCGTGCGCTGAAAGCTGCCGTCCTTGTTGAGCACTACGCCCGGTGCGACGAGCGCTGCCCAAGGGAGATGATCGGCGAGCCGGTCGGCGCACTGGCGATATTCGCGCAAGCTCAGCATGCGAGATAGCTCCTCTGGCGGAGATGGCGGAGCAGGACCGGCGCGAAGTCCGGGTCGCGGCGCGCTGCGAACACCGCGACGCTGTGCCCGACCGCCCAGAGGGCCAGCCCGACCAGCCATTGCTGGAGGCCCAGCCCGATCGCTGCGGCGATCGTGCCGTTGACGATCGCCAGCCCGCGCGGCGCGCCGCCGAGCAGGATGGGCTGCCCGAGGCTGCCATGGATCGCTGCCTCAAACCCTTCGATGTGATGGCCGACGCGAGTCGACATCAGACCAGCGCCCCGCCGCCGAAGCTGAAGAAGCTCAGGAAGAAGGAGGAGGCGGCGAACGCGATCGACAGGCCGAACACGATCTGGATGAGCCGGCGAAAGCCGCCCGAGGTCTCGCCGAACGCGAGTGTCAGGCCGGTGGTGATGATCACCATCACCGCGATGATCTTGGCGACCGGCCCCTGGACCGATTCGAGCACCTGCTGGAGCGGCTGCTCCCAGGGCATGCCGGAGCCACTCGCGAGGGCCGGCGCGGAAACGGCGATCGCCAGCCCGAAGGCAAGCGCAGCTAAGGGGAGCGGAGGGCGGCAAGATACGGACAGGCGCATGGTCAATCTCCTTGAGGTGCGCGGGCGAAATCGAGGGGGTGGTCGAAAAGAGCGTAGTCGCCGTCAGGATCGAGGCCGGCGACGCGTGCGAGCGTGTCCACCCGGCGAGCCGAACCCCGCCCGGCGATGAACACGACCAGATCGATCGCATCGGCGATCAACCGGCGGGGCACGGTGACCACGGCTTCCTGGATCAGTTGCTCGATGCGCAGCAGCGCGGAGGCTGCGCTATTGGCATGGACGGTAGCGATTCCGCCGGGGTGGCCGGTGTTCCAAGCCTTGAGCATATCGAGCGCCTCGCCGCCGCGTACCTCGCCGACGATGATGCGGTCGGGCCGCAGGCGCAGCGTCGAGCGGACCAGATCAGCCATGGTGACATGGCCGGCGCGGGTGCGCAGCGCGACGGTATCGGGCGCAGGCGACTGCAACTCGCGCGTGTCCTCGATCAGGATCACCCGCTCGTCTAGATGCGCCATTTCGCCGAGCAGCGCGTTGGCCAGCGTCGTCTTGCCCGAACTGGTGCCGCCGGCGACGAGGATGTTGCGGCGTTCGACCACAGCCAGCGACAGCAGGCGCGCCATCTCGGCCGACATGATCTCGTCAGCGACATAGTCGAGCAGCGTGTAGATGCGAATCGCCGGCTTGCGGATCGAGAAGCAGGGCGCGAGGCTGACCGGGGGCAGCACGCCTTCGAACCGCTCGCCAGCGCCTTCGCCATGCGGCGGCAGCTCGGCCGAGACGATCGGCGACGCAGCATGCACCTCAATACGGGCGTGGCTGGCGACGAGCCGAATAATGCGCTCGACCTGGGCCGGCTCGAAGCGGATGCCGGTATCGGTCCGCCCTTCGCCCAGCCGATCGAGCCGCAGCGCGCCATCCGGGTTTATCATCACCTCGAGTACGAGCGGGTCGGCGAGGGCTGCGGCGATAGCTGGCCCCATCGCAGTGCGCAGCATCGCGCGGCGCCGGCCTTCCGACACGGTATCGGCCGCGCCGCTCACGACCCCTTCTCCAATGGCTCGGTGGGGCCGAGGGTGCGCCTGCCGCTGGCAAGTTGGCGTCCGACCTGGCCGACAAATTTCTCGAACCGCTCGAGCCCGATCGCGAGCGCCGCGCTGTCGGCCTCGGGCAAGGGCGCCGTGACCAGCAGCTGGTAGCGCACGAACAGCGCAAGGCTCTCAAGCACCACGTCGATGTCGCGGCGGACCAAACCGATCTCGCGCGACATGCGGTCGAGCCGGACCTTGAGCAGGTCATCGACCTCCTTTGAACCGTGCCGCGCGAGCCAGCTCGCCAATGCGTCGTTGACCAGCCGAGACTTGTTCGCGCCGGGACTGGCGGCGAGTGCTTCGAGCGCTTCGCTGAGCTCGCGATCAATATAGAGGTTCTGGCGGACCTTCATCGTCAGAGCCCCGGAATGAGGTCGCGATGCGCGCCCTCGTTGATGCCATAGGCGCGCGCCGCCGGGGTCAGCCCCTGCGCCTGCTCCATCGCGCGCTTGTCCGCGGCAACATTGTCGTCGTCGTCCGGCGCGACCTGCACGGCCTGGTCCGCCTCGACAGAATGGGCCGTGCCCTCCTGGGCGAGGCCGGGATGCCGCTGTTGCTGCATGCCGCCATCATCTCCGGCATCGGTCAGATCCGCGGCGAGCTCGAGCCGCGCGTCGGGGAACCGCGCGAACCGGCCCCAGTCGTTCGATCGCTGGCGGGGGCGGTCGCCATAGACACCATCGGCGAGAACCGGTGCCGGCTGCACCCGACCGCTGAAATTACGGTCCTCGAAATAGCGCAGTTTGGTCGCGCGGACCGGCGCGAGCCCGGAGAGCAACACCAGCTCATCGGTCGCCGGCAGCTGCATGACCTCGCCGGGCGTCAGCAGGGCACGGGCGGTTTCCTGGCGGCTGACCATGACATGCGCGAGCCAGGGTGCGAGCCGATGGCCGGCATAATTGCGCATCGCGCGCTGCTCGGTGGCGGTACCGAGCGCGTCGGAAATACGCTTGGCGGTGCGCTCGTCGTTGGTCGCGAAGGCGACGCGGACATGGCAATTGTCGAGGATCGAATTGTGCTCGCCATAGGCCTTTTCGATCTGGTTGAGGCTCTGGGCGATCAGGAAGGCGCGGATGCCGTAGCCGGCCATGAAGGCGAGACTCGTCTCGAAGAAGTCGAGCCGGCCCAGCGCCGGGAACTCGTCGAGCATCATCAGCAGCTGGTGCCGGCGCGTCGTAGCGTCCCGCTGCTCGAGCCGCTCGGTCAGACGGCGGCCGATCTGGTTGAGCACGAGGCGGACGAGTGGCTTGGTGCGGCTGATGTCCGAGGGCGGAATGACCAGGTACAGCGAGACCGGCCGCTCGCCATCGATCAGGTCGGCGATTCGCCAGTCGCAGCGTGAAGTGACCTCGGCAACGGTCGGGTCACGGTAGATGCCGAGGAACGACATCGCGGTCGACAACACGCCCGAGCGCTCATTCTCGCTCTTGTTGAGCAGTTCGCGCGCGGCCGAGGCGATGACCGGATGGACGCGCGGCGTCTCAGGAGTGCCGAGATGGTTGGTCGACATCATCCGCCGAAGCGTCGCGACGAAGCTGCGCTGCGGATCGGACAGGAAAGTCGCGACGCGGGCGAGCGTCTTCTCCTCCTCGGCATAGAGGATATGGAGGATCGCCCCGACCAGCAGCGCATGGCTCGTTTTTTCCCAGTGGTTTCGCCGCTCGAGCGCCCCCTCAGGATCGACCAGGATGTCGGCGATGTTCTGGACGTCGCGCACTTCGTCGGCGCCGCGGCGGACCTCGAGCAGCGGATTGTAGCGCGCCGAGCGCGGGTCGGTGGGGTTGAACAGCAGACAATGCGAGAAGCGCGACCGCCAGCCGGCGGTCAGCGTCCAATTCTCGCCCTTGATGTCGTGGACCACCGTCGAGCCGGTCCAGGACAGCAGAGTCGGCACGACCAGGCCGACGCCTTTGCCAGACCGGGTCGGCGCGAACGCCATGACGTGCTCGGGGCCGTCGTGACGCAGATACTGGCCGCCGAGCCGACCGAGCAGCACGCCGCGGTCGCGGTACAGCCCCGCGCGCTCGATCTCGCCGGGCTTTGCCCAGCGCGCGGAGCCATAAGTGGTGACGTTGCTGCGCTGGCGGGCGCGCCACAGCGACCCGGCTATCGCCGCGCCACAGCCGAGGAAGCCGGAGGCGCCAGCGAGCATGCCCGCCTTGTCGAAGACGTGCGGCGCATAGGCGTCGTAATGATACCACCACGAAAACAGCGCCCAGGGCCGGTAGACCGGGACATCACCGACGATCAGCCAGGGCCGGCCCAGCTCGGGCTGATAGGCCAGCATCGCCGCCGCCCATTGCGTCGCCGCCCACAGGCCCGCGATCACAAGTCCGAAGACGATAAGGATTTGTCCGATCAGCAGCTTGGTGGGGGTCACGAAGAGGCTCCCGCCGGGGGAAATCCCGACGGGCAATGACTCTTCCAACGGCGCTCGAAATTACATGGTGCCCAGCGGCGCTGTGCGGCCAGCTAGGGCTGAGATGACGATGCAGTCATTCGACATATGGCCGGAAGCATTCGACTGATCAAACGCGAAAGGCCGCCCCTCTCGGGACGGCCTTTCCATTGTCATCCGAACGCGGACAGCTCAGCCGAGCCGGACCCCCGCGGTGGAGGTCATGCTCAGAGATTCTGCCGCGCGCGGCGTGCGACAATGAGACATCTGACCACCTCCTTTCCGTTGTTGAACGATAGGAGGGATGTCGGTGGTGCACGGCGCCGTTTCAAGTCAGGGCATTGATCTTGATGGAGTTCTACGACCCAGCCGTGGCGCGCAGCTGCTCCAACCTCTCACGCGAGACCCGCTCGATGATGTCGCGCAGCGCTCGCACGCACGCCAGAATCGCGTTCAGCTCCTCGATCGTAATCTCATAGGCGCTGGAATAGCGGGCTTCGACATAGCCGCGCTTGAGCAACTGGAAGCGCCGACGATCGATGCGGGTATCGCGGGGCCAAGCCTCGATCAGCCGGGGCTCGTTGCCCTCAGCGAGCGAGCGTAGGAACTTGATATTGTGCGAGCGTGGGAAATAGAGGGTCCGCACCAGTAGGAAGCAGACGTAAGCGCGCTCAGTTGCCTGATGCAGGGTGAAGGCTGCGTCCTTCCATTCCTGCTCTCCGATGTAGAACTGCGCGCCCTTGAGAGAGCTGTCGATCTTCTTCAGCCACTCCTCGAAGTACGTCTTCGCCATCTGGTAGGCGTCGGCTTGGGTGAGCGGCATCGGCGTCGCCAGCGGATGGCAGGGCAGCTCGTAGAGGACGATCCCGTCCCGCGCGATGTCGACCCAGAAATACTCGCCGCGCTTGAGCGACTGGTTCACCTCGTCGAGCGAATGCACAATGATGTTGACCGGCCGCGCGATCGCCGCGTCGCGCAGGATGCGATCCTCTGCGATGTACCAGTAATGGGCGATGTCGGTCAGGTCGTCGTGGTTGACGATCACCAGCAGGTCGAAATCGGATTGATAGCCGTTCTCGGGTTCGTCGACCCAATCGGAACGCGCATAGGATCCGAACAGGATGATCTTGAGGATCTTGCCGTTCTTACGGCTCGGCGTTGTAGCCCTGCCGATCGCCTCTTCGAACTCCTCCATCAGGACGCCCTGGACACGCTCCAGCTCGCCCCTTTGCACCTCAGGCAGATGATCCACGTCGTTCTTCATCAAGGGAATCTTCGGCGAGCGCGGGCGGAATGGCAAGCGCGGGTTGGCACCGCAATCGTTTGAACGATAGGAAGAGCCCGTTCGGCGGCGTCGGATGGCCCTCATGGGCGCGCGTCTCAAGCGCGTTTCTCAACTTCCGGGGCCGCCGGACACCCCAGGTAGGTTTGCGCGAACGCGATGGCGACTACTGGCTGTGAGTCGTCTGGCGGCTTTCGGGGACGAGAGCGCGTTAGCCGTGTCGCCAAACATGCTGACATGGACTTGGCGTGAGCAGTTGCCTTGGGGAGATCGATGAAGCGTTGCGTGCCCCCTTGGCGCCGGCTCAGCCACCGCGGTTAGGATGCCGGGGCTGACCTAGCCGAGGTCCCCGACGCATTGCAGCGCGCTAGTCAGGCTATTCGACGGGGATCAGCAATACGCAGACGTCATCTTTAGGGGACATGATCGTCGTACGCATCTTGGCGCGGGTCACGCTGACGCGAAAATTCTGGCGGGCCTGAGTCATCGCGCCTGAGTTCACATTGCCGCCAACGATACGATCAGGGTTGCCCACAATTTCGCCTTTGAACCGCTTCGGCCAGCCTTCGAAGATGATGACTTCGTCGAACTGCTTCCCTTTGGCCTTGTGCATGTTCATCACGACGATGCCGGATTCGGGTTTGTGTGCCGTCGCGAAGTGCTCCTGGACGAAGGACTGCCGCGTAATTGGGAGGGCGTTCTTATAGCCGCCGGTTTCGCGCCAATCCTGTGAGAGGCTTTGACGCAGCTGTGTGCCGCGTTCGAGCAGGCGGACATTGCGGGCTTCCTGCGCCACCTCAACAAGCCGCGTGCAGGCGCCAGCTTCAAGGACGGCTCGAACCGCAGCCCAATCGGCATCGGGCTGTCCGGTCAAGGCGATGGCCGTCGCAGCCTGGTGAACCGCGAACGTGGCCTGGAGGACACTGTTACCTGGCGGTGCCTTGCCCTTGGCGAGGCATCCATTCCACTTTTCCAGTGCCGACCTAAAACGCGCGGCGTCGGCCAGATGGCCCTTCGTCGGCGCTGCCCCGCCGCGTCCGTCGAAGAAGCTACAGAGCACGTCGACAAATTCATCCAAACAACCGCTGTGACTGCGCTGTTGCAGGAGGAAGGCGATCACCTCGGCGGCGAGGATCGGGCCTTCCATATCCACCGCCGCTGTATGCGCAATTGGCGGCACATTTCCGAATGGCGCGCGCAGATTGTCAGACACGAGACGCGTCATACGCTTGGTCGGAACCAGGATCGCAAGCGACCAGTCCCGGCGACCCAGCGCAAGGAGCCGTTGCCGCGCCTGAAGAACCTGCGTGACGAGCGACGCATAGGCTTGGTTAGGGTTCGACGCGAACCCCTCATATTCGACGCCCTGATAGGGCTCGTCGCGAAACTTGCCCGTGAGGAGGTGATTGCCGAAGATCGCGATATCGGTGCCTTTGCTCCGGTGATTGTCCCCGGCCAGGTCGTGCTCGGACGGCTTGAACGCCTGCTTGAAGTGGTTCAGCCGCTCCGGATCGGCACCGATAAAATCGAAGATTCGCTGTTCAGGATCGGCCAGCGCGATTAGCGTGCTGCTCTTGCCAATCGCCTCGACCGCGCGCCATTGCTCGGCGCTAGTGTCCTGGAACTCGTCGAGGATGATGAACGGGTACATGGTCGACACAAGCTTGCGGACCTTGGTCGAACCGTGCAGCAAGATGGCCACCCGCTCCGCGAACAGGTCGAAACAGACCTTGCCCTCCTCAGTCGCCAACCGCATGCGCTCGGCCACTTCCAGAGCGGCCTTCTGCGCCTTCTCCTCGTCCGACAACTTGGACGGCGCCTTGAAGCTGCTGCGGATCGCCGACAGCGCGATCGCCTCGTTCGGCGGCGTCAGGATCGTCATCCGCCGCGGAAATCCGACCAAATAGCCGTGCGCCTTGAGGATTCTCCAGAAGAAGGAGTGATAGGTATCGACTTCGATCCGCTTCTTTTCCTCCTTTGTGACCGACTGTTCTTCATCGATCGCCTCGAACACGCGCGAGACGGTCGCACGCGCAAAGCTGAGAAAAAGGATGCGCTGCCCCGGCCTCAGTTTCTCCCGCGCGATCTTCGCTGCCTTCAAGATCGACACGGTGGTCTTGCCCGAGCCAGGACCGCCCACGACGAGCTGATGCCCCTCGGCAGTCAGAACATCCTTTTGCGCCGACGTCAGATCGACCATCGCGCCCTCTAAACGCCCGGTGCGGGGGCAGCGACTTGCCCGCTGTTCCCTGCCGGGGGAGCTGGCGGCACAGGCGGGATCGGCGCCGCAGGCGGCGCGGCCGGTGGATCACAGATCGCCTTCAGCATTATGCAGGCATCGCGGATCCAGGACGGGATTTCGGCCTCGGAGCACTGGCCGAGGAAATCGGCGATGCCCCAGTTGCCCTTTGCCCAGCCGAAATACTCTTTCAGCGCCGCGATCACATTGGCCTTCGGATTCGCATGTTTCGCAAGGATATGCGGCGGCCAGTCGAGCGCGTCGGAGAACCGTTCAAGCGCATCCTGGGTCGTATTCTTGAGGATGAGATCTTCGATCCCCTTTTCCTCGTGCATGAACAGCCGCTCGACCTGGGCTTCGATTGCCGCCTTCGCCGGATCGGTCTGCTTGTCGCAAAGCCCGAACGTCCGCTTGCCGAGACCCTTATACAGCCCGGCGAGATCGGCGATCTGGGACTCGGTGCCCGCATCGATGATGCAGATGCCGAGCGCCTCAAGCGAGGCATAGGTGGCGGGATTTAGCTCCGACAGCCGCCGCGCGGCCACCGGAAAGGCGCTGGCCTCGGTGGCGCCTTCGGCGATCAGCACGCGACGGGACAGGAGGCCTTCGCAGAAACGCGTGCGAAACTCCTGCCGATAGCGCTTGTGCTTTACGCTGTCGGGTAACGCTATCTGCGCTTGAGTGAGCACACCGTCATTGGCCCGCGACAGGATCACGGTCTCGTCGAGCTTGAATTCTTCCAGGACATAGGGCGAGTGCGATGTGACGATCGACTGCGCGGCCAACTTTCGCAGCTCATGCACGATCCGCTTCTGGGCATAGGGAGGGATCGCAGTCTCGACCTCTTCCATGGCGAAGATAACGTTCTGCTTGTCCTCAGCGATCTGCGACAGCATAGCCAACACCAACATGTTTATCGTGCCGGTGCCCTGGCGATAGAAGGGCGCGGCGTGATCGCCATCGCCGGTGGCAATGAAGGCAGTCACGACCTTGCGCAGATGCTCACGCGTGAGATTCGACACCTTGAGGTGCGGCTTCACACCCCATTCGCGCGGTACATATTTCTTCAACGACTTGTCGATGCTGTCGAGCACGCCGGAAATGCCCAGCGCGGGATCACTTGCCACGTCGAAGGCAGCAAGCGTGCCGATCGTGCCCTCCCACATCTGCGGCCGAATTTCCTTCAGCCGCAGGATGATGTCGAGCAGGCTGCCATGCTCCAGGCTCAGCGCGCGCGAGCCGGTGCGCAGAGAGCGCAGGAACAAGAAGCCGCAATGCTGTTTGTCCTTCTTGGAGAACGGTTCGGGCTTATCTCCCTCCGTCAGGCTGCGCGAATAGAAGGTGTTGCCGACAAAATCGTCCTCATCGGAATCGTAGCCGCCGATGAAGGTGACGCGCAGCGCCGCCTTGATGTTCGCTGCATCAACACCCGCCGGGTTGGCCTCGGTGAAGAAATCGCCGGTTTCGACATTGAGCCACTCGATATTGCCGCCGAACCTAGCCTCCTGCTCTTCCGCCAGGCCGACTATGGTGACTTCGACGGTGATCTTCGGGGCTTCGGCGACGGGTGCCTCTCCAGACGCATCGGGCACGGCACCCCCCTCCGCGGAGGCTGCGGCCACGGGAAGATATTTGCCCTCAAAAAAATCATGCTCATCGACTGGAGGGCGACGACTCAGTCTATCCGGCCCGAGCGCAAGATCTATTGCTTCCAAGACCGAGGATTTGCCCGTGTTGTTGTCGCCGATGAGCACGGCATGGTCGGGCAGCACCAGATTCGCAGAACTAATGCCCCGGAAATTCTCGATCGATACGGCGTAAATCTTCAAAGCAGCCCCCCGGCGCCATGCCCTTCATCGTTTCACTCGCTGCTTATTTATCCCCGACTCGATGGGGAGGAAAAAGGCGCGAGACGATCATTATCGGCCTGCGATGGCGTTCTGCAAACCGTCAAAACTCTACCGGCAGCTTTTGGGAGTACGCAAAAACTCCTACTCGTCCGATTAAAGGGCGCGAAGCGGACAGAAGGGAATGTCCCCTACTAGCTTTTGCTACTTTCCAGCCTCCGCAGCAGTCGATCCGCGTTTTCGATGCCACTGGCAACTCAGTCGATCACCGGCCCCTGTCGCGCCCGCCCGAACGACCAGCTGACACCGTCACCGCGCATCATCCCCGACACCGGCTTTCCGACCTGCCGCTCCAACACTGGCCGCCAAGGCACCAGCGTGAATTCACGCGACTTCTCGATCAGCGCAAACCGCCCGCTGACCAAGTCAATCCGGCGCCGCACGATGCCCTCAATCCGCGCACCCGGCGCGGGATCGGCAAACGATAGGTCGAGCTCCTCCGACAGCTGTCCAGCAACCCGCAGGAGCTCGCGCCGCTGCAAGGTCGAGAGAAGGTCGGGACGATAGCCCGTTGCGCCTTCCGCTTGCTCGGCCAGACCCTGCGCGATCAGCCATTGCCGGCGGCGATCCTGCGCGTCGCGAACCTCGGAGCCGAATCCCGTTTCGCGCAGCGCCAAGGGTTCCGCCGCGACCAGGCTTCGATCGAGCCAGGTTGCGGCATCCGCCACTACCAGTCGGGACAATGGCTGCGAGGACAGGATCTCGACCGCCACAGGCCGGTCCCGCAGCAGCCTCGCCTCATGCGCCGCGGCGCGCTCGAGATGGTCCTCGGCGACGATCCATTGTCCGGAGGGTTCACGAGTCACATTTCCGCTTAGCCGCCGTATCGCCTCGAGCCGGCGGATATGCGTTTCGGCGAACGCCTGGGTCGCGCTCGGATCGTGGCGGAGATGCGCGTCGATATCGTAGCGTCCGGCATTGGCCGCAGCGACGGCGGCAACGGTGCGGTCGACCGCACGCGCATCCGCGCGCTGCGGGTCGATCCGAACCACCGCGCCCTCGGGCACGATATCGAGGCCCGCGCCCTTGCCGATCGCCACGTAATGGCTGCGCCCGTCAATCCCATCGACGATCAGATAGTGATGATCGGCATGCTCGTCGGCGAGGCCTCGGCCAATGAGACGACCCACCAGCGGACGCGCGTGTGGCGCTGACGGATCATAGATCGCCTGGTCAGCGCTTGCTCGGTCCATTCCGCGGCGCGTGAACTCGCGCTGCATCGTGCGAACGATGTCGCCGCGCTCGGCCAGGCGCCGAAGCGTGTCGTCCAGTCCGGGCGCGAGACGCCAGCTCGTCCCACCAACCGGCTCAGCCAGGCCAAGCCGCCTCAGCTTGGCGAGCCGCCCGGCGCGGAGCGCCTGATCGAACGCGTCGCCCCGGGCGGTCGACACGACCCCGGCCTGCGCATCGCGCAGCAACGACCGGTCGAGCGAGGTTAGCCGTTCCTGCTCGACCTCGGCGCGCAGGCTGGCTTCGATTTCACGCGCCGAGCGCGGCCCGAGATCGAGATCAACCAGCTCGCACGCCCGCTCGCGCATGCCGCTTGTCAGATAGTCCCGCGCGATGATGAGATCGGCGCCGAACTGGTCCCTGCCGCGCACGACGATATGGGTGTGCGGGTGGCCGGTGTTGAAATGGTCGATAGCAACCCAGTCGAGCTTGGTCCCGAGATCTTCCTCGACCCGCGCCATCAGCCGCCGGGTCAGAGGCTTGAGATCCTCATATTGCGCGCCATCCTCAGCCGAAACGATGAAGCGGAACTGGTGGCGGTCGCCAGCCCAGCGCTCCCGGAATCCCTTACCATCGACTACATCATCGTCAGGCCCGTAGAGCCGCCCCGGCTGACCATCGCGCGTGGTGCCGTCGCGCTGGAGATAGCGCAGGTGCGCGACCGCGGCTCCAGACCCCTTGCCGGCGAGCTTGACGATGCTCGCCTTGATGATGACGCGACGCGCGCCATAGGCGCTGCGACTGCCGCGACCGGCAAGCACGCGACCGATCCCGGCGCCACGGCCGATCCTGGCACCCGAGAAGCCGGCGCGCTTGACGCCGAAGCCCGCAGCGCCGCCCCGCGCGAGATTGGCGGCTGCGAGCACGCGACCAAGATATTTCCGGACCCGCTTGCCGCCGGTGCTGCGCATCCGGCCAAGCCGCGGTTCGAACTCGTTTTCGTCGGCCATGAGAGGCATTCCGCCATAGGTATCGAGACAGCATGGCCCGCCTCTGCGCGCATGAAAACCGGTGCCATCGAACGCCGCGGAAATCCGTCGATTCCGGCCAGAACGGCACTGGCGCGCGTCGGGCAGTGCCACAGAAATCCCTGAAAAACGATGTGCAGACAATCACTTGCGGCACCACCGGTGCCACAGCTTTATCTTGCCTTACGCGGCCCTTCAGCTCGGGCCGTCCATCGGTGTCCTGGTGGCTCGCTATCCACCCTCGCCGAGGACAAAAGAAGCCGGGATGCGATGCCTGTCCGACACCGCATCCCGGCCGCATCTTCGCTTCGATCAATGCAGTGTCTCGAACGCCTTTCGCGCTGCCCGCGCGCCTGAGAAGCTGCGCCGCGCGATCATCCCATGCGGGTTTCCATCGCCATCGATGATGCAGATCGCAGCGAACCAGTGGCCATCCAGAGCCCCGATCACGGCAACCCGGTCGAACTCGAACCCCTCCTCCTCAAGCGCTTCATAGGCACCCAGCCAGCGCTCTTCGACCCGTGCATCCCAGATGAAATCGCACTCCTCCGCCGCGATAAACCGTGCCGCCAGCGCTTCCGCGGCGCCGCGCCCGAATTCCAGTTCGAGCCCTGCCACGAGCGTCGCCATCACGCGATGCGAACACTGCGAAATCGGTTGAAACATGGTCATGAGAACCTCCTGTCGCTTGACGTCTTCCGCTTCGAAGACAGCCTCTCGACGGCGGTTGCCGGCGTGCCTGTCAGGGCTGCCGGAGCGTAGCGCAGGCACCGCGCAGCGGCGGCGGAGGAACCGATTTTGTTGCGCGGCTACGAACAAACGCGCGTGCGCAGCACGCTCATTGTCGCAGCAAAATTGGAGGGGCCGCCGGCCTTGCACAGGCGCGCTGGCAGCCGCCATGCTGGGACGATCCGAGACGAGCCTCCTTATCCACAAGCTTGGCGCTCGATCGTCTTGCCCGCCCCGCAGACCCGATTATGATGTGAAGCCGGTTCCTCTCACCTGACCTGTCGCCGGGTCCAAGCAGAGCAGAGCGACAAGCGTTCGACAGCCGGACCCTCGGGCCGTCTTGTAATCGGCGATAAGCGGCCTTCACATGAGGACGGTTCGTCATGCCTTTATTCATCCTGACTCAAGCCAATATCGACGCTGCCAAGGCGGCGCTGCGCATGTCCCTGCCTGAAATTCGTTCGGGACATCTCACCGAAGCGCTGGCATTCAGCCTCGGCTTCGGCACCAACGCTGCGCTACGCGCGGCCATCGCCGCCGAGACCTGCAAGCCGCCCGCGCTCGCCGACGCCGACGCCGGGCTGTTCGCCGGGCGGCTCGAGACACTCGGCTATCCCAACATCGCGGTCGGCGCTTTCCCGGCCGCGATGCGCGAGGATGTCCTCGACGAGACACCCTATACCTGGTTCAGAAAAGGCGATCGCGCCGCGAACGATCGTCACTATTATGTCTGTCAGGCACACAACCGGCCAATGATGATGGTCAAGATGGCGCGGCAATATGCCGAGCTCGCATGGGACTGCATCACGATCGATTCCGATTGCGACGATCATGTCAGCCGGCCGAAAAGCACCGAGCTGGTCCGTGTCATGTTTCGTCTGTTTCAGGAACGCGCCCGCGGCGCGCCCGGCAAGCCTCTATTCTATGCCAGCGCGTTCACCGGCTCGATCAAGAAGCTGCTGCCGGACACCGCGCGCCAGCTTGCCGAAGACTATTTCAAGTTGCTCTATCTGCCGCTGCGCGACCTGCCGCCGCCTCGGCGCCGCGCGGCCTGATCCTGCTCAAGAAGTAATCTCATCGCCATCGACCTCGACGACCCGTTCCAGCAGAGCGGGTCGTCGAGCGGAGCTGGGCGCGACGGTGACAGCAGGACGGATCAGGGGACCACGCGGTCCCGACGCAGAGTTACGAACAGCTCCCCGGCTGGCGCCGGAGCAGCCGCTGCTGGATCCGCCCTGACGTTCAGCACGACAAAGAGGGTGGGCTTGCGCGGTTCGATGGTCGCCGCAGGCGGGCTTTGA
>NZ_LSJM01000304.1 GCF_001557215.1 Sphingomonas sp. CCH9-E2 | reverse complement strand
CGGCCGTCTACGCGGCCGCCCCTCCACCACCGCCTGCGGCGGCGGTCCCCCTCCCCTGAGACAAGCTCAGGGGAGGAATTGATCACTCCCAATCGTACTTCAGCCCATCCTCCCGAAACGCAAAGCGGTCGAGATGGCGTTCGATCGCGCCCTTCAGGCCCTCGGCCTGTTCGGGGACGCTGGCGTCGATGCGGATCGCGATGCCGTCGGGCCTGGCGTCGAGCGTGACCAGACCGTCGCCGGGCCAGTTTGCGCCGCGCGCATCCTTCGGGAACACGATCGTGCCATGGTCGGCGGTGTACTCGACCTTGAGGTTATGCTCCCAATGCTTGCAGAGCTGCTGCAGGTAGCGCGACGCCTTGTCGGTCGCGGCGAAGCCGGTTGCGGTTGCAGTCATCAGAGGCGCTCCACCTTGCGCGCGGCGGCGTCGATGATGTCGACGATCGCGTCAACCGTCTCCTGATCGGCTTCGCCGTCGCTCAGCCGCTGCATCACCGCCATTTTGAGGTTGCCCATGGCGCGGCGCACCGGGCTGCGCCCGCTCTGCTCGCGCTGCGTGCCGAGTTCGGCGAGGCGGCCCATCAGCAGTGTCACCTGTTCGGCGTTTTCGTCGAGATGCGCCTGACCGGGCGCGGTGATCGCGTAGAGCTTCTTCGCGCCCTCCGCCGCCTGTTCGGCGATGTGATCCATGTCGGCCAGCAGGGTGAGCGTCGGATAGACCACGCCCGGGCTGGGGGCATAGGCGCCGCCGGTCCGCTCCTCGATCTCGCGGATCAGATCGTAGCCGTGGCGCGGCTGGTCCGCGATCAGCGCGAGCAGCACGAGGCGAAGCTCATCGCCGGTGAAGATGCGCCGCCGCCCGCGACCACCGCCGCGCCCGCCGGTCGCTTCTGCGTTGATGTCCCATTCGACCGTGAACGGGCCCCATTGGCGGCGTCCCCGGTTGGCGTGCATGCCGTGCGGCCCGTGGCCGCGATGATGTGCTCGAAACATTTCAATCCTTCTTATTCGAGTCGTGATGCATTTAAGATATATCTTGAATGCATTTCGACAAGAGCAAAAAAATCCTCCCCCGCCAGGGGGAGGTGGCGCCGAAGGCGACGGAGGGGGAGGAAACAGTCCGCTAGTGGCCAAGGGCATTGCCGTCCTCCCCCTCCGTCACGCTGCGCGTGCCACCTCACCCTGGCGGGGGAGGATTGAGACCTTGGGCCAAGCCACCTATCTCCCGTGCATGGCTGACCTGTTCGGCGGGACCGCACCCGCCGCCTCCCCTTCCGAAGTTTCCGCCTCCGCGCCGCTGGCCGATCGGCTGCGTCCGGCGCGGCTGGAGGAGGTGGTCGGGCAGGAACATTTGACCGGGCCGGAGGGCGCAATCGGGCGGATGGTGGCGGCGGGGAAGCTGTCGTCGATCATCCTGTGGGGGCCGCCGGGGACGGGCAAGACAACCACCGCGCGGCTGCTCGCCGATGCGGTCGGCTTGCGCTTCGTCGCGATCAGCGCGGTGTTTTCGGGCGTGGCAGATTTGAAGAAGGTCTTCGCCGAGGCCAAGGAGCATGCACGGATCGGGCAGCGGACCTTGCTGTTCGTGGACGAGATCCACCGCTTCAACCGCGCGCAGCAGGACGGGTTTCTGCCGTTCGTCGAGGATGGCACGGTGACGCTGGTCGGCGCGACGACCGAGAATCCGTCGTTCGAACTCAACGCCGCGCTGCTCAGCCGCGCGCAGGTGCTGATCCTGCGACGGCTGGACCATCCGGCGCTGAGCCAGTTGCTGGACCGCGCCGAGGCGATCGAGGGCCGTCCCCTGCCCCTGACGCCCGAGGCGCGCGATGCATTGGTGGCGAGCGCGGATGGCGACGGGCGGTTCCTGCTCAATCAGGCGGAGACGCTCTACTCGGTCAGTTTCGACGCGCCGCTCGATCCGGCGGGGCTGTCGGCGTTCCTGCAGCGCCGCGTGGCGGTCTACGACAAGGACCGCGAGGGGCATTACAACCTCATCTCCGCGCTGCACAAATCGCTGCGCGGGAGCGACCCGCAGGCGGCGCTCTATTATCTCGCGCGGATGCTGGTGGCGGGTGAGGAGCCGCTGTACGTGCTGCGGCGGCTGGTGCGGTTTGCGAGCGAGGATATCGGCCTCGCCGACCCGCAGGCTTTGGTCCAGTGCCTGGCCGCCAAGGACAGCTACGAGTTTCTGGGGTCGCCCGAGGGTGAGCTCGCGATCGTGCAGGCGTGCCTCTATTGCGCGACCGCGCCTAAATCGAACGCGGCTTACAAGGCGATGAAGTCGGCGTGGAAGAGCGCGAAGGAGACGGGATCGCTGATGCCGCCGCAGAACATCCTCAACGCGCCGACCAAGCTGATGAAGGAGATCGGCTATGGCAAGGGCTATGCCTATGACCATGATGCGGAGGACGGGTTCAGCGGCGCCAATTACTGGCCCGAGGAGATGACGCCACAGACCTTCTACACTCCCACCGACCGGGGGACGGAGAAGCGCATTGCCGAGCGGCTGGCGTGGTGGGACGCGCGGCGGGGGCGTTAGCAGTACCTCCCCTCCCTGAAAGGGAGGGGTTTGGGGGTGGGT
>NZ_LSJM01000303.1 GCF_001557215.1 Sphingomonas sp. CCH9-E2 | reverse complement strand
GCGCAGCGGGGGGTAGAGGGGCGGCTGAGCAGACAGCCGTGAACAGTTCCGCGAAGTTCCGCCCTCTGCGAGGGCGGCCCCTCCGTCAGCGCTTACGCGCTGCCACCTCCCCTGCGGGGCAGGGGAGGAATTGAGGTGTCCTCACCCCGCGTCGCCTTCGCCATCGCTGCGCCCCGCCTTCAGCGCCTCATGCCGGTCGATCGACTTCTGGATATGCCGCCGCGCCGCGCGCCGTGCTGCCACCGGGTCGCCCGCCACAATCGCCGCGTAGATCGCCTCATGGTCGCGGTTGATCATGCGGGCGTAGCGCTGATGCTTCCGGGGGTCGTTGCCCTGCAGATACAGCTTGCGCGACGGCACCAGACGCACGCCTAGAAACTGCGTGAAGCGCACGAAATAGGCGTTGCCCGTCGCCCGCGCGATGGCCGCGTGGAAGGCGGCGTCGGCGGCGACCGATCCTTCCGCCTCGGTGCTCGCATCCATCGCCGCCAGCGCAGCGCGGATGTCCGCCAGGTCCGCCTCGGTCCGGCGCTCGGCGGCCAGCGCGGCCATTTCGGCCTCGAACCCCATGCGCATTTCCAGCAGGCGCAGCACGTCGTCGATCGCGCTGACCTCGTCCGGCGTCACCTGGAACGCGCGATATTGCGCGCCTTCCGCGACATAAGCCCCCGACCCGCGCCTCGACACCAGCAACCCGCGCGCGGCAAGGCGCGAATAGGCCTCGCGCACCACGGTGCGACTGACGCCAAAGCTCTCGGTAATCGCCTTCTCGGTCGGAAAACGCGAACCGGGGGGCATTTCCCCCCGTTCGATCTGTTCCTCGAACCGCTGAACCAGATCGTCGGCCAGCGATGCCGCCTTGGTCACCGTCATTACGGGACCGATAGCATTGCGCGGCTGGGGCTGGCTAGGGTGTGAAATCAGGACGTTGCTGCTGGACATAGGCGTGCCAATCGGGTTCGCGCTTGAAATCGGGACCGCCGCTCCACGCCGCGCCGGCATAATAGACAAAGGGCTTGCCCGGCGTAACCCGGACCAGAATCAGATAATTGTCGGCATCCTCGGCGAAGCCGGCGAACGCGGCCGGATCGATCATCACCGCGCCCGCCATCGCGCCCTTGTCGGGCGTTTCCGGCCCCCACCAGATCAGCCGCGCCCGCTCGCCGTCCTTGGTGACCTTGCCCAGCGCGGTGCCGGTGGGGCGCTTGGACAGGCCGATCGCAACCGTCAGCGGCTCGGCGCTGCTCGACGCAATCGTCGATGTCATCCGGATGAAGTTGCTGTCCGGCGCCAACGCGAACTGCCGCGTCTCGGCCACGTTGCGCGCGGTGTCGACCGGCCAGGCGGGATAATCGACGCTGAACGCCGCACGATCCGGCCCGGCGCTCTCCATGCGCGGGTTCACATAGTTGCGCGACGTCCACAGCTTATTGTCGTGCCAGATGCCCAGGCCCCCGATCCCGCGCCCGGTACCGACATTGTAGAAATCGACGCCCTCACCCTGATCCTGATGCTGGTCGCCGGTGCGCAACTGCCGGTCCATGAACGGCCAGCGCACGCGCTTGCCCCACGCATCGATGCCGGAGGAGGAGGGCGGCTCGGCAGCTTCCAGCGGTCGGCCATAGATACGGAATGCGATCCGGTCATTCTCGAACAACAGGTCGCCATAGCGATAGTCGGCGATCGACACCGCCGCGCGCGTCGCCTGTTCCTCCGCAGAAGCCGGGCGCAGCGGCTTGCGCTCCTGCGCCCCGGCCGTCGGAGCGGCCAGCAGCACAAGTGCGGCGATGCTCCCGGCAATGCGACCTGTGCGCGCGTTCGACATCCTATCCTCTCGACTATCGCGTAGTTGTGTGACAACCTTATCTGCGACTATGCGTCAATTGGAAAGATTGTGGCACCGGTGTCAATCACAATTCGGTGCCGGGCCGATCAGGAGAGGGCTGCGACGGCGATGCTGCGTGGCCAGACTGGAAGGAAATGTGATGGCGTTGATTCTGCTTGCCCTTGCCGGAGCCGCCCCCGCTGCCTCCGCCGCTCCGGTGACGGTGCCGGCGGCCGAAGCGCGCGCGCAGCTGCCCCGCCCGGACGCGATCCTGGCGCAGGTGCGCCGCGTCGCCGACTGGCAGCTCGCCAACCGCACCAACTGGGCGACGATGCCCGCCGCCCGCAACAGCGTTCGCAACCCGCGCGACTGGCAACAGGCGACCTTCTGGATCGCGTTGACCGAACTGGCGAAGCGCGATGCCCGCTACGCCCCGCCGCTGATGGCATTGGGCCGGGAACAGGCGTGGAAGCTCGGCGACAATCCCTTTCACGCCGATGACCAGCTGATCGGCCAGGCGTGGATCTGGGCCGCGCGCAACGGCGCGGGCAGGAAGGCGCTCGCGCCGACCATCGCCTATTTCGACAAGGTCCTCGCCCAGCGTCCGACCGGCAGCCTCGAATTCATCCCCGGCGCGCCCGGCGCGGGCTGGTCGAAATGCACCGATCGCTGGTGCTGGTGCGACGCGCTATTCATGGCCCCGCCGACGTTGCTCCAGCTTGCGCGCGTGACGGGCGACCAGCGCTACGCCGATTTCGCGCATGAAGAGTTCAAGGCGACCACCGACTATCTCTACGACCCCGTCGAGAAGCTCTATTTCCGCGACAGCCGCTTCTTCGACACGCGCGATGCCAAGGGGCGCAAGCAATTCTGGAGCCGCGGCAATGGCTGGGTGATGGGCGGACTGGTGCGCATGCTGGAGGCGATGCCGCGCAAGGACCCCCGCCGCGCCTATTATGAAGGGCTGTTCCGCGACATGGCGGCAAAGCTGCTGACGCTGCAAAAGCCCGATGGCTATTGGTCAGCCTCGTTGCTCGACACCGATCCGGGCACCCCGCCCGAAAGCAGTGGCACCGCCTTTTACACCTATGCCTTTGCCTGGGGCGTCGACGCCGGCCTGCTTGACCGCGCGACCTATCAGCCCGCGGCGGTCCGCGGCTGGGAGGCGATCGTGCGCGCGGTGCAGCCCGACGGCATGCTCGGCTGGGTCCAGCAGGTCGGCGACCGCCCCGACAGCGTGTCGGCGCAGGAAACCCAATTCTATGGCGCGGGCGCTTTCGTGCTCGCCGGTACCGCGATGGCCGATCTCGCGCGGAAGGAGTATCGTTGATGCGTTCGTTGTTGCTGATCGCCCTCGCAACCCCGGTCGCCGCGCAGGCCGCGCCCGCCGACCGCCGCGCCGATGCGCCGGCTGGCCCGATCTACGCCGATGGCGTTGCGCCGATGGACACCAGCGTCACCACGCGCCTGTCACCCCAGCTCGAAAAGCTGATCGAGCAGCTGCTGCGCGATGGTAAGGCGACGAAGATCGACGGCGTCGCCGTGTTCGGTGGCGGCGACAAGTTCCTCCCCGGCAAGATCGCCGCGACGATGGCCCACCGCATCGTCGCGCTCGAACCCAATGACCCCCGGCTCGACCAAAGGCTGCGCGAGTTCGCCGACATGGCCGACCTGACTCTCGCCAACGACAATGAAAGCTGGGGCCTCTATTACTACATCGCCGCGCTGCACGACCTGCACGCGCGCGGCCTGCTCGAGCGCGCAGTGCGCCCGGCAACGCTCGCCACGCTCAAGCAGCGGCTCGACTGGCGCCGCTTCGTGCGGCCCGATCTCAGCCTGATCAACCTGCCCAACAACTATTACGGTGTCGCATTCTCGATCGCGCGCTTCCGCCATCTGCTCGGCTGGGAGGATGCCAGCGCGGGCGATCAGTTGCTCGCGCGGATGATCGACCATTATCGCAAATATTCGGGCGAGTACGGCTTTGCCGACGAGACCGAGGGGAAGGGGCGGTTCGACCGCTATTCGGTGCTGCTGATCGGTGAGATCGCGCACCGCCTGCTCGAAACCGGGATGACGCCGAGCGACGAGGTGAAGGCGTGGTTGCGCAAGTCGGTCGACCTGCTGCTCCCGCGCTTCAACCTCCATGGCGAGGGGTTCGAGTACGGACGCAGCATCGGCACCTATGGCGACACCGCCTTCCTCGAAGTGCTGACCGCCGCCGCCTTGCTCAAGGTGATGACCCCGGTCGAAGAGCGCATGGCCTATGCCTTCTCCAGCCGCGTCACCGCGCGCTACATGGATTTCTGGATCGATCCGGTGAGCGGCTCGGTCGATTTGTGGGGTCGCACCGCCTGGGGTCAGGGGCGACGCACCGATGTCTATCGCGGCGAAGCACGCATATTGGGGGAGAATTTCAGCCTCGCCCGCCAGCATATCTACACCAACGCGATCTGGAACCGGCTCGGCTATCGTGGGCAAGCGCCCGATCCGGGCTTTGCGCGCTGGCTCGACACGCTGCCGCGCTCGACCATGACCTGGTTCGCGCGCGGGCTGCACGATCGTGGGCTGGTGACGATCCGCGACGGCAAGCGGATGATTTCGCTCCCGATCATCAACGGGGCGGAGGGGCAGCATATGAACAACCCCTATTTCCCGATCCCCTTCTCGCCCGGCATGCTCGCCGGGTCGGCCGATGCGACCTTCCCCCAGCTGCTCCCACGCATCACGCTGGCCGATGGCGACGTGCTGATGCCGCTGGCGTTCTTCAAGGACATGCGCGTCACCCGGCGTGGCGGGGTGACCGAAGTCAGCTGGCACCAGACCGCGCTCGACCGGATGGGTGGCAACGACGCGCGTCTCGACGCGCGCGCGTCGATCGAAACGCGCTATCGCTTTTCGCCGGGCCGGATTGAGCGGCGCGACCGCATCGTCCCGGCCGAGGGCGTCAGGATCGCGCGGATCGATATGGAGTTCGCCACCTTCTCCGACGATCCGGTCAGGCAGGCAGGCGGCATGCGGTTCGCGCGCGGCGCCGTGCAGCGCTTCGCCGCCTCCGGCTATGGCGATTGCGATGCGAAACCTGCCTCGGACCCGGTCTATCGCTCGCCCACCGGCCCGTTTGCGACCGTGATCAAATGCGGTCGTTCCACAGGTGAAATGCCTCGGTCAGTCATAGAAGTCAGCTGGTCATTGTCATACAACTAGCCCAAAAGGGTGATTGACGCCGATTGGTATAGTTGTCATACACATCCATGACACCGGTATCAGCCGGGCCGCGATTTGTGTCCCGCCATCGGGGAGGATGAGGATGAAATTGACTTCGGGCATCGCGCTGCGCGGATCGCTGCTGGCGAGTGTGGCATTGTCGATCGGCGTGCCGGCCTTTGCGCAGGATGCCGCACCGCCACCCGCCGCTCAGCCGGACGAGGAGGAAATCCTCGTCACCGGCGCGCGCGCGACGCAGCGCAGCTCGATCGACTTCAAGCGCAACGCCGATGTCGTGGTCGACGGGCTGGTCAGCGACGAAATCGGCGCGACCCCGGACAACAGCGTCGGCGATACGCTCGAGCGAATCGTCGGCGTCTCGGCGGACCGGTTCAAGGGCAATGCCAACGAATTGTCGGTACGCGGCCTTGGCCCGACGCTCAGCTTCTCGACCTTCAACGGGCGTGAGGTCTCGACCGCCGGTCCCGACCGTTCGGTCGCCTTCCAGCAATTCCCCTCGGAACTGGTCAACGGCGTGCTGGTCTATAAATCGCAGCGCGCCGACTTCCTCGAAGGCGGTGTCGGCGGAGTGATCGAACTGCGCTCGATGCGGCCGCTCGACTATGGCAAACGTCGCATCCAGTTCGAAGTCCGCGGCGATTTTCAGCCCAAGGACGACGACGTCTATCAGCATGATGGCCTCGGCTATCGCGCCAACATCTCCTACACCGATCAATTCTCGACCGGCCTCGGCGATATCGGCATCTCGATCGGCTATCAGCGGCAGGATACGACCGCGCCCGAGGATTATTACAACGCCAACGCGACCTTTCAGCTGTGCAACACCTCGGCGCTGAATCCGTTCGTGCTGACCGGCACGACCGCCGTTCAAACTGCGGCGGGCGCGAACCAGAACTGCGTCAATGCGACCGCCCCGCGCACCGTCAGCGGCACCGTGGTCGGTGAGACGCGGGGCGATTATTACTTCGCCAACAGCTCGCGCAGCTTCCGCACCCAGCAGACATCGGAAGTTCGCGACGGCATCATCGGCGCGCTGCAATGGCGACCGCACAGCGACTTCGAAATTGCCATCGACGGACAATATTCGAATCGCGCAAGCCTTGAGGACCGCAACGTTCTCGGCATCACCGAAGGGCTGCGCGGCGTCCAGCCGCTGATCATCAGCGACGGCGCGAATGGCGATCGTCCGGGCGCGCTGCTCAGCTATCGCGGCAACTCCAACCTCGAAAACCAGCTCGAAACGCGCCAGCGCAACGAGGAATATCTGGGCGGCGGCCTCAACCTGATCTGGTCGCCCGATCGCTGGAACATCGCGTTCGACGGCTCATATTCGCGCAGCCACCGCACCGAAACGCAAAAGCAGACGCGCATGCGCTCGACCACGCGCGTGCCCTACACGCTGACCTATGACGGGGATAACGTCGTGCCGACTGTCGATTTCGGCACGTTCGATATTACCAACCACGCCAATTTCCTCGCGACCGGAAACACCGCGGTCTATGCGCGCAACCGCTTCGTCACCGATCGCGAAGACGAGATCTGGGCGGCGCGCTTCGATGTCACGCGGGAGCTGGACGGGTTTATCACCTCGGTAAAGGTCGGCGGTCGTTTTTCCGACCACCACCGGACCAACGACAATGCCCGCAACAACGATCTGAACACCATCCCGGGCACCACCGCCGAGGTCGCGGCGCGCATCACGCTGGCGAACCAGCAGTGCCGGGTGCCGTTCACGACCAGCAGCTATATGTCGGGCATGGGTGGCAACGTCACGCGCTGGGCGACCTTTGACAATGACTGCCTGTTCCGCACCTTCGCCGGCAGCGACGACGCGCTTCCGATCCCCGCCGATGGCCGCGATCCCAGCGACATCAATGTGCGTGAGCGCATCTGGTCGGCCTATGCCATGGCCAATTTCCGCCAGGACGAAGGCGCGCTGCCGTTCAGCGGCAATATCGGCTTGCGCTATGTGCGCACCAACATCACCTCGATCGGCTATCGCCAGCCCTATCGCATCGTGATCGACACACCGGGCGACAGCTACGCCGTCAGCGTCGATCCGGCGGGCCAGCTCCAGACCAACACGCTCAAGGGCCAGTATGAATATCTGCTGCCCAGCGCGAACATCTCGTTCGACCTGACGCAACAGCTCAAGCTGCGCCTTGCCGCCTACCGCGCGCTGGCGCGGTCGGGGATCGAGAGTTTCGGTGCCGGCATCAACCTGAACCCGTCGGCGGGGACCGGGCTCAACAACATCGTGTTCAACGCGACCACCGGCAACCCGAACCTCAAGCCGCTGCGCGCATGGAATCTCGACGCCAGTGTCGAACTCTATGCGTCGAAGGACACGCTACTGTCGGTCGCGGGCTATTACAAATGGGCCAAGGGCACAGTCATCGGCCGGTCCGAGCCGGTGCCGACCGACATCACCGTCACCACCATCCGCGATGGCGGCACGCCGACGACCGAAACCTTCACGATCGCACCGGTCGGCCCCGCCAATGACAGCGAGACGCGACACCTCTACGGGATCGAGGCGACGTTCAGCCACGTCCTGACCTGGCTGCCCGATCCGCTCGACGGATTCGGCGTACAGGGATCGGTCAACCGCGCCTTCGCCAATTTCGAATATCCCGATACCTCGCCGATCGCCGCCTATGTCGACGATGCCAATCTGATCGGCCTGTCCAAATGGACCGCCAGCGGATCGGTATGGTACGAGAAATGGGGCCTCTCGCTGCGTGCGAATGTCCGCTACCGTTCCGATTACTACAAGCCCAATGGCGGCACCAACCGGTACATCCGCCCGGGCACCTATCTCAATCTGTCGGCACAATATGACCTGACCAAGAACGTCCAGCTCAAGCTGCAGGCGCTCAACGTCACCGGAGAACCGGACATCATGTACAAGGGCACCTACGACAATATCGCCGAAGTTTCGAAGAGCGGCACGCAATATTTCTTCGGCGTCCGGGTTCGTCTGTGAACCGCACCAACCTCGGCTGGGCCATCCCTCTCTCGGTCCTCGCCACCGTCGCCGCCGCGGGGTTTGCACCCCCGGCGGCGGCCTTTTCTTCCCCGTCGCAATGTGCCGGCGTCGAAGGCTATGCCGCTGCGTTCGATGGACGTCGCACCTTCACCTTGCGCCCGTCCGAGCTGACCGCGATCAAGGCCGCGCTGCCGACCGACGCAAAGGCCAAGGCGGAACTTGCTGCGCTGATCAAGCGCGCCGATGCGATCCTGGCACGCAAGCCGGGAACGGTGCTCGACAAGCGGACCATCCCGCCGTCGAATGACCGCAAGGATTATATCAGCCTCGCCCCGTACTGGTGGCCCGATCCCGCCAACCCGACCGGCCCCTATGTCCGCCGCGATGGCGAGGTGAATCCCGAACGCGAGACCAATCGCTTCGACCGCACGGCGCTGGGTCGGATGGGCAGCGACTCTGACCTGCTCGGCCTTGCCTATTATTACACCGGTGATCGTCGTTACGCCGAGCAGTTGGCAAAGATCGTCCGCGCGTGGTTCCTCGACCCGGCGACCGCGATGAACCCGAACATGAACTACGCGCAGATGGTCCCGGGCCGCTCCAACGGACGTCCCGAGGGCGTGCTCGACACCAGCGCGTTCATCGGGGTCATCGACGCCATCGGCCTCGCCGCGCCGTCCGGCGTGCTGGCAGCGGATGAGGTCAAGGCGCTGGAGGGCTGGTTCTCCCGCTATCTCGACTGGATGCTGTCCAGCCCGAACGGCAAGGGCGAGGGCGCAAAGAACAACAATCACGGCATCTGGTACGACGCACAGGTCAGCCGCTACGCGCTGTTCGCCCGCCGCCCCGACCTGGCGCGCAAGATCGTTGCCGACTTCCCGAAAAGGCGGATCGTGCGACAGATGGAGCCGGGCGGCGCACTGCCCGACGAACTCGCCCGCACCCGCAGTGCCCATTATTCGATCTTCGCAATCGAACCGGCCTATATCGTCGCCGACAGTGCCGCATGTCTCGGCGTCGATCTGTACAGCTGGAGCGACGGCAAGGGCCGTTCGCTCCGCGCCGCCACCGACTTCATCGCCGCCTATCGCGATCGGGCCGCTGCCTGGCCGCACCCGGAAATGAAGTGGCCCGCCAAGGAGCTCGACGCGCTGCTGCTGCGCGCAGATGTCGCGTGGTCGGGCGTGTGGCCGCGTCGGGCCGAGGGGGACATGGTCCTGCGCTATCGGGTGCGCTGATCCCTGTTACCCCTCCCTGAAAGGGAGGGGCTAGGGGGTGGGTTTAGCGGCGGGCGAGGCTCGAT
>NZ_LSJM01000302.1 GCF_001557215.1 Sphingomonas sp. CCH9-E2 | reverse complement strand
GGGGGCAGGAGTGGCGAGCGCACCGCACTGCCCCTCTCCCCGACCCTCTCCCCTGAAGGGGAGAGGGAGTTGGGTCACTTCGAAATCGGGACGTAATCCAGGGACTTGAGGTCATCCATCATCGCCCCCTGCCAGCGCGCGGGGACGGGTTCGGTTCCCATTGCCCAGGCCATGATGTCGACGTCCTGCTCCTCCATCAGCGCCTCGAACCAGGCGACCTGATCCTCGGTCCAGCTGGCCGAGCGCGCGTCGTAGAAGCCGCCGAGCATCAAATCGGCCTCCTTGACGCCGCGATGCCAGGCGCGGAAGCGGAGGCGTTTGAGGCGGGTTTCCAGATCCATCTTCGTCCAACGCAGATTGGCCGACGGCGCTTTTGTGCGCAGTCGGCTGGGTGTAGGGAGGCAGATAAACATGCGACCCGACATCCTCAACCCACTCTTCGCCGAAGTCACCGCGCTGAAAGGCGTGGGACCGCAACTGGCCAAGCCGCTGGAGCGGCTGGGGCTGGCGCGGGTGGTGGATGTCGCGTTCCATCTGCCGAGCGGATATATCGACCGGCTGCCGCGCGAGGAGCTGGATCAGGCCGATGTCGGGCGGACGATCGCGATCAAGCTGACCCCGGTGAATTATCGCATGAGCGGGAGCGCGCGGGCGCCGGCGCGGGTCGAGGCGACCGATGCGCGCGGCAATTATGTGACGTTGGTGTTCTTTGGCGGGAATAGCGGCTGGGCGAAAAAGCAGCTGCCGCTGAACGAGGCCAAATGGGTGTCGGGGCGGCTCGACCAGTACGGCCAGGAACTGCAGATCGTGCATCCCGAGATCGCCGCGATCACCGAACCGCGGCCGGGCGGGCGCGAGGCGATCTATCCGCTGTCGGAGGGGATGACGTCGAAGCGGCTGGCGGATTTTGCGGCGCAGGCGGTGGCGCGCGCGCCCGAGCTGCCCGAATGGATCGAGCCGAGTTTAAAGGCGCGCAAGGGCTGGCCCGACTGGCGCAGCGCACTCGCCGCGATCCATGCCGATCCGGCGGATGCCAAGGCGCGCGACCGGCTGGCCTATGACGAGGTGTTCGCCAACCAACTGGCGCTGATGCTGGTGCGCGGCGCGGCGCGGGCGAAGAAGGGGCGGGCGCTGGCCGGCGACGGGCGGCTGCGCGATGCGCTGGACCTGCCCTACACGCCGACCGGCGCGCAGGCGCGGACGATCCGGGAGATCGAGGGCGATATGGCGCAGCCGCGCCCGATGCTGCGGCTGCTGCAGGGCGATGTCGGCGCGGGCAAGACGCTGGTGGCGGCGATGGCGCTGCTGATCGCGGTCGAGGCGGGGGCGCAGGGGGCGATGCTGGCGCCGACCGAGATCCTGGCGCGGCAACATTATGAGACGCTGCGCAAGCTGTTCGCTGGCCTTGGCGTCGAGATCGCGATCCTGACCGGGCGCGACAAGGGGCGGGCGCGCGAGGCGACGTTGATGGGGGTCGCGGATGGGTCGATCGACATATTGATCGGCACGCATGCGATCTTTCAGCAGGGGGTGGAGTATCGCGACCTGGGGCTGGTCGTGGTGGACGAGCAGCATCGCTTTGGCGTGGCCGAGCGGATGATGCTGCAGGCCAAGGCGAAGACCGCGCCGCATCTATTGGTGATGACCGCGACGCCGATCCCGCGCACGTTGCAGCTGGCGACACATGGCGAGATGGATGTGAGCAAGCTCGACGAGATGCCGCCGGGGCGGATGCCGATCGAGACGAGCGTGATCAGCGAGGAGCGGATCGAGGAGGTCGTCAACGGCCTTGCCCGGCATCTGTCGGGCGGGGGGCAGGCCTATTGGGTGTGCCCGCTGGTCGAGGAGAGCGAGAAGACCGACCTTGCCGCCGCCGAAGCGCGGGCGGAGGCGTTGCGCGCGCGGTTCGGCGAGCGGGTGGGCCTGGTCCATGGCCGCATGAAGGGGCCGGAGAAGGACGCGGTGATGGCGCGCTTTGCCAGCGGGGAGCTGGGCGTGCTGGTTGCGACGACGGTGATCGAAGTGGGGGTCGATGTGCCCAACGCGACGCTGATCGTGATCGAGGCGGCGGACCGGTTCGGGCTGGCGCAGCTGCACCAGTTGCGCGGGCGCGTCGGGCGCGGCGGGGGGCGGTCGGTGTGCGTGCTGCTGCGCGGGGGGACGTTGAGCGAAACGTCGCGCGCGCGGCTGGCGCTGATGCGTGAAACCAATGACGGGTTTCGCATTGCCGAGGAGGACCTTCGGCTGCGTGGTGCGGGCGAGATGCTGGGGACGCGGCAATCGGGGGAGCAGACGTTCCGGCTCGCCCCGCCCGAGAAGTTCGCCGAGCTGATCGCGGCGGCGACCGACGACGCACGGTTGCTGGTCGATCGCGACGGCGGGCTGGACGGGGAGCGCGGGCAGGCGGCGCGGGTGGCGTTGTATTTGTTCGAGCGGGATGCGGCGGTGGGATTGTTGCGGGCGGGGTGAGGGGCGCAGGTCTTCAGAAAATAGCTGCTGGCCGCAGCGACGCCCTCTAATCAGACGTTCGACGGTCGAACTTTGCGGCAACTGCTCCCGCCACCAAGACGCCGAAAATGGTTGGAAATCCCACGAAGAAGGGAAGCAGGCCAACAGATAGAGCGGCAGCTGTCCACTTCTGCTCCAGAACGGCGTGTTGCGCCCCTTGGTAGCCATAGAAGTAGAAGTAGAGCAGCGTCACCATCGCGAGGCCGAAGATCAGAGCCGCGCTACGGCTACGCGCCCGCTTTTCGACGCGTGAGCACACAAATGCGACCGCGAAAAACGGTGCAAACAACAGGATCGTGCCGACGAACTGTACGCCCGCCCAATAGAGATGGTCGCGCAGGGCAACGTCGAAGGCTTCGCCCGTGATCGACGTTCTCGCAACAACGTCCGACCCCGTCGTCGCGGCCAAGAATGTGATCGCCGCGAGCGGCAAATAGACCTTTAGTCCCATCTCCTCACTCTACAGGGCTTGTCGCAGCGTTCCACCCCGCTCTCGCCATGGCCCCTCCGACCTCGTACCGGGGGGCGCCGGGAGGCGGGCGCGGGGCTTGAGGTTGGAGCGCTGCGCTTGGGGTGGGGTGGACCCCGGCACAGGGCC
>NZ_LSJM01000301.1 GCF_001557215.1 Sphingomonas sp. CCH9-E2 | reverse complement strand
CCCCTGAGACAAGCTCAGGGGAGGAATACAGATTGCCTTCCCCCGCCTCACCCCCTAGCCCTCGGGCCGATGACCGACCCGCTGGACCGCATCGCCGCCGCGCTTGAACGGCTCGCGCCGCCACCGCCGCCCGCGCCCGACCTGACCGCGCATCCCGCTTATGTCTGGCATCGAGGATATCTCCAGCCCGCCCGCGCCTTCGCCCCGCTCCCGCTGGCCGAACTGGTCGGGATCGACGCCCAGAAAGCCACGCTGGTCGAAAATGTCCGCCGCCTAGCGGCCGGGCTTCCCGCGCATGACGCATTGCTGTGGGGGGCGCGCGGCACCGGCAAATCTGCGCTGAGCAAGGCCGCCGTCGCCGCGGTTCAGGCCAAAGGCGGAGCTGTCGCGCTGGTCGAGGCACAGGCCGACGCGCTCGACACCCTCCCCACCCTGTTCGCGCTCCTTGCCGAAGCGCCGCGCGCGTTCGTCGTGTTCCTCGACGATCTCGGTTTCGACGCCGCCTCCGACGGCCGCGCGCTCCGCTCGCTGCTCGAAGGCGGAGCGGAAGCGCGCCCGGCCAATACCCGCCTGTTCGTCACCTCGAACCGCCGCCACCTGATCCCCCGCAACCTCGAGGAACAGGCGAGCGCGATCAACCCGCGGGACAGTATCGACGACAGCCTCGCGCTCGCCGACCGTTTCGGGCTCAGCCTCGGCTTCCACGCGATCGATCAGGACACCTATGTCGCGATCGTTCAGACCTATGCCGCGGACCACGGCCTGCCGTTCGACGCGGCGGAGGCGATCAACTGGGCAACGCGGCGCGGCAGCCGCTCGGGCCGCGTCGCCTGGCAATATGTCGTCGATCTCGCCGGGAGGCACGGCAAGCGCCTGTGAGAGGACAGCTCGCGATCCAGCATGTCCATATCCATTGGGACAAGGCGGCGCGCGGCATGCCCTGGTCAGCGGTGCGCAACGCCCTGCCCCGCGAAGTCCCGTTCGATCCCCCGCACGCAAGCGAACAGGGCTGGTACCAGCGGATCGAGTATCGCGCGCGCGACGGCTTCGTCCCCGTCACCAGCTATGGCGCATTGGGTGAGATCGAGGACGGCCGCGTCCCGCTCGCCACGCGGATGGAGGGCAGCGATCATCTCTGGCTGCGCTTCAACGTCGCCAACCACACCCCATATCGCCCCAATCTCGACCAGTGGATCGTGCGCCTGCCCTTCGGCCAGCGCGTGACGTTGCGCTGCAACTCCAAATCGGATGGCGACCATGACCGCTGGTATTTCGAAGATGTCGTCCATGTCGGCTGGGCCGATATTGCCACGCTCGACCTGCCGGTCTTTCGGGAAATCGACGAACGTGCGCTGCTTTACTGATCGCACGACGGACCTTCCCAGCCTCCACGCTGTTATTGCGCGATGACAACGACCCTGCCTGTCCCGCGCGAAGCCGTGCTGATCGTCAACGCCAAGTCACGGCGCGGCGAAGCGCTGTTCGAGTCTGCGCGGCAAAAGATCGCGGCAGCCGGCATCCGCCTGATCGCCGCGCATCCGGTGAAGGACCCCGACCTGCTCGACGACACCGTCCGCGACGCGATCCACAGCGGCGCGCCGATGGTGATCGTCGGCGGCGGCGACGGGTCGCTGTCGGGCGTGGTCGATGACGTCGTCGGTAAGGATGTCGTGTTCGCCGTCCTCCCGCTCGGCACCGCCAACAGCTTCGCGCGCACCCTCGGCATCCCGCTCGACCTCGACGGCGCGATTCATGCGATTGCGACCGGCAAGCGCCGCCGCGTCGATCTCGGCATGATCGACGGGGACTATTTCGCCAACGCCGCCGCGATGGGGTTGTCGCCGATGATCGGAAAGACGGTGCCGCATAACCTCAAGAAATATGCGGGACGCGTCGGCTATCTCGCCTGGGCGCTGTGGTGCTTCGCGCGCTTCCGCCCATTCCGCGTCACCGTCACTGACGCGCGCGGCCCGCACCGCATGTGGGCGAGCGAGGTGCGCATCCTCAACGGCAAATTCCATGGTGGCGTGGTGATGAGCGACGAGGCCAGCGTCGAAAGCGGCGAAATGCTGATTCAGGTCGTCACCGGCCGCAATCGCTGGCGGCTGGCGTGGGACTGGTATCTGCGCTTCTTCCGCCTGCGCGGCCGCGAGAAACTGGTCGAGGAGTTTCGCGGCACCGAGCTGAAGCTCGACGCCCGTCCCCGCCGCAGCATCTCGATCGACGGCGAAGTGCTCGCGCGCGTGCCTGTGACGGTGCGCGTGGCCGAACGCGCGATCGACGTGGTGGTGCCGGCTGAATAGCCCCTCCCCTGAAGGGGAGGGGCTTTAAACCTACCCCAAACCCTCGGCCATCTCCGCCAGCTCCAGCCAGCGCAATTCCGCCGCGTCCTTCTCGTCGCGCGCCTTGGCGATCGCCGCCATCAGCGCGTCAAACTTCTTCGGGTTCTTGGAATACAGCTCCGGATCGGCCAGCGCCGCTTCGTCGCGGGCGATGGCCGCGTCCAGTTCCTCGATCCGCTTGGGCAGCAGGTCATAATCGCGCTGGTCCTTGTAGCTCAGCTTGGTCCGCGCCTTGGGCGTTTCCGCGACCGGCGCGACCTTGGCCGTCACCTTCTTCGCCTCGGTCCGCACCTTGCGCTTGGCTTCCCAGTCGGCATAGCCGCCGACCACCATGTCGACCGTGCCCGACCCGTCGAGCCCGATCGTCATCGTCACGGTGCGATCCAGAAAGTCGCGGTCATGGCTGACGATCAGCACTGTGCCGTCATAATCTGCGATCACTTCCTGCAGCAGGTCGAGCGTTTCGAGGTCGAGGTCGTTGGTCGGCTCGTCCAGCACCATCAGGTTCGACGGCCGCGCAAACTCGCGCGCCAGCAACAGGCGCGAGCGCTCGCCGCCCGACAGCGTCCCGACCTTCGCCTCGACCATCTCGGGCGCGAACAGGAACTCCTTGAGGTAACCATGGATATGCTTGCGCACGCCCAGCACATCGACCCACTCGCCGCCATCGGCGACGACTTCGCGCACCGTCTTGTCGGGTTGCATCCGGCTCCGCTGCTGGTCGATGATCACCGGATCGATGGTCTTGGCGCGCGTCACCGTCCCGCTATCGGGTTCGATCTCGCCGGTCAGCAGCTTGAGCAGGGTCGACTTGCCCGCGCCATTCTTGCCGACGATGCCGATCCGGTCCTTGCGCGTGATGCGCAGCGTCAGGTCGCGGATGATCGTGCGGTCGCCGTAGCTTTTTGACGCGTGCTTGGCGTCGATCACCACCTTGGTCTTCGAATCGTCCGCCGCGGTGGTCAGGTTGGCCGCGCCCTGCGGCCCGGTCATTGCCGCGCGCTCGGCCCGCATCTCCAGCAGCTTGGTCAGTCGCCCCTGGTTGCGCCGCCGCCGCCCTGTCACCCCGCGCTGGAGCCAATGCTCCTCCAGCTTCAGCTTGGCGTCGAGCTTCTCCGCCGCGCGCTGCTCCTCGGCATAGACCTGGTCGGTCCATGCCTCGAACCCGCCAAAGCCGACTTCTGCGCGCCGCATCGACCCGCGGTCGAGCCACAGCGTCTGCCGCGTCAGCCGGGTCAGAAAAGTACGGTCATGGCTGATCACGACAAACGCGCCGCGATAGCGCGTCAGCCACTCTTCCAGCCATTCGATCGCATGGATGTCGAGATGGTTGGTCGGCTCGTCGAGCAGCAGCACGTCGGGGTCCATGGCGAGCGCGCGCGCGATCGCCGCGCGCCGCCGCTCGCCGCCCGACGCGGTCGCCGCCTTGCGCGACAGGTCGATGCCCAGCTGGTCGGCAATCGCCTCCGCCTCGTGCCGCGCGGGCGCGTCGTCGCCCGACAGGACATAATCCATCAGCGTGACGCAGCCGGCCATGCGCGGCTCCTGCTCCAGCATCACGACACGCGTGCCCGGCTGGATCGTCCGGCGGCCCTCGTCGGCATCGACTTGCCCGGCGATCAGCTTGAGCAGGGTCGTCTTGCCCGCGCCGTTGCGCCCGATCAGCGCCAGCCGGTCGCGCGCACCGATTTGGATGTCGAGGTCGCGGAACAACCAGCCCGATCCCTGGATCAGGCCGAGCTTTTCATAGGAGAGGACGGGGGCAGCCATGGCGGGGGCAGGTAGGGCCGCGCGCGCCATCGGGCAAGCATTGTCGGGCCGCCCGTTCCTGACAGCCACCTTTCCGCCGCATTCACGGGCTGTTCAACGCGGCGGGGCTATGCCATCCCCGTCATGAAGATGTTTGGTGTCCTTTGTCTCGGCGCGTGTCTCGCCGCCGCTGCCCCGGTTCACGCTGTGCCGCAAGATCGGCGCAGCGACCAGGAGGCTGCGCGCGAAGGCCGCCTCCAGGGCCGTCTGCTCCCGCTCCGCGCGATCGAGGCGCGGGTGGTGCCGCAGATGGAGCGTCAGGGCGCCCGCTATCTCGGCTTCGACTTCGATTCAGGAACCGGCATTTACACGCTGAAGTTCCTGCGCAATGGAAACGTCATCTGGATCGATGTCGACGGCCGCACCGGTCAGGTGATGAGCCGGTCGGGCGGCTGACCCGGCGACAAAGAGGGAAACACCGATGCGCGTTCTGATCGTCGAGGACGAACCCAATCTCCGCAACCAGCTTCAGTCCACGCTCGAAGGCGCGGGCTATGCCGTCGATACCGCGAGCGATGGCGAGGAAGGTCATTATCTCGGCTCGACCGAGGCCTATGACGCGATCGTCCTCGACCTCGGTCTGCCCGAGATTGACGGGCTGACGGTGCTCGACCGCTGGCGGCGGGAGGGCAAGACCACCCCGGTGCTGGTGCTCACCGCGCGCGACAGCTGGTCGGACAAGGTCGCCGGCCTCGACGCGGGCGCCGACGACTATGTCGCCAAGCCGTTCCAGTCGGAAGAGCTGATCGCCCGCCTGCGCGCCCTCATCCGCCGCGCATCGGGCAATGCCAGCGCCGAACTGATCGCGGGCGACATCCGCCTCGACACGCGCAGCGGCAAGGTGACCAAGGCGGGCGAGCCGGTGAAGCTGACCGCACAGGAATATAAGCTCCTGTCCTATCTGCTCCACCACAAGGGCAAGGTGGTCAGCCGCACCGAGCTGATCGAACATATCTACGACCAGGATTTCGACCGCGATTCGAACACGATCGAGGTGTTCGTGACCCGCATCCGCAAGAAGCTCGGCGCGGACGTCATCACCACCATCCGTGGCCTGGGCTACAGCCTCGAAGAGCCGGCGGAGGCCGGTGCTTAAGGTTCTTCTTCTCCCCTCCCGC
>NZ_LSJM01000300.1 GCF_001557215.1 Sphingomonas sp. CCH9-E2 | reverse complement strand
CGCGGCGCTTCCTCCTTGCCGCCGGTGCCGCCGTGGCGGGCGCGGCGGCAATGCCGAGCGTCGCGAGACAATCGAACGCGTCGCGCTTCTCGCTCGGCTTCGCGCCGCATGAGGGCAGTTTTGCGAGCCGGGGCCACCGGCTTGAACAGATCGCGTTTGCCGCCGATCAGGGCTTCACCGCCTGGGAGGACAATGAAGCCGCCGGTCGGCCGGTCGAAGAGCAGGTCGCGATAGCGCGCGCGCTGCAGCAACGCGGGATGACGATGGGTGTGTTCGTCGCGTCGATGCCCAAATGGGCGCAGTCGCGGCCGGTGCTCGGCGCGAATGACGATGGCGACCGCACCGCTTTCCTCGCCGATATCCGCGCGTCGATCGACGTCGCCAAGCGCCTCAATGCCAAGTGGATGACCGTGGTCCCCGGCTTTCTCGACCGTCGTGTGCCGATCGACATCCAGACCGGTCGGGTGATCGACACGATGCGCCGCGCCGCCGACATCGTCGCGCCGCATGGGCTCGTGATGGTGATGGAGCCGCTCAACACGCTCGTCGATCATCCCGGCGTGTTCCTGCAGACCGTGCCACAGGGCTATGCGGTGGCGCGCGGCGTCGACAGTCCGGCGGTGAAGATCCTCGCCGATCTCTATCACGAACAGATTCAGGCGGGGCATCTGGTCCGCACGCTGGACAGCTGCTGGAGCGAGATCGCCTATCTCCAGTTCGGTGACAATCCGGGCCGCAAGGAGCCGGGCACGGGCGAGATCAACTATGCCAACATCGTCCGCTGGCTGCGTGCGAAGCGCTTTGCCGGGGTGATCGGCATGGAACACGGCAATTCGGTCGAAGGCCGCGCGGGCGAGGAGCGCCTGCTCGCCGCCTATCGCGCGATCGACGCGGCATGAAGGGGAAGCGCGTGAAACTGACTCTGCCCATATCGGCGCTGGCATTGGCTGCGGCGAGCGGTTCGGCCCCGGCGCAGGAAAAGCCCGGCTTTCGCGATACGCCGGTGATCCCCGGCACCAACTGGAAGGTGCATGACGCGGATCGTCCGCATCCCACCGTCGTAACTCCCGCCGCCCAGCCCGGCGGCGCGCCGTCGGACGCGATCGTGCTGTTCGCCGGCACATCGCTCGACGCGTGGCAGCCGCAGCACACGCCGTGGACGGTTGCCGATGGTGCCGTCACGTCACGTCCCCGCACCGGCGGCGGGGGCGAGAATGCGCTGATCAGCAAGGTGAGCTTCGGCGACGTCCAGCTGCACCTCGAATTCCGCTCGCCGAACCCGCCCGAGAAAAGCTCGCAGGATCGCGGCAACAGCGGCATCTGGTTCATGCAGCGCTACGAAATCCAGATCCTCGACGGCTATAACAACCCAACCTATGCCGATGGCACGGTCGGCGCGATCTATGGCAGCACGCCGCCGCTGGTGAACCCGTCGCGCGCGCCCGGCGAGTGGCAGAGCTATGACATCGTGTTCGAACGCCCGCGCTTCGCCGCGGACGGGAAGCTGCTGCGCCCGGCATATATCACCGCCTTCCTGAACGGCGTGCTGGTGCAGAACCGCCAACCCTGGCGTGGCACGACGGTGTGGCGACAGGTCGCCAAGTATCAGGCGCATGGCGACGCCGCGCCCATCCAGCTTCAGGATCACAATTCGCCGGTATCGTTCCGCAACATCTGGGTGCGCCCGCTTCCCGAAGCTGCGGCGAGCCACGACCATCACGGGGAGCAGAAATGAGACTGGACCGACGCGACGCACTCGCCGGGATCGCGGCGATGTTCGGCACTGCGCTGTTCGCGCCGATCGCGCGCGCAGCATCGGCGCAGATGACCCCGATCAGCGATGGCCCGCCGAGCGCCCCGGTGTTCACTGCGGAGCAGCGCGCACTGATGACCGCGCTTAGCGAGCGCATCATGCCGACCACCGACACCCCGGGCGCGATTGCCGCCGGCGTGCCGGAGTTCATCGAAAAGATGCTCGCCGATTGGGCGATGCCGGACGAGCGCAAGCCGATCCTCGCCGGACTCGATGCGATCGCTGCGCGCAGCCAGGCCGATTTCCAGATTGCCGCCGTCAACGCCACCGCCGAACAACAGGACGCGCTGATCACGCTGGCGATGGAGGACAAGATCCCCGGCGGCCTGACCTTCTTCACCGCCTTTCGCCAGCTCGTCATCACCGGATACTTCACTTCGGAAATCGGCATCACGCAGGAGCGCGACTATCTGCCGGTGCCGGGGCGGTATGACGGTGCCTACCGCTATTCCCCCGGCACGAAGGTGTTTTCGTCATGATGATCGACCGACGCCAATTACTGGCGGGTGGCGCCGCGCTTGCGACCAGCCTCGCCGCCGCGCCGCTGATGGCGCGCGCGACGGCGCGGCCGATCGGCCTGCAGCTCTACACCCTGCGCGAACTGTTTGCCCCCGACCCGATCGGGACGCTCGAGAAGGTCGCGGCGATCGGCTATCGCGAGGTCGAATATGGCGGCGGCGGCTATGACAAGATGGACCATGCCGCGCTGCGCAAGGCGATGGATCGGCTCGGCCTGAAATGCCCGTCGATCCATGTCGGCTATGAGGCGCTGGCAGCCGATCTCGGTGCCGTGATCAAGATGGCGAAGACGCTGGGTGCCGACACGATCGTCCTCCCGTGGCTGACCCCGCCGATGCGCGACCCGCAGGTGTTTCAGCGCGCGATCGGCGACTTCAACCGCTGGGCGGGGCAGCTCAAACAGGCCGGGCTCGGCTTTGCCTATCACAATCACGATTTCGAATTCACCGTGAAGGCCCCTGACGGCCGCAGTCTGTTCGACCTGCTGGTGGCGGAGAGCGACCCGGCCTTGGTCAGGATCGAGCTCGACCTGTTCTGGGCCGTCGCTGCGGGCGAGGACGTGAAGGCGGTGATCAAGCGCCTGCCCGGCCGCATCTATGCCTATCACGTCAAGGACCGCGCCGCCGATGGCCGCATGGTCAGCGTAGGCGCCGGCGTGATCGATTTCGCCGACCTCTTCACGCTCAATAAGCAGGCCGGCGTCCAGCATCTCTATGTCGAAAATGATCAGGCGCCCGCGCCCTATCTGCCCGACATCAAGGCGAGTTTCGACCATTTGCGCCGAATCGGCGCGTAACCGGATTGAGGGGGGATCGGCATGGCCGACATGTTCGATGCGATCGTCATCGGCTCAGGGGTGAGCGGCGGATGGGCGGCGAAGGAACTGACCGAAAAGGGGCTGCGCGTCCTGATGCTCGACCGCGGGGTGATGGTCGAACATGGTCAGGACTATGACTATGACGGCAAGGCGCCGTTCGAGATCCCGGCGCGCGACATCATGCCCAAGCCGTTGATCGACAGCGATTATTTTATCGCGAAGAACGGCTATATCGCGCCCTCGAGCCAGAAATTCTACAATAACGACCGGCTCAACCCCTATGCCTATGGCGAGGGTGACAAATTCTTCTGGATCCGTCCCGGTGCGGTCGGCGGCAAGTCGCTGATCTGGGGCCGCTGGAGCTTCCGTTGGAGCCCGGAGGATTTCGAGGCGAACAAGAAGGAGAATGTCGGGATCGACTGGCCGATCCGCTATGACGATCTCGCGCCCTGGTATGACTATGTCGAAAAGGTTGTCGGCGTATCCGGATCGCGCGAGAATCTGCCGCAACTCCCCGACAGCCTGTTCCAGCCGCCGATGCAGATGAACGTTGCGGAGAAATGGCTCAAGGAACGGCTGGAAGCGACCTCGCCCGGGCGCAAGCTGATCCCGTCGCGCCTGTCCAACATGACCGAGGACAAGCCCGACCAGGGGCGCAGCAAATGCCAGTTTCGCAATCAGTGCGGACGCGGTTGCTCGTTCGGCGCCTATTTCTCGACCCAGGCGGTGACCTTGCCGCTGGCCCGCGCGACCGGACGGCTGACGCTGCGCCCGGATTCGGTGGTCACCAGCCTCGAATATGACGCGCCGCGCCGCCGCGTGACGGGTGTCCGCGTGGTCGATGCCAAGACCAAGCAGGTCGAGATCATTCCGGCGCGGATGGTGTTCCTGTGCGCCTCGGCGATGGCATCGACCCAGATCCTGATGAACTCGCGCGCACCGGGCAGCGGGAAGAGCCATTTCGACAGCAGCGGGACGCTGGGCCGCTATGTGATGGACCATATCTTCCGCGTCGGTGTCGGGGGCGAGATTCCGGGGTTCAGCGAGTTCATCGAATATGGCCGTCGTCCCGGCGGCGTCTACATCCCGCGCTTCCGCAATGTCGGTGGGGACGAAGGCGTGGGCTTCCGCCGCGGCTATGGCTACCAGGGCAGCGCGCGGCGCGAGCCGGCCCCGCCCAAGGGCTTCGGTGCGTCGATGAAGCAGGGAATGCGCGACTATGGCCCGTGGAAATTCGCAATGGGGGCGTTCGGCGAGTGCCTGCCCTATGAGGATAACCGCGTCAGCCTCCATGCCGACAAGGTCGACCGGTTCGGCGTCCCGCTGATGCGCTTCGACGTGCGCTTCCGCGACAATGAGATCCGCATGATGGACGATGCGCGGACCGAGGGCGAGAAGATGCTCAAGGCGGCGGGCATGCTCAACGTGCACAGCTGGCGCGGTGAGCATGTGCCGGGCGACGCGATCCACGAGATGGGCGGCGCACGCATGGGGCATGACCCGCGAGAGGCGGTGCTCAACAAATGGAGCCAGGCGCATGACGCGGCGAACCTGTTCGTCACCGATGGCGCGCAGATGGCGTCGGTGTCGTGCGTCAACCCGTCGCTGACCTTCATGGCGCTCACGGCGCGCGCCGCCGACCATGCAGTCAAGCAGCTGAAGGCGGGCGCGATCTGAAGATTTGGTTGGCTGGGGCGGCTGGATTCGAACCAGCGCATGGCGGTACCAAAAACCGCTGCCTTACCGCTTGGCTACGCCCCAACATCGTGCGGAAGCGACGCCCTTAGAGCGCCGCGCCGCGTGTGAAAAGAGGGTTTAGAGTCGTTTAAACCCGGCACCAGCCCGCTCCCCCGCCCGGCCACCCATAGGGTCGATCGATGGGTGGCTGGGCGGGGGAGCGGGCTGGTGCCGCAGCTATCAGGCAAACCGATGCACCCAGCCATGCGGGTCCGGCGCTTCACCGCGCTGGATCGCAGTCAGGCGCGTCTTGAGCGCTTCGGTCACCTGTCCCGGACCGCCGCCGCCGATGGTGAACCCGCCGGTGCGGCTTTTCACCTGACCGACCGGCGTCACCACCGCTGCTGTGCCACAGGCGAAGGTCTCGACCAGCCGGCCGCTGTTCGCATCGGCCTCCCACTGGTCGATCGCATAGGCTTCTTCGCGCACGGTGATTCCCTGCTCACGGGCCAGCGCGATGATCGATTCCCGCGTGATGCCGGGCAGGATCGTGCCGGTCAGCGGCGGGGTGACCATGCTGCCATCGTCGAACACGAAGAACAGGTTCATGCCGCCCAGCTCCTCGACCCAGCGGCGCTCGGCCGCGTCGAGGAACACGACCTGGTCACAGCCCTCCTTGATCGCCTCGGCCTGCGCGACGAGACTCGACGCATAGTTGCCGCCGCACTTGGCTGCCCCCGTACCGCCCGGTGCGGCGCGGGTATAATGGTCGGACACCCAGATCGTCACCGCCTTGGCCCCGCCTTTGAAATAGGCTCCGGCGGGCGAGGCGATGACGAGGTAGAGATATTCGCTCGCCGGCTTCACGCCCAGGAACACCTCGCTCGCGAACATGAACGGGCGGAGGTACAGCGACCCGCCCTCAAGGCTGGGGATCCAGTCGCGATCGGCGGCGACCAATGCTTCGAGCGATCCGATGAACAGGTCATCGGGCAGCTCCGGCATCGCCATGCGCCGCGCGGACTCGCGAAAGCGCCGGGCATTCTCCTCTGGCCGGAACAGTGCGGTGCCGCCATCGCTCAGACGATAGGCCTTCAGCCCCTCGAAAATCTCCTGCGCATAATGCAGTACGGCAGTGGCCGGATCGAGCATCAGCGGGCCGCGCGCGGTGATCTTCGCGTCATGCCAGCCCTGCGTGTCCGACCAGCGGATCATCGCCATGTGATCGGTGAACAGCTTGCCGAAACCGGGGTCGGCGAGCAGGCGGGTGCGCTCGTTCGCCTCGACGGGAGCCGGGTTGGCCTCGATCTGAAACGTCAGGCTGCTCACTTCACTCTCCTGAATTGATCGTTGCGCAGGCCTAAGCCCGATGGCAAAACAGGTCAACATGGCTGTCCCAACTGCGTCCCCACTATTTCTTCGCGAGGCCGAAATCCGGCGGGGCGTGGAATTGCTGTACTTTGGCTACAGTAACCTGACCCGCTCGATCGATGAGGGGCTGGCGGCGCAGGGTCTGGGACGCGCGCACCATCGGGCGCTCTACTTCGTTGCGCGTCAGCCGGATATCACCGTGGGGGAACTGATCACGCTGCTTGCGATCACCAAGCAATCGCTGGGCCGGGTGCTGACCGACCTGACCGAACGCGCGCTGATCGAGACGCGGCCGGGGCGCGAGGATCGGCGGCAGCGGTTGCTCCGCCTGACCCCGGCGGGGACGCAGCTGGAGGCGGAGCTGTTCGACGCGCTGCGCGAAAAAATGACCGCCGCCTATTCCTCGGCGGGACAGGCGGCGGTCGGGGGGTTCTGGGCCGTGCTCGAAGGGCTGATCCCCGCCGACGAGCGCAAGCGGGTGTCAGATCTGGGGCGTTAGGGTCACGCCACCTTGAACCCTTCGCGGTTCATTGCCTTGGTCAGTACGGCGTTCTTCTCGTCCGACAGGCTCGCGCGCAGTTCCGGGAACAGCCGCTCCTCCTCATCCTTCATATGCTCTTCCAGCTCGCCGCGCAGCTTGCGGATCGTGGCGAGGAATTGCGGGCTGGCGGCGGGCATATTGTCCAGCTCGTACAAATGCTGCTTCACATAGCCGTGCTCGCTGTTGAGCTCATCGGCTTCGGCGACCTTCCCTGCCTCGCGCAGCGCGGGGTAGATGACATTCTCTTCCTCGATCGCATGCTTGGCCAGCGCGTGCTTGAGCTGGGTCAGCATCATGGTTCGCCGCGCGGTGGCGCTGTCGTCGGTCGCTTCGATCGCGTCGAGCAGCTTGAGCACCGCCTGATGCTCGGCGATGAGGCCGTCCATCCAGTCGCCCGCCAGCAACGTCGGCGACTGCACCGCCGCCTTGCGGCCGAGCATGGCCAGCACGCCCAGTGCCGCCCCTGCCGCGGTAGCGCCGGCAATCGCGCCGAAGCTCCCGCCCCAGCCGCCTTCGTCCTTGAACCGGCCCTTGCTGTCGCGGGTCTGATTATCTGCTTGGGTCGATCTGCTCTGCGTCTTGGTCGCCATCATCGCCTCCGTGGATTGAATACTGGCGCGACAACGTTTTCAGCAGGTTGGACGTTCCGCCTTAACTGCGCGCGGCGGCGGCCATCTCGGCGTTGCGGCGCTCCGACGCTTCGAGCGTGGCGGTGAGCAACTTGACCAGCGCGGCCTCGGCGTCGAGCACGTCGAGCCCCTTGTGCGTCGAACCGCCGGGGCTGGCGACTTTGTCGGCGAGCGTCGCGGGGCTGTCGCTGGACCGGGCGGCGAGCAGCGCCCCGCCCTCGACCGTTGCCAGCGCGAGCCGCAGCGCCTGATCGGCGGGGATACCGACC
>NZ_LSJM01000299.1 GCF_001557215.1 Sphingomonas sp. CCH9-E2 | reverse complement strand
GTTCATCACCTTTAGCCTCGACGGCAGCGCCAGCTGGAACCCGCTCAGCTGGTTCGGATCGTTCCGGTCCGGACGGGCGGGCACGTCGCTGCATCCCGACCGACCGGCAACCTAACGCGATGGCGAGCGCCGCCGACGAGGATGTGAGGGTCACCCAGACGCCCGGCCCGAACGAGATGCGCGATCCGGTGATGCGCGCGGAGATGCGCCGCGCATCGGTGTGGTTCGGCCTCGCCGCCGCCGCCGCGCTGGTCGTATTGCTGATCCAGCCGCTGCTGCTGATCTTTGCCGGGCTGGTGGTCGCGTCGATGCTGGACGGCGGGACGCGGCTGATCCGGCGCGCGGTGCCGATCCCGCGTGGCCTCGCTCTGACCATCGTGGTGATCGGCGTCATCGCCTTCATCGGCGGCGTCATCTACCTGACCGGGGTCGAGATCGTCGCGCAGGCCGAACAGCTGCGCATCACGCTGGAGACGCAGGCGATGCGGATCAGCGGATGGCTGAGCGACTTGGGCCTGATGCCGCAAGCGTCCGACCTGAGCGGGCTGGCCAAGGAAGCGCTGGGATCGGTCGGACGGCTGACGTCCTTCATCGGCGGCGCAATCGGGGCGATCGGCAGCTTCTTCCTCATCCTCGTCATCGGCCTGTTCGTGGCGATGGAGCCGCGCATCTATGAGCGCGGGATGCAATGGATGGTGCCGATGGCGTCGCGCGACCAGTTCGCGATCACGCTGGCACGGATGGCGCGGACGATGCGCGTGCTCCTCGCCGGGCGGCTGTTGGGCATGGTGTTCGAGGGGATCGTCACCTGGATCCTGCTGTCGATCGCGGGCGTGCCGATGGCGCTGCTGCTCGGCATCCTCACCGGCATGCTCGCCTTCATCCCCAATATCGGAGCGTTCATCTCGGGCGTGCTGATGGTCGCGGTCGGCTTCAGCGCAGGGCAGAGCGAGGGGCTGTGGGCGATCGCGATCTATTTCGGTGTGCAGACGTTCGACGGCTATGTGCTGCTGCCACTGGTCGCCAAACGCACGGTCGACATGCCGCCGGCGCTGACGGTGTCGTCGCAAATACTGATGAGCACCTTGTTCGGCTTTCTCGGCCTCGCGCTCGCCGATCCGATCGTGGCGATGATCAAGGTGGCGCTGGAGCGGCGGTCGGAACAGGCGATCGAAGCCGGCTATGGCGCGGATGATGCGACTGGGACTCAGGGTGAATTGACGTGATTCTGTACGATTATTTCCGCTCGAGTGCGGCGTATCGCGTGCGCATCGCGCTCAACCTCAAGGGCGTGGCGTATGAGCGGCACGAGGTGCATCTGGTGCAGGGTGCCCAGCGCAGCGACGCACATCTCGCGCGCAACCCGCAGGGCTTCGTCCCCGCGCTCGACATTGGCAATGGCCGCATCCTGACGCAGAGCCTGGCGATCATCGAGTGGCTCGACGCGACCTATCCCGAGCCGCGGCTGATCCCCGCCGACCCGATTGCGCGCGCCGATGCGATGGCGCAGGCGCTGGTGATCGCGGCCGATATCCACCCGCTCAACAATCTCCGCGTGCTGCGCGCGCTCGAGTCGCGGTTCGATGCGGATGAGGCGGCGAAGGGCGACTGGTATCGCCACTGGATAGTCGAGGGGCTGACCGCGCTCGAAGCGCTGGCGGCGGCGAATGCGGGCGATGGGCCGTTTCTGGGCGGAACCGCGCCGGGAATCGCCGATGTGCTGCTGGTGCCGCAACTGTACAATGCGCGGCGGTTCGACACGCCGCTCGGTGCCTTCCCCACCTTGCTCGCCGCCGATGCCGCCGCCTGCGCGCTCGAGGCCTTTGCCGCCGCCAGCCCCGAGCGGGCCAAGCCGGCATGAGGGGCGCGGCCGCGCTGCTCCTCCTCACCCTGCCCTTGCCAGTCGCCGCGCAGGAGATCGTGATCGTCGGACAGGGGCTCGACGCGCCGTCTGGCGAGGCTGCGCTGGCGACGGTCGAGATCGACCGCGAACGCCTGACCGACAGCGCCAGCGGACGACTGGAGGACGTGCTGCGCGATGTCGCCGGGGTGGCGCAGTTCCGCCGCGCCGATTCGCGCTCGTCGCACCCGACCGCACAGGGGATCAGCCTGCGTGGGCTGGGCGGCAATGCGTCGAGCCGGGCGCTGCTGCTGCTCGATGGGGTGCCGCAGGCCGATCCGTTCGGCGGCTGGGTCCCCTTTCCCGCGACGTTGCCACAGCGGCTGGCGCGGGTGCGCGTGACGCGTGGCGGGGGCAGCGGCTATCACGGCGCGGGGGCGCTCGCCGGGACGGTCGAGCTGTTCAGCGCCGATGCCCGCACGCTTGGGCCGATGGCCCTCACCGGCTTTTACGGCAGCCGCGACTCGGTCGATCTGGTCGCGACCGGCGGCGCGCGCCTCAGCGCGGGCGAGGTGACGGCGGCGGTGCAGTTCGCACGCGGCGACGGGTTCGCTCCGATCGTGGAGGGGCAGCGCGGCGTGGCGGATCGCGCGGCGCCCTATGAACAGGCGGGGATCGCGCTGCGCGGGGTCGCGCCGCTGACCGCCGGGATCGAGCTGCAGGCGAACCTGTCGGCCTTTTCCGACCAGCGCGATCGCGGGACCGACTTCACGCCCGTGAACAGCCGTGGCGCGGATGCCAGCCTGCGCCTGATCGGCACGGGCGCGTGGCGCTGGGCGGCGACCGGCTGGCTCCAGCACCGCGATTTCGCGACCGGCTTTGCCAGCGTGAATGCGACGCGCAGCGCGGCGAGCCCGACGCTAGACCAGCATGTGCCGGCGACCGGCACTGGCCTTCGCATCGAGATCGAACCGCCGCTGGGCAGCGGATGGACGCTGCGCACCGGCGGCGATCTGCGCATGGTGAGCGGGCGGACCAACGAACTCTACAGCTTCGTCGCGGGTGCCCCGACGCGCCGCCGTGTGGCGGGGGGCGAGAGCAGCACCGCCGGACTGTTCGCCGATCTGAGCCTGGAGCGCGGCGCGCTGACGCTGACGGCGGGCGGGCGCGCCGATCGCTGGACGATCCGCGACGGGCGCCTGTTCGAAGCGCTGCTGAGCGGGGGCGCACCGCTGACCGACAGCCGCGCGCCGGACCGCGCCGGGTGGGAGGGCAGCGCAAGGCTGGCGGCAGCACTGCGCGCCAGCGACACCATCGCATTGCGTGGCGCGGCCTATAGCGGCTGGCGCTTGCCGACGCTCAACGAACTCTACCGCCCGTTCCGCGCCGGGGCTGATGCGACGGCGGCGAACCCGCAGCTTGCGCCAGAGCGGCTGCGCGGGGTGGAGGTCGGCGTCGACCTGACCCCTGCCACCGGTCTGACGCTGCGCACTACCGCGTTTCTCAACCGGCTCGACAACGCCATCGGCAACGTCACGCTGGGCAACGGGCCGGGGACGTTTCCCGGCGTCGGGTTCGTCGCGGCGGGCGGCGTGTATCGCGTGCGGCAGAATCTGGACGCGATCGAGTCGCGCGGGATTGAGGCCGATCTGACGTGGCAGGCCGGGCCGTGGCGCGCGGGTGCGTCCTGGGCCTATACCGATGCGCGGGTCGAGGCGTCGGGGAGCGCCGCGTCGCTAAACGGACGGAGTCCCGCGCAGACTGCGCCGCATCAGGTCTCAGCGCATCTAGGCTATAGCGGCGAGCGGCTGAGCGTTTCGGCGACTGCGCGCTATGTCGCGGCGCAATTCGAGGACGATCTCAACATACGCGCACTGGCCGATGCACTCACGTTCGACGCGGTGATTCGCGTGCCGGTGGCGAACGGCTTTGCGATCGAAGCGCGTGGTGAAAACCTCACCGATGCGCGGATCGAAACCGGCGTAAGCGGCACCGGGGTGGTCGAACGCGCGAGCCCGCGCACGCTATGGATCGGCTTCAGTTACCGTCCGCGCTGAGCGACGAGGCGGTCGAACAGGTCGAGATACGCCGCGATCGGTTCCGGTCCGTCCTCGACCAAAGGTTCGGGCCGTTGCCGTCCGGGCATCAGCCAGTGGTTGAGCGCACCGACCAGCCGCGCGCGATCGCCCGGCGGGACGACCGAGCCGCGCGAGGCGCTGTTGATCAGTTCATGGATGGCCACGCTCGAATCGGTCGCGACGATCGGGGTGCCGGCGGCGAGCGCTTCGCGCACCACCCCCGGCACGCCTTCGAATTCGGACGTCAACGCGACGACATCGGCGCGGGCGATCACTGGCAGCGGGTCGGGCGCGTGGCCGGGCATCGATACGCGATCGGCCAGACCGAGATGTTCGACCAGCCGTTCGAGCTGTCCCCGCTCCTCGCCTTCGCCCAGGATCAGCAGCTTGACGTCGGGGTCAGACAGGCGCGGCATCGCGGCGATCAGCCGCTCCCAGCGCTTCTGCGGGGCCAGCCGCCCGACGCCGAGGATGAAGCGCCCGTCCGGCATCGGCGGCAGCGGCGCGCCGGGGATCGGCACAGCTGGCGGGTTGGGGATAACCACGACGCGCGCCGGATCGATGCCCATCTCCCGCACCGCTTCTTCCCCGGTCGCCGGGGTCATTGCCACCACGGCATCCAGAAACGAGGGGTGCATGCGCAGCCACAGTCCATAGCCAAGGCCGACGGCGCGCGGCAGATCGGGGCGGATCAAGGTGTTGGACACCTGCGCCGCCATCGGCGGACATGCCTTGCCCAATCGGCGCTTCAGCCAGAATGCCGCCGCCGTATAATGGTTGCCGGGGCAGAAGATCGCGTCGGGCCGCACCTCCCGCACGATGTCGGCGATGCCGAACATGGCACGATACCGCGCGTCGCCCAGCTCGCGTACGTCGACATTGGGCGGAATTTCATGCGCCAGCGCGCCGCGCGCATCGCCGATCACCAGCGTCACGCGCCGCCCCGCCTCGGCCCAGCCGTTCGCCATGCGCATCATGGCACGCTCCACCCCGCCCCCTTTCAGGGTCTGGGCGAAGCTCAGAATATGGGTTGCGGTGTGATTTGGTTGGGACATCTTGCAGCGTGCCTTGTTAAAGCCCAAATCACCCCGCGTTGAAACCATAATCTCGGGCCATTGCGCCCCCCACTTGCATAGCGGCCGCCTTTCCGAGACATGTCACACCTTCAACGGGGTATGAGCAGGGGTTGCCTGATTGGCTGATGTGGAACCGCCAGGAGCGCAACCCTTGACGACCGATACGCTTCCCGGAGCCGCGCCCAAACCGGTCGTCGCGGAACTCGTCGAGCTCGAGCCCATTGCCAAGATCCGGCGGCGCTGGCCGACCTGGCTCGGTGCGGTGCTGTCGGTCCTGATGGTGGTCGGGATCGGCCATGAGCTGCTGGACCAAGGACTGGCGGGGCTGACGCGGACCGCGCCGGCGAGCTGGCTGTTCTACCTGATCTTCGTCCTGCGCTACATGGTCGGACCGACCTTCGACTTCATCATCTATCGCCGCCTGTGGACTATCCCCTGGTCGGGGATGATCGCGCTCAACCGCAAGCGGATCGCGAACGACGTCGTGCTCGGCTATTCGGGCGAGGCCTATTTCTACGCCTGGGCGCGGCAACGGACCAAGATGGTGGCGGCACCGTTCGGCGCGGTGAAGGACGTGTCGATCCTGTCGGCGCTGGCGGGCAATGCGATCACGTTGCTGCTGGTCGCCATCGCGCTGCCGCTGGCGACGGAGATGCTGACGCCCGCCCAGTTCAAGACCGGAGTGATCTCGGCCGCCGTGGTGCTGGGCATGTCGCTGCCCTTCCTGCTCCTGTCGCGCCGGGTCTTTTCGCTGGGCCGCAAGGAGCTGTGGCAGGTATTTGGAATCCATGTCGCGCGCCTGCTCGTCGACTCGCTGTTGATCGCGGTGGCGTGGGCCGTGGCGCTGCCGGGCGTGGGCTTTGGCACCTGGGTCCTGCTGGCCGCAGCGCGCATGCTGGTCTCACGCCTGCCGCTGATCCCCAGCCAGGATATTGTCTTTGCCAGCTTTGCCATTTTGCTGATCGGACGCGGTGACGCGCTGAGCGAGATGCTGTCGTTCATGGCAGCGCTCACTTTGCTGTTCCATGCTATCCTGATCGCAGGATTCGGCCTGCTTGGTTTGTTTAGGAAGGACCTATGACCATCCCCCGTTTCGTTGCCCCGCTTTCGCTCGCCCTGATCGCTGCGGTCGCATGGCCCAATTCCGCATCGGCGCAGGCCGCGATCGGTGAGGATGCCGCCGCGTGCGCCGCGGGCGACGTGCCCGCGCTGCGCGTCAATGTGCAGGGGATCAAGGACCGCACCGGGCGGCTCAAGCTGGAACTCTACCCCGCAGTCGAGGGCGATTATCTGCGCGACGACCATGTGCTGGTGAAGGAAGGGAAGCTGTTCCACCGCAGCTTTGCCCCCACGCCCAAGTCGGGCAACATCATATTGTGCATCAAGGCGCCGCGCCCGGGCCGCTATGCGCTGTTCCTGACCCATGACCGCGATGGCGCGAACAAGTTCAACATCTGGAAGGATGGGGCCGGCGTGCCCAGCAACCGCAAGCTGGGGCGCAGCAAGCCCAAGCTGGCCGATGGGATCGTCACGGTCGGCGCGACCACCACGCCGATCACGATCAAGCTGCAATATGTGCGGGGCCTGTCCGGCTTTTCACCCAGCGGAAGCTGAACACCGGTGCGGATCGTCGACGTCAACGAATATTATTCGCCGACCGGCGGCGGCGTCCGCACCTATCTCGACCGCAAGGTCCGGATCATGGCGGAGCTTGGCCATGAGCTGATCGTCATCGCGCCGTTCCATGAGGACCGGATCGAGGATCGCGCGGATGGCGGGCGCATCTATTGGGTCAAATCGCCCCCGCTGATCCTCGACCGCAATTACTGGCTGTTCAACGAACCGGAAGCGGTCACAAGACTGCTCGACCAGATCAAGCCGGACGTCGTGGAGAACAGCTCGCCCTGGCGCCCCGCCTGGTTCATCGGCGACTGGCAGGGCGACGCACTGAAGATCTTCTTCGCGCATAACGACAATATGGGTGCCTATCCGCACCGCTGGCTGGAGGGCCTTGCCAGTCCCGAGCGGATCGAGCGGATTTTCGGCTGGTACACCCGCTATATGGACAAGTTCCTGGGCAAATATGATGCGTTCGTGACCAATGGTCCGGCACTGGCCAAGCGCTATCGTGCGCGCGGGCTGCGAGTCGATGCCGCGATGCCACTGGGGATCGACCGCAACCATTTCTCGCCCAGCCTGCGCGACGAAGCGCTGCGCGCATCGATGCTGGCGCAGCTCGACCTGCCGCCCGAGGGGCATTTGCTGATCGGCCTGGGCCGCCACCACAAGGAAAAACGCTGGCCGCTGGTGATCGACGCGGTGCAGGCGGCGGGCGCGGAGGTGCCGGTCGGGCTGATGCTGCTGGGTCAGGGGCCGCAGAGCGAGGCGCTGGAGCGGCAGATCGGCGGCAACCGCCATATCCGCCTGTTCCGCCCGGTCTATGACCGCGACCGGTTCAGCCGCATCCTCGCCAGTGCCGACGCCTTCATCCACGGGTCGGATCAGGAGCCGTTCGGGCTGGTGGCGAGCGAGGCGCTGGCGAGCGGGCTGCCACTGATCGTGCCGGACGAAGGTGGCTGTGCCGAGGTGGCGGACCCCGCCTTTGCCGAAACCTATCGCGCGCGCGACGCACGTTCCTGCGCCGATGCGATCCAGCGGCTGTTCGCGCGTGATCCGGTGGCGCTGCGCGCCGCGGCGCGGCAGGCGGCGGGGGAAGTGCTGTCCGATCGCGATCATGCGATCGCCTTGGTCGAGCTTTATTCGCGCTGGCTGGCCGAGCCGCCGCGCGGCGTCAGGGTTTGACAGGCACGAACACCTCCGGGCGGCAGGCGCTGAGATCGACCGGCCAGGCTTCGCGCTTGCGGCGATAGATCACGCGCGTGCGGTCGCGCGTTGCCACGCACAGCACCGGGCGATAGCGCTCTGCGATGACCCGATGCAGCAGCGCACGGGTTTCCCGGTTGCCCAGCGCATAAGCCGGAAAGGTATCGACGATCGCGTCCGGGTTCGCGTCGAGAATCCGTTGCGTCTCGACCAGCGGATCGACCCCGAGCGCGCGCGGATTATTCTCATCCTGCGTATTCAGATGCCCCGGAAACGACCAGCGCGACGGCAGCTGCGACCCGGTCAGCAGGTACAGGCCGGGATAGCCGTTATAGACAAAGATGACGCCGCGATCCGGCTTTGCCGCCGCAGCGACCGCGCGCATCGCGGTGTCGCCACCCTTCATCGCGGCCAGCTGAATCTGCAAGATCTGTCCTGCGATCAGCGCCAGTGCGGCGATTGCGATACCCAATCGGGGCCTTGCATCCAGTGCCGGCGCCAGCAGCACACATAGCGGGGCGAGCAACGGGATCGCGTAATGCGGAGCGCTGAAGCGCCAGTAGAGCAGCACGCCCAGCACCGCTACGACCAGCCAGAGGCGTGCCATTTGCGCATCGCGTCGGACCATCTGATTCCGTATCGCGCGGTGACCCGCGATCGCCACCGCGCCCAGCGGCAGAATTAGCGCACCCAGCTCGATCAACTTGAGCAGCTGGACGAGGGATGATCCGTTGTCCTTATGCGCGTTGGAGATGAAATTGGCGAAGATGAAGGCATCGGCCGCTCCCACACCCCAGTAATAGAGCAAGACCAGCGCGGTCGGGAGCAGCGCCAGCGCGACCATCGCGCCGGAAAAGGCGACGAACCGGCCCCAGGCCATGCGCTGCGTCCATGCCAGCCACAAAAAGGCCAGGCCGAAAAACATGCCTTCGAACACCACGGTATATTTGATCTGGAGCGCGAGACCGATCAGCAGCAACGCGAGCGCGCCGCGTGGGACCAGCCGCTCGGGCGCGCGCATCGCCGCGAACAGCTGCCACGCCGCGCCGATCACCAGCAGATTGTAGAAGACCGGCGTCTGCCCGCCCTCTCCCTCCATCAGGTTGAGCCAGAGGATGTAGAGCGCAGCGGCAAGGCCCGCGCCCAAGCGCTCGGCCCGCTGGCGCGCGAGCAGGTAGATCAGCCACGCCGTCGCGATCACGAACAGCGTGGCAACCAACTTGTACTGAACGAACCCCTCCCCGCCGAGCCAGCGGACGCCGGCATAGATCAGGAAAATGCCGATCGGCTTGCGGTCGAAGATATCGACATAGGGCAGCTCGCTCTGGACCATACGGTCGCCGACCAGCAGATAGAATTGCTCGTCAAAGCCCAGCGCCGGATTGCCATAGGTGACGAAGCGCGCCGCGACCGCGAGCAGCACGAGCAGCGCCAGCACCATCCGGTCCGACTGCATGAACCCCCCCGGCGCGGTCGCCGCGCGCGAAACCTGGCTGACCGCCACCCTGAACCTTTCCCGACCTGCCGCGACCGGCGGCGCTTGCCCCTCCCCGATTGCCACCCGCCTGACAAGAGGCGGGCGGCTGAGCGCTACACCGCGTCGGGGTAGACCGGGCGGATATCGACCGGGATCGCCGACATCGACGCGATCACGCGCTTCGCCGGCGCGTCGAGCACCGCCCATTTCGCCATGAACGCCTTGGTCCCGGCATAATCGCCATTGTGCTGCAACACGATCATGTCGCGCAGCAGATCACGCAGCGCGATTTCGAACTTCGCGTTGTCGATCCGGTAGCGCCCGGTGCTCTCGTCCCAGACGAACGCGCCCTTTGCTTTCATATAGCCATATTGCATCGCCGCACCGCGCCCGTGCGCCTCCTCGATCCCGAAGCGCATCGAGCGGAACGTCCCGGCGAGATAGGTGGCGAACAGCTGCGGCTTTTCCGCCGCAGGAATCTCGCCCTTGTCCATCATGAACAGGATATTCCACGCGCCCATCACATCGGCCTTGGCCTCTTCGATCGCCGAAGCCTGATCCTTCAGCGCTTCGCTGACCGTGGTCTTCTTGCCCACCACGGTGATCGTCCCCGGCCCCAGGCTGTGCGATAGCTCATGGAACAGCGTGCCGAGCTGCATGTACTTCTTCACCACCAGCTTGGACTGGTCGGGGACCAGCACCAGCGGGGCCATGGGCGCGAGGATGCGGTCATATTTCGCGCCGAGCACGTTGGACAGGATCACCTTCTTCGCGCCCTTCGCCTCGCGCACGCGCTCGTCATTGGGCAGGTTGAAGGCGATCGTCTGAACGCCCGGCACATTGTCACCGCCGCCGCGAATCTGTTCGGCCACCGCGATCGGCGACTCGAACCCGCGCTGGAAGTTCTTCATGCCGTCCTCGACCGGCAGGTTCGCCTCCATGTCGCGCAGATAGCGCTTGTACTTGTCGAGCGCGGCGGACTCCTTGGGGTCCTTGAGCGTCACGAAGCTTTCGAACGCGGTCTTCTGGCCATGGAGCCGGTCGGTATAGACTTCGTACGGCCCGATCGCGACTTCGATCGGGGTGTCCTTGAGGTCCATCCACGCCAGTTCCGACTCGTAATAATCGTCGGTCAGGAACGCCTTGGCGCGGAGCGACAGGAATTTCTTGAGGCTGGGATTGGTGGTGATCGCCGCGGCTTCGTTGAGCAACCTTGCCGCCTTGGTCAGTTGCGGCTTGTACGCGACCGAATAGGGGATCGCCTTGAGCTTGGCCCCGTCGCGCACCACCACCGTATAGGGGCTGGTCAGCGCCGCCTTCTCGCCCGGATTGGCGCCGAGATAGGCGTCGAACGCCTCGCGCGTCAGGTCGGTCGGGTAAAAGCCCGCGCCTTCGGGCATCGACCCGCTGCCCCAGAATGCGCGCTTGTCGGCAAGTTCGTCCCACGGGCCGAAATAGCGGTCATACATCTCCAGCTTGAGCGCGTCGCCTTCCTTGGCGATTGCGGCGCGGGTCTGTTGCCAATTGGCGTCCCGCTGCGCGCGGTAGATGGTCGACATGACGTTCGACGCCCGGATCAGCAGATTGACCACCTGCCGCTCCTCATCGGTGAGGAAGCTGGTGTCGGTCTGCATCTGGATCACCGCCAGCTTCGCCTTTTGCGCGGCGAGGTCATAGCCTTCGCCCTGCGCCGCAGTCTGGTTGCCGTCGGGCGCGCCGCCACAGGCGGTGGTGGCGAGGAGCAGGGCGGCAAGCGCGAGTCGGCGCATAAGGTCTCTCCGGATACGATCAGTTGATCGATGGTCTAGACCCACCAACATGAACTGTCACGAACCGGACATGGACGCGCGCCAAGGGACAGGCATCCACGGGAGACCCGCCATGACCTTTCGCATCGACCGCCGCTCGCTGATCCTCACCGGCACGCTTGGCCTCGGTGCCTATGCGATCCCCGGCTTTGCCGCGCAGGGCCCCAACTGGATCGCCGACGGCTTCACCCACAATGTCGCCAGCGGCGAGCCGTCGGCGACGTCGATGCTGCTCTGGACGCGCTATGTCGCCAAGGGCGATTCAGCCAAGCTGCGGGTCGAGGTGTCGGCGAGCGCGGATTTCGCCAAGGTCGTCGCGGGCGGCGCGGCGATCACCGGCCCGTGGCGCGACTGGACGACCAAGATCACGGTGACCGGCCTGCAGCCCGGGACGCGCTATTTCTACCGCTTCGTTGCACCGGACGGCAGCTTCTCACCGGTCGGGCGGACCAAGACGCTGCCCGCCGGCAATGCCGCGCGCTTCGGGATCGCGGTCTTCTCCTGCTCCAACCTGCCCTATGGCTATTTCAACGCCTATGGCCATGCGGCGGCGCGCGAGGACATCGACCTCGCCGTTCATCTCGGCGACTATATCTATGAATATCAGAAGGGCGGTTATGCGCCCGCATCGGGCGCCGTCGGCGGACGCTGGCCGCTGCCCGAGGGGGAGATCATCCACCTCGCCGATTATCGCCTGCGCTATGCCAGCTATCGCGCCGACCCGGACCTAGCCGCGCTGCATGCGGCCAAGCCGATGATCGTGTCGTGGGACGACCATGAATCGACCAATGACAGCTGGGAAGGCGGCGCGCAGAATCACCAGGCGAACGAGGGCGACTGGGCCATCCGCAAGGCAGCAGCGTTCCAGGCGTGGCGTGAATGGATGCCGGTGTCGGACGAGCCGTGGAAGGCCTATGCGATCGGATCGCTGGCGACCTTGTTCCGGACCGAGACCCGCCTGATCGGCCGCACGCGGCCGCCCGAAGCCGCCGCATTGTTCATGGCACCCGACTCCCCCGCCGCGATCGCCGCGTTCCGCGACGGGCCGTGGCAGGACAAGGCGATGACGATGATGGGCTGGGAGCAGGAAGCCTGGCTGGCCGCCGAAATGGCACGCTCGGTCAAGGCCGGCACGCGCTGGCAGATGGTCGGCTTCGGCACGATCATGGGCAAGACGATGACCCCGCGCCAGGCGACCGAATGGCTCGCCCCCGACGCGCCGGAACGGTCCAAGCGCTATGTGCAGGCGGGGGTCGCGCTCAGCGCCGCCGGGCTGCCGATGAATTTCGACAATTGGGGCGGCTATCCCGCCGCGCGCGCGCGCTTCCTGTCCTCGGCACAGGACATGGGCGCGAACCTGATCGTCCTGGCCGGAGACAGCCACAATGCCTGGGCCTATGATCTGGCGCAGGACGGCAAGCCCGCCGGGGTCGAATTCGCCGGCCAGTCGGTCAGCTCGCCCGGTTACGAAGGATCGCTCAAGATCGATCCCAAGGTTGTGGCCCGCGCCCTGGTCGGCGCCAATCCCGAGCTGAAGTGGTGCGACACGTCGAACCGCGGCTACATGGCGGTGACGGTCACGCCGAACAGCGTGCGCAACGACTGGATGTTCGTCGATACCGTGCTGACGCCGAACAAGACCGCGCGGATCGGGCATAGCGCCACCGTGGTGCGCGGACGCAACGTGATGACCGGCTGAACGAAAGCTGTCGGTCAAGGCCAGACGGGGTTCATTTCGACTCCGATACAAGCTAATCCTGTCAGGCCCAGTGGCGTTCCCGGCTTGCTCAACCAGAGGAGGGAAAAGCCATGCATCGTTCGTCCATGATCCTTGCCGCCGGCGCGGTCGCGCTGCTCGCCGGAACCGTCGCCGCTGCCCAGCAGTCCGGACAAACCCTGCCCACCGGGCAACGGCCGTACAAGCCCGCGATCCGCGTCACGCCGACCGCCGTGCCGACCCCGCGCGTTCCGGTCGCCTGCAAGGTCGATCCCGCGGTGCGCTCGCTCACGCTCACCAAGGTCGGTGGCGACAAGCGCCGCATCCAGGCGACGATCGAGGTCGTCAATCTTGGCCCCGCCGCCTGGCGTTCGGGTGCGCGCCAGCAGACGGTGACCCTGACGCTGCGCAACGGCAATACCGGCGCGGTCTATACCCGCAGCTTCCCGCTGCCCGCGACCGCCGCGCGCGGCGCAGTGATGCTGCGCCACACCACGCCGGTGCTGAACGATCCGTTCGACACGTTCGAGTTCGCCGGCACGGCCGAGGTCAGCATCGCCTATGACCCCGACATCGCGATCGACGGCAACAGCTGCAACGACGACACGAATCCGGGCAATAATGGCAAACGGCTGGTGACCAGTGACATCCAGGCGTTCCTGGGCAACACCACGATCACCAGCCGCACCTGGTAACCGAGCTGGCGGGCGTCAGCCCTCCAAGCTCTTGCTCACCTGCTCGGTCATGTCCTTGCTCAGCCCCGGCTGGGCAAGGATCCTTTCCAGCTGGGCGCGCATCTTGGCCGCGCGCGCGGCGTCGAAGCGGCGCCAACGACCGAGCGGGGGGACGAGCTTTGCCGCGGTCTGCGGGTTCAGCTTGTCGAGCGCGATCAGCTGGTCGGCGACGAAGCGATAGCCTCCGCCGTCGATGCCGTGGAACGCGCGCTGATTGACCGCGAACGCGCCCACCAAGGCGCGCGCGCGGTTGGGGTTGGCCAGGGTGAAGTCCGGGTGCTGCGCCAGTTCCTGCACCGCCGCCAGCGTGTCGGGGCGGGTCGACAGCGCCTGGGTCTGAAACCATTTGTCGAGGACGAGGCTATTGTCGCTGTAGCGATGGTAGAAAATGTCGAGCGCGGCGACGCGCCGGGCATTGGCTGCCTCTGACGACAGATTGGCGAGCGCCATCAGTCCGCCCTGACGGTCGGTCATATTGTCCGCCGCCTCGAACTGCGCGAAGGCCAGTTCCGGCCCGTCCGCAGCACCACTGGCGTTGATATAGCCGAGCGCGACCGACTTGATCCGCCGCGCGCCCTTGCCCGCCGGGGAATATTCGAAGCGGTTGGCGCGCACGCCTTCGTACAGGCTGCGCCACTGCGGCTCGAGCGCGCAGCCAAGGTCGCGGCGCAGCGCTTCGCGCTTCTGGAAGATCAGTTCGGGATCGACCACCGCCAGCTGATCGCCGATGAAGCTGTCCGATGGCAGCAGCACCGCTTCGGCGACAAAGGCGGGGTCGAGCGCCGGATTGGCGAGCGTGTTCGCTACCGCGGCGATCACCGGGGCGTGATCGACATGCCCCTTGGTCACCGCGCCGACCAAGGTGTCGAGCATCAGCTGCTGCATCGCCTCATACCGGGCGAAGGGATCGTCGTCATGCGCCGAGAGAAAGGCGAGGTCGGCGGCGCTGCGGTTGGTGTCGACGATGACGGGGGCCGAAAAGCCGCGATTGACCGACAGCACCGGGCGCTCGGTCACGTTGTCGAAGGCCATCTGCGTCTCGGCCGCATCGAGCAGCACCAGCCGTTCGTCGGCGAGCGGGGCGGCGCTGTCGCTGCCGAACAATTTGATCCGCAGCGGCAGCAGCATCGGCGCCTTGACCGGCTGGCCCGGCGTCGGCGGCACGCTCTGGCGCAGCGTCAGCGTGGCGCGCGCGCCGTCCGCGTCATGCTCAAGGCTGGCCGAGACGCGCGGGGTGCCAGCCTGCGAATACCATAGACGAAACTGGGTCAGATCGACGCCGCTCGCCTCCTCCATGCACGCGACGAAATCCTCGCACGTCGCCGCGGTGCCGTCGAACCGCTCGAAATACAGGTCGCTGCCCGCGCGAAACTTCTGCGGACCCAGGATCGTGGCGATCATGCGGATCACCTCGGCCCCCTTGTTGTAGATGGTTGCGGTGTAGAAGTTGCTGATCTCGATATAGTCGTCGGGGCGGACCGGATGCGCCAGGGGCCCCGCATCCTCCGGGAACTGCGCGGCGCGCAGGCCGCGGACATCCTCGATCCGCTTGACTGCGGCCGAGCCCTGATCGGCCGAGAAACACTGGTCGCGATAGACGGTGAAGCCTTCCTTCAGGGAAAGCTGGAACCAGTCGCGACAGGTGACGCGGTTGCCCGACCAGTTGTGAAAATATTCGTGCGCGACCACCGCAGCGACCGCGTCATAGTCGTAATCGGTCGCGGTGTCGGGGTCGGCGAGGATGTAGCGGCTGTTGAAGATGTTCAGCCCCTTATTCTCCATCGCGCCGAAGTTGAAATCGTCCACCGCGACGATGTTGAATACGTCGAGGTCGTACTCGCGGCCATAGACGCGCTCGTCCCACGCCATGCTGAGCTTGAGCGCGTGCAGCGCGTGATCGGTCTTGGGCAGATCCTTTTCGCGCACCCAGATGGCAAGCTGGACTTCACGCCCGCTGGCGGTGGTGAAGGTCGCGCGATTGGCGGCGAGATCGCCCGCGACCAGCGCGAACAGATAGCTCGGCTTGGGGAAGGGATCGTGCCATTCGGCCCAATGCTTGCCGCCTTCGCCCTCGCCCGACGCCACCGGGTCGCCATTGGCGAGCAGCACGGGGTAGCGCGCCTTGTCCGCCGTCATCCGGACGCGGTAGCGCGAGAGGACGTCGGGACGGTCGGGGAAGAAGGTGATGCGGCGGAACCCCTCCGCCTCGCACTGAGTGCAGAGATTGCCGCCCGAGGCATAAAGGCCCATCAGCTGGCTGTTACGATCGGGCACGATCTCGACCTCGGTCTCGACCGCATGCGCGTCGCCGGGCAGGTCGATCACCAGCGTCGGGCCATCCATGTGCCACGTCGCTTCGCCGCCATCGACGCGCACCGCGAGCGCCGTCAGCCCGTCACCGTCGAGCCGCAGCGGACGGTCATGCGCGCCGTTCCGCGTCACCGACAGGCGCGCGCGCACGCGGGTGCCACCCGGGGCCAAGTCGAAATCGAGGTCGATGTCCGGCACCAGCCAGTCGGGCTGCGCATAATCCGCACGGCGGATCACGCGGGGTTGCAGGGCGGGCGTAGCGTCGAGTGCGTCGATCATCTGTGGGCCTTTACGCGCGAGCGGGGAGTGCCGCACGCGAAGAAATTCGATTGCGGTGTGTCGCCGGAATGCTACGCCTCACCCCCTCTTTGGTTCAAACGAAAGTTCGACACCTTGTCCAAGTTCCGCCTGTTGCATTCGACGCTTGCCCTTTCGCTGATCATCGCGCCGCCCGCCGTGCTGGCGCAGGAGGCCAAGGCCCCCGCCGCGCCGACCGCCGAGGACAATGCCCGCGTCAATGCGCCGCTGCCGCCCGCCGAAGTCGCGATGAAGGCGCATGTCATGTTCCTCGCGTCCAACGCGATGAAGGGCCGCGACGCCGGGACGCCCGAATATGACATCGCCGCGGAATATGTGGCCTCGCAATATTATGCAGCCGGGCTGCGTCCGGCGGGCGACAAGGGCAGCTATCTCCAGGCCGTGCCGCTGCTCAGCTTTCGCCCCGCGGACAAGGGCACGCTGACCGTCACGCGCGGCGGCACCCCGGTGACGCTGGAATTCGGCAAGGACTACATCCCCGGCGGCGACCCCGAAAAGCTGAGCACGGTGATCGACGCCGGCGTGGTGTTCGTCGGCTATGGCATCGTCGCACCCCAGTATAAGCGCGACGATTACAAGGGCGTCGATGTGAAGGGGAAGATCGTCGCCATCTTTGGCGGCGCGCCCGGCAATTTCGATGGCGAGGAGCGCGCGCATTTCGGCAGCAATGCCAACAAGGCGGCGATCGCGGCGAGCAAGGGTGCGGCGGGCGTGATCCTGCTCGAAGCGCCGGGGTCGCGCCGCCCGTTCGCGCAGATGGTCGATTATTGGGACGAGTGGCGGATGACCTGGGCCGATGCGCAGGGCAATGGCCATTTGCCCGCCAAGGGCACGCCGACGCTGGCGTCGCTGAGCACGGCGGGCGCGGCCAAGCTGTTCGGTGACGACAAGAACTGGGTCGCCGCGACCAAGGCGGTTGCGGACGGCAAGCCGGTGCTCAAATCCTTTGCGACGCGCGCGACGCTCGCCGCCGCGCTCAAGACCGAGCGCAAAATGGTGATGAGCAGCAACGTCGCCGGGATCATCCCGGGCAGCGATCCCAAGCTGAAGGACGAGGTAGTCGTGCTGACCGCGCATCTCGACCATGTCGGCGTCGGCCGCGCGGATGCAAAGGGCGACACCATCTATAACGGCGCGATGGACAATGCGATGGGCATCGCCTCGCTGATCGAGGAAGCCAGGCTCTTCCAGGCATCGGGCAAACCACCGCGTCGGTCGGTCATGTTCCTGGCCGTCACAGCGGAGGAAAAGGGGCTGATCGGCGCCGATTACTTTGCGCACAACCCGACCGTGCCCAAGGACAAGATCGTCGCGAACGTCAATCTCGACATGCCGGTGATCACGTACAAGTTCGAAGACATGATCGCATTCGGCGCCGCGCGATCGACACTGGGCGACACCGTCGCCCGCGCCACCGCCACAGTCGGCGTCGGTGTCGGCACCGATCCGATGCCGGAACAGGGTTTCTTCGTACGTTCGGATCACTATCGCTTCGTCCAGCAGGGGATTCCGTCGGTGTTCCTGTGGCCGGGCATGGCGGGCGTGGGCCGTGAAGCGTTCGACCGC
>NZ_LSJM01000031.1 GCF_001557215.1 Sphingomonas sp. CCH9-E2 | reverse complement strand
GATATCTACCCGCCGCGTCCTGCTCCGACCCCGCGGCAGCAACGAGTTAATCTCACTCAGCCGCGCTCGACGAGCTCAACGACCGACCCAGCCTATGCCTCCGTCCCAAACAAAAGCATTGAATCAGGCTCCAAAGCGAAAGTTGATCAAGTACACAGCCCAGGCCTTTGGCTGATCACCTTCTCGGTGGCAGGCGATCAATGAACTGGGCGGTGAAGCTGTCGAGCTGGAAGTTGTGCTCGTCCCAATCGACCCACGACAAATCATAGTCGCCACCCAACGCGCTCGCCATCTCTCCCAAGACTGTATGCCAGTCGATGCCTTGCGAATCGTACAACACGCGGTTGAATCCAGCCGGATCATTTTCGTAAAGGACATGGTTGTGCCAACCGTTTGACGCGGCGAGCAGGTACATGTCGAGGAAACTCGCCGTAATGCCGGGCAACCGCTGTTCCCAATCGCGGGGAATGTAAATGAACTGCGGAAACGACCCGACAAACTGGGCCGAGCCGATGACACGGTCGTCAAGTGCGGCACAGAATTGGGTTGCCCAGCCGCCGCCCGAGATACCCGCCATGTAAAAGTCCATCGTCGGATAGTCTGCGCGGAGCGTGTTCATCACGATGCTCGCCGGACCCGCCCAACTCTTCAGGGGGGTTTGGTTTTTCTCATGGTCGCCGGGCGAGCCCGCAGTGTCATCGCCGACCGAACTGTCAGGTAGCGGCAGCACGATCACCCGGATCCCCATGTTAATGAGAAGCTGTGAGATCCTCGGCACATTATACGCCCAAATGCCTGCGGAGTGTCCAATCCAGACCAGCACCGCGATGTCGTTGCGAAGGCCCGAGGCGGGGGTCAGCATACGGGGCCGCAGCGTGTACCCGGGGATCGTCATCTTTTGAAATGCGGCAAGTCCTGTCACGCCGTCAAAACGAACTGCCGAGGCACTCTCCGCCGCCAAGGTCGCAACGTCGGTGGGGATACGCGCACCGGAAAACACTTCTGCAATCAGCTTATTGCGCGCGGCGTCGCGCTGGGACCGGTTCGTGATCTTGGGATATTGCGGCTGTTCGACCCGCGTCTTGCTATAGCAATAATCTCGAATCACGTCCCGCTGAGCGTCGGTCAGCACCTCATCGGCGGCTATGATCGAATAATATCCCAAATGACCGAAACTACCGACGGCTTCGCTGCCCACCTGTCTTGCGCCGATCAGAAACTTACCGGCCATGGGCCCAAGTGTAGTAGCAGTGGCGCTCACATTACCCGGCGCGTTGTTGACCCATGTTGTCGCGGTGACATCATTCCCCGGATTGCGTAGCTCTACCACATGCGGCGTCTTCCACATGATGCCAGGAATGCTCGTCACCATAACCGGCGAACCCATTCGCCAAACCAGTTCCCCCATGCCGTTGATCGCGAAAAAGCCCCCGTCGTCACGGTTCACATCGGTGTTCGAAGCCGATTGGAAAGTGATGATGCCGTTTGAGTATGTGTCGGTCAGAACCCGGATGCCGGTGAACATGTTCAACTGCGCAAGGTCCAGCGCTAGACCGTCGAGTTCCAGATAATCGTCGACGCCATCGGTTTCGAGCCAGTAAAGACCGTCCGTCTGCCGCAAAATCGGTCGTCGGTTGTCAGCGCTGGTCGTGAACCAACCGCCCTTCGTCCCCTTATTCTTGATCGACCCGATGGGGTCACCGACCGCGACAGGCGTTGTCGCGCTCTCCCCCGTTCGCTCTTGCCGCATGCTGGTCAGGTCCGAGGGATCGAGCCAAACGGCAGCAATTGGCGGCAGCGCCGGCGACGGACTGGGAGAGGGCGATGGAGACGGAGCGGGAGATGGCTCCGGTGTCGGTGTTGGTGAAGGAGTGGAAATGGTCCCGCTGCCACTCCCCTTCCCGCACGCAGCGACCCCGAGCGCCCCAATGAGAGCCAAACTTTCTCGCCGAGTAAGGAAGTGCACGCCCATTCTCTCCGGAGCCCCTGAACAGACTCATTTTGCGGTTGGTCGATGACATCGCTCGCGTGATTGCCAACGTTGTCCGACCGGAACGATCCGGGAACGGAATTCCTTATCGCACTTGCAGGGGGTCAACACCCGACTGTCGTCGACGATCGCGTCTCGAACCCAGTCGATAGGAACGCAAAAAGCCGCAGAAGGCTCCCCCCCTGCGGCTTTTTGTATGGCGCGCGGTCCCGGCCTTTGCCGGGGCTGCGGAAGATCGGCTGGCGCCGGTCTTACTTGATCTTCGCTTCCTTGAACTCGACATGCTTGCGCACGACGGGATCATACTTCCGGAAGCTCAGCTTCTCGGTCTGGTTGCGCGGGTTCTTCTTGGTCACATAGAAAAAGCCGGTGTCAGCGGTGCTGACGAGCTTGATCTTGACGGTAGTCGGCTTGGCCATCGCCCGGGTCCTGCAAAAATCAAAAACGAATAAAGCGGCCGCGCGCTGGCAGGCCGCTGTCAGGAGGGGGCGCATGCCGGTTTGATGCAGCGATGTCAAGCGCAGGGAAGGATTCGGCGTGGAACACAGCGCCCTTCCCGCTTGCCCGGATCACCTGGTAGCCACTGTTAGCGAGTTGTTCACCATGTTGTCGCACGCTGCAGGCATGAGATGAAGCGATGCGGGAGCCGGGCATGACGGGCGGACAGAATTGGGTGCTGACCAACGAACTGCACCAGCGAATCGATTCGATCGGCGCGCGCGCCGCCCGCGCCGCCACCTCCGACCTTGCCGCCGATCTCGACGCGATTCGCCGCATCGCGATGGCCAATGGCCTGACCCCTGCGGTGTGCATCGTCCATGCGATCGAGTCGGCGCTGGCGTCGGGTCAGCGCGGGCCGATGATCGCGGACGGGCTGTCGCTGCTGCGCGACGCGGTGGCGTGCGGTCGCACCGATTCGCGGACCGACGCGGCCTTCGCGGCGGCTTGCTCGATCCGGCTCGCCAGCTAGAAGGGCGTTCATGGAGGCGGTGGTCCCTGCGTTCATCGCCGCGTTGCTGGTCCAGGCCGGGGACCGCTCGGCCTGGCTCGTCGCGATCCTGGCCGATCGTTATGGCCGCCCGTTCACCGTCGCCTTTGCCGCGTTGCTCGCCCATGCCGGGGGAAATGCCATCGCCGCGACCGGCGCGCTGCTGATCGCCCCGCTGCTCACCCCCAATGCCAAGCAGCTGCTGCTCGCGCTCGCGCTGATCTTTGCGGCGATGGGGGCATTATGGCGACTGAAGCCCCCTGACCGGCTGGAGCGCTGGCGGCTGGGTGCGTTGCTGACGCCGCTGCTGGGCGTGTTCACCCTCGCGCTGGGCGATACGACGCAGTTCTTCACGCTGGCGCTGGGCGTGCGCGGGCCGACGCCGTGGTTTGCCTTTGGCGGGGCCTGTGCCGCGATCTTCGTCGTGCATCTCGCCGCGGCACTGATGGGCGAGCTGAGCTGGCGGCAGCTGCCGATCCGCGCGTTTCGGATCGGCTTCGGGTTCGTGGCGCTGCTGGCCGGTGCGGTCGTGGGGGCGGGTGCGCTGCGACTGATCTAGCCTGTCAATTAGCCTGATCGGGCAATTGCGCGCGCGCCGATGGACCCCAAATGGCAGAGAGTCGTTTCATCTCCGACTCAACCCGCCAATGAGGGACACCGACATGGCCGATACCGCCAATAACCTGAAGACGCCGACCGATCTGAACCGCAACGACACCAAGAGCGTGGCCGACGCGCTGAACGGCATCCTGGCCGACAGCTATGCGCTGTACCTCAAGACCAAGAATTTCCACTGGCACGTGTCGGGGCCGCATTTCCGCGACTATCACCTGATGCTCGACGAGCAGGCCGCGCAGATCCTGGCCACCACCGATGCGATTGCCGAGCGGGTGCGCAAGACCGGCAACACCACGCTTCGCTCGATCGGCGACATTGCGCGCCGCCAGACGATCAAGGACAATGACGCCGATTTCGTCAGCGCCGACCAGATGCTGGCCGAACTGCGCGAGGATAACCTCAAGCTGGTCGAACTGCTGCGCGAGGCGAAGGACATTGTCGACGACGCCAAGGATAACGCCACCAGCGGCATCCTGGATGACTGGACCGACCAGGCCGAGGAGCGCGCCTGGTTCCTGTTCGAGACCAGCCGCAAGGGGTGAGAGATCGCGAGCCGGGCCGCGATGCTGTCCGGCGACGATCCGGATTTTGGGAATAATGGCGCACCCGAAGGGATTCGAACCCCTGGCCTCTGCCTTCGGAGGGCAGCGCTCTATCCAGCTGAGCTACGGGTGCGTGGGATGCAGCGCCTAGCAAAGCCGCGCGACCGACGCCAGCGTTAAACGGCGGGTGGCTGCCAACCCTTGGGCGCGGGCGTTTTCGGCTTGAACGCGCACAGATCGGCCACGGGGCAGCGCCAGCATTCGGGCGTGCGCGCCTTGCAGATGTAGCGGCCGTGCAGGATCAGCCAGTGGTGTGCGTGCAGGCGGAAGGGTTGGGGCACCGCCTTTTCCAGCTTCTTCTCGACCGCCAGCGGGGTCTTGCCGCGCGCAAGGCCGGTGCGGTTGCCGACGCGGAACAGGTGCGTATCGACTGCGAAGGTTTCGTGACCGAACGCGACGTTCATCACCACATTGGCGGTCTTGCGCCCGACGCCGGGGAGCTTTTCGAGCGCGTCGCGATCCTCGGGCACCTGGCTGCCATGCTGCGCGATCAGCGCTTCGGACAGCGCGATGACGTTCTTGGCCTTGCTGTTGAACAGGCCGATCGTCTTGATGTGCTGCTTGAGGCCGTCCTCGCCCAGCGCGACCATCTTTTCGGGGGTGTCGACTTGCGCGAACAGGCGTCGGGTCGCCTTGTTGACCCCGGCATCGGTCGCCTGCGCCGACAGCACGACGGCGACGAGCAGCGTGTAGTCATTGACCGATTCGAGTTCGGTTTCGGGATGCGGATTGGCCGCGGCCAGCCGCTCGAAAAAGGCGAAAACGTCGGCGTTCTTCAAAGGCCCAGCACCGCGTCCATCGTGTAGCGCCCGGCCGGCTGGTGCGCGAGCCACAGCGCGGCGCGAACGGCTCCACGGGCAAAGATCGCGCGGTCCTGCGCATAATGCGCCAGTTCGATGCGTTCGCCTTCGGTCGCGAGGATCACATTGTGGTCGCCGACGATGCTCCCGCCGCGCAAAGAGGCGAAGCCGATCGTCCCCTCCGCGCGCGCGCCCGACAGGCCGGCGCGGTCGGCGACACGCACTTCGCCCAGCGCGACGCCGCGCCCGGCGGCGGCCGCTTCGCCCAGCATCAGCGCGGTGCCCGAGGGCGCGTCGAGCTTGTGCCGGTGATGCGCCTCGACAATCTCGATATCCCAGTCGGGGCCGAGCCGGGTCGCGGCCTCCCGCACCAGCCGCGCGAGCAGCACGACGCCGAGCGAGGTGTTGCCGGTCTGGAGCACCGCGATGTCGCGCGCGGCCTCGTCGATCGCGGCATGGTCCGCGGCGGTGAGGCCGGTGGTGCCGATCACGATCGGGGTGCCGGCATCACGTGCGGCGGCGAGGTGGACGCCAAGCGCCGAGGCGGTCGAGAAATCGACCAGCGCATCGGCGGCGCGGGCCAGCTCCGCCGGATCATCGCCTGCATCCGCACCGCCGGCCAGGCGCACGCCTTGCACGGCCAGAATGTCGCGGATCGCGGTGCCCATGCGGCCGAGGCTGCCGTAAATGCCGATACTGGTCATGCGCCGTGCTTGGCGGGGCAAGCGCGCGACTGCAACAGGGGAAATGTTGCGGGATCGTGCGCCTCAGCTTTTCGCTTGCGGGGGCGGCGGTTGGTGGCAAAGCGGACGGCGATGTTCCTTCGCTCGCTCCTGCTCGCCGCCGCCCTGATCACGCCCGCCGCCGCTTCCCCGGAGCAGTTGTTCGAGGATGTCCGCATCCTCGCCGCCGACGACATGGCCGGGCGGCTGGTCGGCACGCCGGGATCGGCCAAGGCGCGCGCCTATCTGGTCGCGCGGATGCGGGGAATCGGGATCGAGCCGTTCGGGGACGGGTTTGAACAGCCGTTCACCGCGAAGCACAAGGATCAGACGCTCAACGGCATCAATCTGGTCGGGCGGATTCGCGGGACCGGGAGCAGCGACCGGGTGCTGGTGATTGGTGCGCATTACGACCATTTCGGCACGCGCGACGGCAAGGTGCTGAATGGCGCCGACGACAATGCATCTGGAGTCGCGACCCTATTGGCGATCGCAGCGGACTTTGCGCGCAGCCGGCCGACGCATGACGTGATCTTCGCGCTATGGGATGCCGAGGAGCAGGGCATGTATGGCGCGCACGCGTTTCTGGAGCAGCCGCCGGTGCCGATGGAGCGGATCGCGCTGAACCTCAACCTCGACATGATGAGCCGCAGCGACACGGGCGAGCTCTGGATCGCCGGGGCGCATCATTACCCGTTTCTGCGTGCGCGGTTCGAGGCGCTGGCGGGTTCCGCGCCGGTCACGCTCAAGATCGGGCATGACGGGCCGCCGTGGAAGGGCAGCGACGACTGGACCGCCGGGTCGGACCATTATGCATTCCACCGCCGGGGCATCCCCTTCGCCTATCTGGGGGTCGAGGATTATCCCGACTATCACCAGCCCGGCGACGATTTCGACGCTATCCCCAAGGACTTTTTCGCGCGATCGGCGGCGACGGCACTGCTGGCGGCGCGGATGTTCGATCGGGAATTGGGGGTGATTGCGAAGGAGGCCGGGCGCTAGACG
>NZ_LSJM01000298.1 GCF_001557215.1 Sphingomonas sp. CCH9-E2 | reverse complement strand
CGCCGGCTTCGGCCGGAACCCCGCGAACATGCCCCGCGCCTTGTCGCGGACCTTCTCCGCCACCTGACGCGCGAGTTCCGGGAACCGGATCTCGCGCCGATCGGCGAACGCGCGCGCCTGGTCCTGCTCGGGCCGCGCATAGTCGCTCGTTATGTCCTTGCCCCGATCGCGCGACAGGGCGCGGACAAGCTGGCGCTGATCGGTAAAGTCATCGCGGCCATAATGAAGCTGCACGTCGTCACGATGCCGCGACATACCGACATAGGCGCTGTGCCGGTCCATGCCGGGGGTGGCGAGGACATGGGCGCGATCGACCGTCACACCCTGAGATTTGTGGATCGTCGCCGCATAGCCATGATCGACATGGGAATAATCCTTGGTGTCGAACGCGACCCCGCGCCCGTCATCGAGGCGCACCTCCATGCCCTCGGGCGATACCCGCTCGATTGTGGCGAGCGTGCCGTTCTTGACCCCCATGCCCCGCTCGTTGCGCAGGAACATGATGCGGTCGCCGGTCGCGAACTGGCGCTCGCCGCGCTCGGCTTTCACCGTCACGTCGTCACCAAGGTCGCCGGATGCGCGCAACCGGTCGCGCGCCTCGCCATTGAGGCTCTGCACCTCGGCGTTGGTGTGGGTGAGGATGATCTGGCTCTTGCCCGGCTCGGCCTGGCGCGCGCGATCCCACCCGTCGACCAGCTCGCCCCGCGCTCCCTCACGCGTGTCGGCCGCGTGGACCATGCCGCCTTGGTCATAGGCATGGATTGCCTCGCCGGTGCGTCCGGTCGCCAGCGCGCGCGTGGCGTCGCGCTGCCAGTCCTCGCGCTGCCGGCGTATCTCGGTGATCTCGGCCGCGCCGTGCCGCTCGGTAACGCTGCGGAACG
>NZ_LSJM01000297.1 GCF_001557215.1 Sphingomonas sp. CCH9-E2 | reverse complement strand
GCGTGCGGCTTCGCCCGCCTGCGCCAGTGCCATCGCCTCGGCATGAGGGCGGCCGCCGGGTTGGGTCCAGCCACGCCCGACGACGCGATCCGCGCTGACGATCACGCAGCCGACATTGGGATTGGGCGCGGTACGACCGCGCGCACGCTCGCCCAGCGCGAGCGCGGCCCCCATCCACGCGGCGTGGTTCAAATCCCGTATTCTTTCAGCTTGTCGTCGATCTTCTTGTATTCCAGCCGCTTCTTTTCGGCCTTCGCCTTTTCCTCGGCGAGTTTCTTCTGGCGGATCGGCTCGTCGATCTTTTGCTGCGCGATGATCTCGTCAACCGTCCGATCGGCGCGCCAGTTCTGGAAATAGACGATCTCGCGCTTGTAGGGCTTCTCGAAATAGCTGTCCTTGTAGAAGCCGAACAGGACGAGCCCGGTGGTGACCGCTGCCGCAACCAGGAACCAGACCTGATAGCGGTGGCGGATGCGCAGGGCGTTGCGCAGATCCGCCAGCGCGCCGACCGTGGATACGGGGCGATCGGGTTTGAAGAACCTCATGGCCGCCAAGATAGGGAATGCGGAGGCATGAGGCCAGACCCCGTCAATCCACCAATTTGAAACTCAGCGTCATCGTCATCCAGTCTTCATAGGGGACGCCGTCGCGGGTCGCGGGCTTGAACCGCCATTTGGACAAGGCATGACGGCGGGTGACTTCGGACAGGCCCTTGCTGGGGCTGCGCATGATCTCGATCGCCTTGACCCGACCGTCGATCCCGACCAGCACGCGGGCGGTGAGGCGACCCTCGGTCTGATTGCGGATTTCGGAGCTGGGATAGGGCGGCTGGAGCGAGTCGGCATAGCGCGGATCGACCGTCGCCCCCACCATCACCGGCGGCTTGGGCGGGTCGACCACGGTGCCGTACGAAGGCGGCCCGGGGTCGGCGGGCGGGTCCATCGGGACCGGGTCAAAGCCCGTGGTCGATCGGATCGGATTGCCGGCGCCGGGAATCGGCACGACCGGATCGGGCTGGTTGGGCAGCGGCTGGGTCCTCGGGACGGCTTCGCGCTTGTCGCGGACCTGCTCGATCGGCTTGGGGTCGGGCTTGGGCGGATCGAGCTTGATGGGAATGACCTGGATCGGGGGATCCTTGAGGATCGGCACCAGCGTCGGACCGACCAGCGTCGCGCCGAAGCCGATAGCGGCGAGAATGAGCAATGAGGCCCCGGCGCTCGCCGGGCGTGAAGCGGAAGGCTGATAGCGGGTGGTGTGCATGACAGGCTCTCCATCATTCCGGTCTGCGCCGGTGGAAGGATGATATACCATTACACGCGACTTGCAAATTCCTTTTCGTTCAGGCGACTAGGCGCCGCGGCGCAGGGAAATGGCGCGAGCGGACCCGTTCAGCCGCGCAAGCGCTCGATGGCGCGATCACGCCCGATGAGGGGGAGCAACGCGCCCATGTCGGGGCCCGAGTCGCGCCCGGTGAGCGCGCGGCGCAGCGGGCGAAACAGCGCGCGGCCCTTGCGCCCGGTCGCCTCCTTGAGCGCACCGGTCAGCGCGTGCCACGGGTCGGCGCGCCAGTCGAGCGTTGCGGCGAGATCGGCGGCGGTGTCGAGAAAGGCGCGATCCTCGGGATCGGCCGGGGCATCGACCGGCCCGGCAACGACCTGCCACCAGTCGGCGGCACCGTTGACGGTCTCGAGGTTCGGCCGGATCGCGTCCCAGGCAGCTGCGTCCATGTCCGCCGGCAGTCGGTCGGCGACCGCCGCGAACGGCAGCTGATGGACGATGCGGGCGTTGAGCTGGGCCAGCTCGGCTTCGTCGAAGCGGGCGGGCGCACGACCGAAGCGGGCGAAATCGAATGCGGCGATCAGCGGCGCAGGGTCTGGCTGCGGCTCGACCGGATCGCTGGTGCCGAGCCGTGCGAGCAGGGCGATGATCGTCTGTGGCTCCAGCCCCGTGTCGCGGAAATGGTCGCAGCTGAGCGAGCCGAGGCGCTTCGACAATTTGCCCTCGCTCCCGGTCAGCAGCGCTTCGTGCGCGAAGGCTGGCGGGGTCGCGCCGAGCGCGGCGAACATCTGCACCTGCGCCGCCGTGTTGGACACATGGTCCTCGCCGCGCACGACATGGGTGATATCCATGTCGATATCGTCGATCACCGAGGGAAGAAGGTAGAGCCACGAGCCATCGGCGCGGCGGATCACAGGATCGCTCATCGTCGCAGGATCGAAGCGCTGGGGTCCGCGGATCAGATCGGTCCATTCGATCGGTGCGGCGCTGTCGAGCTTGAAGCGCCAGTGCGGGCGGGTGCCGGCGGCTTCGAGGCCGGCGCGGTCGGCGTCGGTCAGCGCCAGCGCCGTGCGATCGTAGATCGGGGGCAGCCCGCGACCGAGCTGGATCTTGCGCTTCAGCTCCAGTTCCTGCTGGCTTTCATAGGCAGGGTAAATTCGGCCCGCCGCGACCAGCTCAGCAAAGCGGCGCTCATACAGGTCGAAGCGCTGCGACTGGCGTGCCTCGCCATCGGGGACGAGGCCGAGCCAAGCAAGGTCGGTGCGGATCGCATCGACGAACGCTTCTTGCGACCGTTCGGGATCGGTGTCGTCGATGCGCAGCAGGAAGCGGCCGCCCTGTTTGCGCGCCCACATCCAGTTGTGGAGCGCGGTGCGGATATTGCCGACATGCAGGCGGCCGGTGGGGCTGGGCGCAAAGCGGGTGACGACGGGTGAACTGGTCATGCGCGCCCGCTAGCCCATTTGGTGGTGCGATGGAAACCACCGCGCGTCTTTACGCGCGCGCCGCTTGCGCCTATCGGAGCGCGGTCCGGGCGCTTAGCTCAGTTGGTAGAGCATCTCGTTTACACCGAGAGGGTCGGCGGTTCGAGCCCGTCAGCGCCCACCAGATCTTTCCGGAACCCATCTGAAGCGGCTCACGCCCGCCACCGCGCGATCGTGCGCCGATGGCGGGCATGTCGTCGCGCGGTCGTCAGTTCGCCGTGATGCTCGGCTTTCCGCCGGTCAGCTTCAGCGTGACATAGCTGTTGTCGCATACATTGGCGCTGCTGAACACCAACGTCGTGGCGTCGTCGAAGGTTGCGCGCAGGTCGAAGCGGCATTGGCTGGACGGGCGATCGAACCGCGCGGTCGTCTTTGCACCCGGCTTGATCACCGGCGAGCGACGCGCCGTCTCTTCCTCCAGTGCCGGTTTCCAGTCGGTCGATCCGGTCGGTGCGATTTCGACCATCTTGATGGACTTGCCGGTGCCATTGGTCAGGACGAAGTCCCAATCCTCGGCAAGCGCGGGCGACGCGACGAACAGGGCCAGCGTAAGGCCGGTCAAATAGCGCATGAGCATCCCTCCCCTAAAAGGACTGCGACCAGCATGCGCCGGTGCGGCGCGCTAGGCAAGATACGGGGAAATGCGCATGGCGGCACCGGTCGAGGCGGGCCGGTTTCGATTCAATCCCGCGCTAGAGCGATCGCACCAGCCGCGTGGCACAGGCGATCCAGGGCGGGTCGGCAACCACCTGTTGCCGCGCGCCCGGGCCAAGCGGCAAGATGTTGAGCCGTCCGCCTGCGCCCTCATGCGCGATCAGGCGGCCGAACAGGAAGCGACCGGCCGGGCGCGGGATAAGCACGTCGCGATTAAGTGCCTGACCGAAGGCGGCGGGAGCGAGCCGACGGCACCAGATTTCGTCGCCGGCCCGATAGTCTCCGATGCTGCCGGCGACCATGACCGCGACCAGGTCCGCCTCTGCCACCGGCGGCACCACGGTCGCGGGGCGCCGCAACGCCTGGGCCCCGGCCGAATCGAGATTGGCCGCGACCGGGATGTCGGGGCGGTCGGGCAGGCGAACCAGATCGGCGGCATCGACCCCGAGCGCCGCGGCGATGCGGTTGAGCCAGACGACCGATACGGTGCGGGTGCCGGTCTCGAGCCGCCCGATCGTCTGGGCAGTGGTCGGCGGCTCACAGCGCTGCGCCACTTCCTCCAGCGTGAGTCCCTTGGCGCGGCGCACTTCGCGGATCGCGGTGATCAATGGCGGCTCCTTGATAACCGATACGGTTAATCGTCTTTCCTACAAGCGTGACGCTATGGCAAGTCTGATTCGTCACAGAAGGAAGGGAAAGCGGATGCGAGAACTGGTCGAGCGCACGATCGAGGATGGCCATGTGGTGCGGCATGCCCCCGCGCGACGTGCCGGGCGGCGGGTCGCGGTCAATGACGCCGAATCGCCGCTCGCCTGGCTGCGGGCACGCAAGCTGGTCGATGCCCGGCAATTCGAGGCGGGCGAGCGGCTGCGCGACGATTACGAGATGGCGGCGCTGGGGCCGCGCGTGACGATGCGCTGGGACGCGGCGCCGATGGCGCGACGCGGCGGTACCCCGGGGGTGGGGCTCGACCCGACCGAGGCGCAAATTGCGGCAAAGCGGCGATTCGACGCGGCGATTACCGCGGCTGGACGCGGCCTTGCGGATATCCTGTGGCGGGTGATCTGCGCCGGGGAAAGCGTCCCGGCGGCGGAAAAGGCGCTGGCCTGGCCGGCGCGCGCGGGGCGGCTGGTTCTGACCCTCGCGCTCGACCGGCTCGCCGACCACTATCGCCTGCCGTGAAGCTTCAGTTCATCAGCAGCAGCACGTCGGTCGCATCAGCACCGCGATTGGCTACTCGGGCGATGAGCGGGCCGCCGCCGGCGGCGATGCGGCAAGTGAGCAATGCGCCGCCGCTGCTGTCGGTGCAGAGCGGTCGCCCCGCCGCGTCGAGAACGGTCAGCGCGATCGGGGCGGCGCCGATGCGGCGGACGGCGATCGTCGCTGCGGCATCGGCGCTGCGGGTGATGGGCAGCGACCAGGTTGCGCCAGCCGGGACCGTCTGCCGGATCGAGCTGGGCCCTGCGCCGAGCACACCGCGTGCGGCTTCAGCTTCGGCTGCGGCCACCTCGGCCAGCAGGCGGGGGTCGCCTGCTGCGAGCGTCCGGGCCTCGGCGCGCATCTCCGCACCGGTAACGGCGTGTGGGCGATCTTCACCACGAACCGGCAGCGCGATGAGGGTCAGCGCGAGGGCGAGCAGGCGGAGGGCAGCGCGCATCGGATCACGCCGCGCTGGCCGGCCGGGGGCCGGTCCACACCGGTGCCCCGACGCGGAAGCGGACTTGCGGCGCAGGCGTGGCGGACAGTCCGACGCCGTTACCGCGATAGCCGACGACCCAGCTTTCGGCGGCGTAGCAGCTGCCGCGCGCGGGGCGGGCAAAGCCATATTGCACCGCGTCGATCTCGGCGAGCATCGCGGGGTCGCTGCGGGCGAGCAGACGCGCTTCGGCATAGAGCGCAGCGGCGGTGGTCGCGCCGGGGGTGAAGACGCTGTGGGGGAGGGCGGCGAGCAGCTTGGCCGCCTCGACCATCGCCAGCGGGTCCTGTGCGGCGCGGGCATAGCTGGCGAGCTCACCCGACAATGCGATGGCGCGCGCGGCGTCAATATCGATCTCGGCGGGGTCGACGATGTGAACGATCTTGGTCATCTGGGCCTCCTGTTGGTGTGGGGCCAGAATGCCGCCGGGGTCAGGCGTCCGCCACTGACGCTTTCGGTCGCGCGGCGAGGAAGCGGCGGTAGACCCAGCCGATCCCGATCAGCGCGACCCCGAGGCCCAGGAAGGACAGGATCCGAAGCAACCCGTCGAGCGCGGCGGCATCGATGAGGAACACCTTGAGCGTGACGCAGGTGAGCAGCGCCAGGCCGGCGAGACGCAGGTCGCGGCTGCCCGAGCGGATGCCGAGGGTGAGGCCGGCCAGCGCGAGGAGGAGGAGGGCGATTGAGTATCCGTAGTTTTCGCCGGTGCCGATCGGGCCGGTGATGATCGCGCCATGCGCGGCCTGACGGACCGCGGCGAGGGTGGCGAGCAGGGCGACGGCGATGGCGGCGCGGGTCGCGAGTGGCTGGGGCAGGAAGCGGTAGAGCCAGACGCCGGCCAGCGCGAGGTGCAGGGCGGGCGGGAACAGGCTCACCTGCTGCGCGACGAAGACGGGGTTGAGCACGAGCAGGTCGAACCACAGCAGGCGGCCCAGCGCGAGCGCGAACAGCGGCAGCGCGATGGCGGGCAGGCGGGTGCGCAGCGCGAAAGCGGCCGCGAACAGCGCATGGGTGATCAGCGCACGTTCGATGAAGCCGAGGCCGTCGAAGCGCGGTTCCGTGACGATGGCGAGCGGGAGTTTGGCGAGATGGTAGAGCAACAGCAGCGCGATGGTGAGGCCGGTGCCGAGGACGGCTTTGCGCAACGAGCCGAACTGGCGGCGATCGGGGGTGAGCAAAGCGACGGTGGCGACGAGCGGAAGCAGCGCGCGCAAGCTGTCCGCGAGATCGGGCAGGAATGGCGCGGCGAGACGTTCGCCCGCGAGCGACTGCGCGATCAGCACGAGGTAATCGGCGAGCGGTTCGGCTGCGGCGATCAGGACCGCAGCGACGCCGAGCGACGGCAGGGTGAGCAGCACGCGATCGCCGGTGCGGCGCGCCCAAAGGCCGAGGCCGAGCGTGGCGAGCGCAAAGACGCTGCCAAGCCATGCGAGCGGAACCAGCTGCCCCAGTGCGGTGGCGACCAGGATTGCGGCGAGCATGGCTCCACCGATCAGGCCGGGATCCCCGCTGTCGGTTATCGCGCGGCGGCGCCAGCTGACGCTGAAGGCGAGCCCGGCGGCGAGCAGTTCGAGGCCTGCCCACTGCCAGTCGGTGAGGCGTGATGGCTCCAGCAGATTGGTGAGCAGCACTGGCCCCGCGATGCCGCCGAGCGCGAGGATCGCCCAGCTGCGCGCGCGGTCGAGCAGGATCAGGCCGGGAACGGCGAACAGCAGCGCGAGGAGCGGGGTGGCGATGAAGGTCGCGCCGGACACGGGCGCAACCAATGCGGCTGTCAGCAGCACCAGCGAGAGGGCGAGTGCGGCAAGCGCTCCGGGCAGATGACGCGCATCGCGCCAGGCGAGGAACAAAGCGGCGGCAGCGAGGACGAGGTAGAAGCTCCACGCAAAGCCGTCGAAGGTCAGTGCCGGGGCAAAGATCAGCAGCTGGACGAGGCCGGCGACCAGCGGCGCGGTGCGCAGCCAGGCGCTGGTAACGCCCGCGCGCGGAAGGGCGAGCGTGGCGGCGAGCGCGAGCGCGATGACGAATGCGGCGGGGGCGGTGAGGCGGGTCGGCTCCAGCGCGACCAGCAGGAAATTGACCCAACCGAAGCCGACGACCGTTGCCGCGAGCGCGAGCCAGCCCCAGCCCCGGTGAATGGCCAGGCCGAACAGCGCGGCGGTAAACAGGCCGAGGTAAACCAGCAGCGGGCCGATGCCGGCGGCGTCATAGCCGGCGACGAGCGGGGCGATGAAGCCTCCGGCCAGCGCCAGGACGGCGGTGGGCGGGCCGTGGCGCAGCGCCAGGAACAAGCCCAGCGCGGTGACACCGATCATCAGCACGAAGGCGGGCAGCGGGCCGATCAGGTGGTATAGCGCGGCGGCGATGTACAGTGTCGCATAGCTGCTGGCGATGCCAGCGCCCGCCAGCGCCTGACCGATGCGGGGGTCTTCGGCCAGCGCGGGGATGCGACGGGCGGCCTCACTGGCGCCGACCAGGATCACCGCGAAGAGCGCGGCGAGGATGGTGCGGACTGCGGGCGTGAGGAGGCCGATTTCAACGGCATAGCGGACGAGGAAAAAGCCCGCGACGACCAAGGCGACGGCACCGATCCAGACGGGCAGGCGCGCGCCGATCAGCGATTCGAGGCTGGGGCGGTCGGGTTCGGGCTCAGGAGGGGGTGGCGGCGGTGTTTCGGCGCGCCGGGC
>NZ_LSJM01000296.1 GCF_001557215.1 Sphingomonas sp. CCH9-E2 | reverse complement strand
GATCAGCACCAGAAGGGCGGCGACCGCCGCGACGCGCACGATCGGCTGCCGGTGCCAGACGCTGGCGCGGGAGAGGTCGCGACCCCGGCCGAGGCTGGTATTGGCAAGGAAGCTGAATTGTTCCCATTGCCGTGCGAGCCGGTCATAGGTCTCGCTGTTCAGGGCGTCGGCGCGCCATGCCGCGAACGCGGCCAGCTCGGCTTCGCTCGCACCCGCGCGCAGCCGCGCGAACCAGTCGGCGGCCTCCTGCCGCGCGCGTGCCGTAGCCTGATCCTCCCCGGCCGGTACGGTCATCGGAGCGACGAATGGCCGTCGATATGGGCGATGGCACGGCTCATATGCTTCTCGACCGCCTTGATCCCGAGCCCGGTCCGGGCTGCGATCTCGGCATAGCTATAGCCGTCGATTCGATGCGCCAAGAAGATCTCCCGTGTCCGCGGCTTCAATCGCAGCATAGCAGCTTCGAGCCGCGCGAGCATATCCCGCGCTTCGAGCGCGGCGATCTGATCTGGCCCCATGATGGCGACGTCGTCCACGCAGACATGCAGATGCGCGGCATGGCGCGCGGCAGCCTTGGCCTCGTCCTTCAGGAGATTCACCGCGGTCCGGTGCAGATAGGCCTCGGGGCTCTCGAGCCGATCGACGACGTTCTGGTCGAGCGCCGCGAGACGGACGAACGCCTGCTGGGTCAGGTCCTCGGCGGTGTCGTTGGTGGTCCGACGCGACAGGAAGCGGAGCAGCCGCGGCCGGTGCTCGCGAAACAGCGTCTCGAGCCGGCCGGTGACCGTCGGAACGACGCGATCCTCGGGCGGCAGCGGCTCGCTCTCGCCGATGCCGCCGGGAAGCTCGCGCGCCAGCCTCATGCGCTCGAGCATGGTGCCTCCGTCTGCCGACGGAACCGGATTGGAAGCTGAAACCTCGCCATATGCCGCTCCGCTTTTTCGAGGCGGAGCCGGCGAAAGCCGGGTGTTGAGAACATGCTTGAGACACGCGCCGACGCCTTTAGCCGCATGCGGCCTGGACATGTGCGACGGCCACCCGGCAATGCGCCGTGCGAGACCATGGCTTCTCAAGCGAGGTTCTCACGCCTCGGCGCCGTCGTGCCGACGACGCGAACGGAAGGATAAGCCCGTTCAGCGATTTAGCAACTCGGCGCTCGAACTGGAGCGGTCAGCCTTCCCTCCGGCCTATCGCAAGGGCTGTCGGCGCTTGGGTCCCAATCACCATTTGCGGTGCAAACGCGCATCTCAGCGACTCGCTCGGTAACGGATATCGCTGAAGACTCCATCTTCAATGCTAATGTACCACAATTACCTATCCCGAATTTGGGTCATCGCGTGTGTTTCGGTCGAGACAGGAGGTCACCGCGCGCCACTCACTGTGTCAAACTGTTGGGAAGTGCCATTCGCGGAACACCTCCATCAACGGTGCTCGGCGAGGCGGCTGACCGCAGTGGTTCGTCGTGGGAACTCTTGCCACCGCTACTAAATAGCCCAAGATCATGTGCCTCGGCCTGCCCCATCGCCACCAGCAGCCCGAACGCAGCGACATAGGCGTCGCGCCGCGCAGTGACGAGCTGCACCCGCGCATTGAGCAATTCCTGCTCGGCGTTGAGCACGTCGAGCACGTTGCGCGTACCCACCGTCAGCTCGGCGCGCACGCCTTCGACCGCGAGCGTGTTCGCCGCGACCGCATCCTCCGCCGACCGGATCAGTTCGAGCGCCGCTCGATGCCGGGCGAACGCCGCGCGCACCTCGGCGACGATGCGGCGCTCGACCAGCGTCACCTGCTCGAGCGACTGACCGTGCAGCGCTTGGGCGCGGCGCACCTGCGCCCCCGGCAACCCGCCCTGATAGAGCGGGATCGTCGCCGACAGGCCGATCGTCGCGCTGGTCTGGGATTGAAGGAAGGTCCGACCCGGCAGCGAGCTGGTCAGCGACCCCAGATAATTATTGTAGCCGCTCGACCCCACCGCCGAGAGCCGCGGCAGCCGCGCCGCCCGGGCGACGCGCACGTCATAGCCCGCCGCCTGTGCGTCGGTGCGCGCCGCGTCCAGCAGCGGGTTGCCGCCGAGCGCGATCGCGGTCGCCTGCTCGGCGGAACCGGGCAACCCCGGCAGCGGCGCCGGATAGGCGAGCTGGCCGGGTACCAGCCCGACGAAGCGGATGTAATTCTCGCGGCTCGCGATCAGCTGGGCCTGCGCCGCCTGGAGCTGCCCACGCGCCAGCGACAGGCGTGCCTCGGACTGCGCGACATCGGTGCGGGTCAGGTCCCCGACCTCGAACCGGTCGCGCGACGCCTGGAGGTTGGTCGCGAGCACCGTGACGTTGCGCGTGTTGAGCTGGACGATCGCCTCGTCGCGCAGCACGTCCATATAAACCGAGACGATCGCGTTGAAGACGTCCGCCTCGGTCGCGCGCAGATTCGAGCGTCCCGATTCGACCCGGGCATCGGCGGCGCGGATCGAATTGGCGACGCGCCCGCCCTGGAACAACGGGAACGACAGATTGCCGTTGGCGGCAAAGGCACGGGTCGGCGCCGACAGGCTGTTGGCCGAGGTCAGCACATATTCCTGATAATCGGCGGTCGCGCTGAGCGTCGGCCGCGCCGCCGCCTTGGCGATCGGGACCCCTTCGTCGATCGCGCGCAGCCCGGCGCGCGCGGCGGTAAGCCCGGGATTGGTGCGATAGGCATGGCGCAGTGCCGCGCGCAGCGTGGTGACCGGGCCGGAATCCGCGGCGGGCGGCGCGTCCTGGGCGTGAGCGACAGACGCGGGAAGGACGGTCGCGACACACGCGGCCAAGGCAACGAAACGGTGCATGGGATCAATCTCCTGAGCGATGGGAAAGCCGCGCGGGAGCGGCGTCGTACATCGTCAGGCGATCGGCGGTCGCAGCGCTCTGGACGGGACCTCGCCGTGCACGCGGAAGTCATAGCGGGCACAGCCCGGGCTGCGCGACTGTATCACCGGCGTCAGCGTGACGTCGGCGAACACCCCGGCATGGTGATGGTGACAGAGATGTAAATGGGCTGGCAGCTCGCGGCGCTGCCCGTCGGCCTCACGCTGGTCCTGCGTCGCCGACACCCCTTCCTCGGCGCAGCGATCAGTCGCGATCGTCGTCGCAACCGGCATCGGCTCAACGCCGTGCAGCGCCGACTCGCCTACCATGGTCATACCGAGAAGAATTGCGATCAGCAGGCGGGGCATCGTTCCTCGTCCCGGGAAACGTCGGTAATGCGTCGCGGCGCCGCGTGCGATGCGCAGTATGACGCGGCTCCCATTGCAACATTCCTTGCGATCAAACAGGTTCTACTTCAAGATCAAATTCGCACGATCATGTTGAGACATGATATCAGTTGGAAAAATGATGTAAAGTAACAACTTCCATTCTACTTGCGATCGTCATGGCACGAATCGTTCTTGGAATAGAATTGATATATTATATCAACAATTGTGCTTGGGCCAACCTTCATCTGCCTGATTTTACTGGGGTGACAAGCACCTCGCACTGCGATATGGGCACTGTTCAATGCATCGTTTCCTCCTCCTGCTCCTGTGTGCGCTCGCAGCCCTGTCGATGGGCACGGGGGCGGTTGCGCATGCGGCGGAGCGCAGCGTCTGCGCCGAGCAGGCCTCGGACAAGGCCGAGGTCCATTCGGGAAATGAGGAGCCGGGCAAGCCCGCCTCCGACCAGGGCTATGGGCATCAGCATGGTTGCCATGGCCACCACCTCATGGCGATCATGCCCGAGAAGTCGGCCGTCAGCCACGCCCTGCCCTCGACTGCGCCGTTCGTGCGAATGGCGCCGGCGCTGTATGCCGCGCGCAGCGATCCCGCGTTGAGACCACCGCAAGCCTGACAACCACTCGGCCGCGCCTGCGCGGCATGGCTTGGTTTGTCAGGAGTATTTACATGCATCGTATCCTCGCGGCCCTTCTGGCCGCGGTGTCCTGCGCGGGAATCGCGCAGGCGCAGACGTCGCCACCGGCCTCGGCCGGCGACGTCCTCACGATCGACGACGCGCTCGCCCAGGCAGGTGCTGTGTCCCCAACCGGCGACGTTGCCGAAGCTGGGATTCGTGCGGCTGAGGCGGGCCGCGTCGTCGCGGGACTGAGGCCCAATCCCACCGTTACCACCGACGTCGAGAACATTCTCGGCACCGGACCCTATCGTGGCCTCGACGAATCCGAGACGACGGTCAATTTCGCGCTACCGATCGAGCTTGGCGGCAAGCGTTCGGCGCGCATCGCCGTCTCCGAGGCCGAAATCACCCGCGCGCGAATACAGACCTTGGTGGCGGGTGCCGACCTGCGGCTGGGCGTAGTCCAAGCCTATGTCCAGGCCATCGCCAGCGAGCGCCGCCGCGCGATCGCCGAAAGCCAGATTACGGTGACCACGGAAAATCTTCGGATCGCACGCGACCGGGTTGAGGCGGGCGCCAACTCGCCGATCGACGAGCAACGCGCCCAGCTCCAGCAGGTGAATGCCGAGACCGAGCTCGCCCAGGCGCAGCGCGCGGCCGAAGCGGCGCGTGCAACGCTTGAGCGCTATCTCGGCCGGCCGTTGAACGAAAGTCTCGACGCCGCCTGGTATGAGCGCGTCGGCGGCTACGGCCCACAAGAGCCGGTCCGCGCCGACGGCACGCTCGCGTTGGCGATCGCCCGCGCCGACGTATCGGCAGCCGAAGCACGGGTGCGGCTGGCGCGCAGCCAGCGTGTGCCCGACCTCACGGTGAGTGCGGGTACGCGGCGGCTGACCGCGACCAAGGATCAGGCTATGGTGTTCAGCGTATCGGTGCCGTTGCCGATCTTCAATAATGGCCGGGCCAGCGTGAACCAGGCGCTGGCCGAGCGCGACCGGGTCGATGCGCAGCGCCGCGTCGCCTTGTTCGAGGCGGAGCAGGCGATCACCGCAGCGCGCGCCGACCGCGATCGCGCGGCGGCCGCAGTGCGCGCATCGGGACCCGCGCTCGCCGCCGCGACCGAATCCGCGCGCATCGCGCGCCTCGGCTATGGCGAGGGCAAGTTCGACCAGATTGTGCTGCTCGATGCCGAGCGGACCCTGCTCGACACGCGCCGCGCCGCGGTCGACGCGCTCGCCCAATATCACGACGCCGAGGCCCGTCTGGCCCGGCTCACCGCGCCGGCGCCCGTGCCGGCGGCAACAGGGAATTGACGATGAACAAGCTCATCATTGGAGGCGCGACTCCGCTCGCGCTGGCGTTGCTGCTCGCCGGATGCGGCGGCGGCGACCCCGCCGCCAACAACAGCACCGAGGCCGGCCATGCCGAGGGCGAGGCGGGGCACAAGGAAGGCGAAGCCGGGCACAGCGAGGCCGAGGGCGCACACAAGAAAGGCGAGAGCGAAGGCGGCGGCGAGGAGGGCACGATCACGCTCACCGCGCAGCAGATCCGCGCCGCAGGCATTGAGATTGTGCGTCCGGTGTCGCGCGGCGGCGGCACGCTGCAGTTGCCCGCAACGATCGAGGGCGACCCGCAGGGAACGCAGGTCGTCTCGGCGGCGATCGGCGGGCGCGTCGTCGCGCTCAACTATAATCTCGGTCAGCCGGTCACGCGCGGTCAGGTCGTCGCGGTGATCGAGAGCCGCGAGGCCGCCACGATCCGCGCCGAGGTCGAGGCGGCGCAGGCGCGCAGCGCGCTCGCCCAGTCCAACCTCGCGCGCGAGGAGCGGCTGTTCAAGCTGCGCGTCTCGCCCGAGCGCGACGTGATCGCCGCGCGCACCGCCGCCACCGAGGCAAGCATCGCGCTGCGGCTCGCCCGACAGCAGGTTTCGGCCGCCGGGGTCAGCGGCGGCGCGCTCAACCGCATCGGCGTGACCGCGCCAATCGCGGGGCGCATCACCGCGCGCCCGGTGGTCCTCGGGCAGACCGTGGCCGCGGACGCCGAGCTGTTCCGCGTCTCCAACCTGTCGCGGGTCGCGGTGACCGTGTCGTTGTCGCCCGCCGATGCCGCACGCGTCGCGGTCGGCGCGCCGGTCGAGATCAGCTCGGGCGGACGCCGTTCGGCGGCGCAGGTGAGCTTCGTCTCGCCGGTACTCGACGAGACCACCCGGCTCGTCACCGTAATCGCGCTGATCGACAACAGCGCCGGCCAGTGGCGCGTCGGCGAGCCGGTCACCGCGGTGGTGCAACTGCCCGGTCAGGGCGGCGGCGCCGTCAGCGTGCCCGCCTCGGCGCTCCAGACCGTCGAGAATCGTCAGGTCGTGTTCGTACGCACATCGAGTGGGTTCCGGGCCGTGCCCGTGACCGTCGGTGCGCACAGCTCCGGCTCGGTCGTCGTGACCTCAGGCCTCACCGGCCGCGAAGAGATCGCCGGTACCGGCAGCTTCACCCTCAAGGCCGAGCTCGGAAAGGGCGAGGCGGAGCACGGACACTAAGCCATGATCGAACGTATTGTCACCTTTGCGGTCGAGCGGCGCTGGTTCGTCCTGCTCATGACCCTCATCGCCACCGTCATCGGCGCCGTCTCGTTGAGCCGGCTACCGATCGATGCGGTTCCCGACATCACCAACAACCAAGTCCAGATCAATATCCGCGCGCCCGCGCTCTCACCCGAGTTGGTCGAGAAGCAGGTCGCCTTCCCGATCGAGACCGCGCTCGCCGGCGTGCCCGGTCTCGAACATACCCGCTCGCTCAGCCGCAACGGCTTCGCGCAGGTGACCGCAGTGTTCACCGATTCCACCAACATCTATTTCGCACGCCAGCAGGTCGCGGAGCGGCTGCGCACCGCGGAGGAAAGCCTGCCTGCGGGTGCGACACCAGAAATGGGTCCGATCGCCACGGGTCTTGGTGAAGTCTATATGTGGACCGTCCACATGGCCCACCGGCCCGAGGACAAGCACAAGCCCGGCGAACCGGGTATCCAGCCCGACGGGAGCTACCTGACGCCTGAGGGTGAACGGCTGGTGAGCGAAGCCGACAAAGCAACCTATCTGCGCACGACGCAGGACTGGATCGTCGCGCCGCTGCTCAAATCCGTTCCGGGCCTTGCCGGCGTCGATTCGATCGGCGGCTATGTCAAGCAGTTCCAGGTCGTCCCTGACGTGCAGCGGCTGACCGCACTGAAGCTCAGCCTCGGAGACCTCGCGACCGCGCTCGAGGAGAACAACAGCGCGGTCGGCGCGGGCACGGTCGACCGCAACGGCGAGGGTCTGGCGGTGCGTTCGGATGCGCGCATCGCCAACGCCGACCAGCTCGGACGCACCGTCATCGCCACCCGCGAAGGTGTGCCGATCCTGCTCAATCAGGTCGCGACTGTGCGCACCGGCCAGGCGATCCGCATGGGTTCGGCCTCGGAAAATGCCCAGGAAGTCGTCGTCGGCACCGCGATCATGCGGATCGGGGAGAACAGCCGTAACGTCGCCTCGGCCGTCGCCACGCGGCTCGACGAGGTCAACGCCTCGCTGCCGACCGACATCGTCATCCAGCCGGTGCTCGACCGCACCGGGCTGGTCAATTCGACGATCAAGACGGTGGCGAAGAACCTCTCCGAAGGCGCGCTGCTGGTCATCGTCGTGCTGTTCCTGCTGCTCGGCAATTTCCGCGCGGCGCTGATCGCGGCGCTGGTGATCCCGGTCACCATGCTGATGACCAGCTTCGGCATGTTGCGCGGCGGCGTTTCGGCCAATCTGATGAGCCTTGGCGCGTTGGACTTCGGCCTGATCGTCGACGGCGCGGTGATCATCGTCGAGAATGCGCTGAGACGCATCGCCGAACGTCAGCACCATATCGGCCGCACGCTCGACAAGGGGGAACGGCTGTCGGTAGTGGCGGGCGCGGCGCGCGAGATGATCCGGCCCTCGGTCTATGGCCAGGCGATCATCATCCTCGTCTATGTGCCGCTGCTCACCCTGACCGGGGTCGAGGGCAAGACCTTCACGCCGATGGCACTGACCGTCATCCTCGCGCTGGCCTTCGCCTTCGTGCTCTCGTTGACCTTCGTGCCGGCGATGCTCGCGATCTGGCTGTCCAAGCCGGTCGAGGAGAAGGAGGGCCGGATCATGTCCTGGCTCAAGCGCCGCTATGAACCCGGTCTCGACCGGGCGATGGCGCGGCCGCGTGTCACGATCCTCGCGGGCGTCGGCGCTTTCCTGCTCGCGATCCTCGCCTTCATGACCCTGGGTCAGGAGTTTCTGCCTCAGCTCGACGAAGGCGACGCGACCGTCCAGGTGTTACGTGTCCCGGGTACCTCGGTCGAGCAGAGCCAGGCGATGCAGTTCCAGGTCGAAAAGGCGATCTCGAGCATTCCCGAGGTCAAATTCGTCTTCTCAAAGACCGGCACCGCCGAGCTCGCCTCGGATCCGATGCCGCCCAACATCTCCGACACTTTCGTCATCATGAAGAAGCACGCGGACTGGCCCGACCCCAGCCTCACCAAGGCCGAGGTCGTCGCCAAGATCGAGAAGGCGCTGGAGGGGCTTCCCGGCAACGCGTTCGAGATCAGCCAGCCGATCCAGATGCGGTTCAACGAGCTCATCGCAGGCGTGCGCGGCGACATCGCGGTCAAGGTGTTCGGCGACGACACCGACGCGATGAACGATACCGCCAACAAAATCGCCGGCATCCTGCGCGGCGTGGACGGCGCTACCGACGTCCGCGTCGAACAGACCGAGGGACTACCGATGCTCGACATCCGCCCCAATCGAGATGCCATGGCGCGGCTCGGAATCACCGCGCGGGTCATGCAGGATACCGTCGCCGCCGCGATCGGCGGGCGCGACGCCGGCATGATCTTCGAAGGTGACCGGCGCTTCGCGGTGACCATCCGGCTGACCGATGCCGCGCGCGCCGACCTCCAGACATTGGGGCAGGTACCGGTGCCGACTCCCGACGGGGCGTTCGTCCCGCTCGAGAGCGTCGCCGATATCGCGGTGACCTCCGGTCCCAACCAGATCAGCCGCGAGAATGGCAAGCGCCGCGTGGTGGTTCAGGCCAATGTCCGCGGCCGCGATGTGGCCGGGGTGGTCGAAGATGCGCGGGCGGCGATCGCGCGCGACGTTCGCCTGCCCGCCGGCCAGTATCTCGAATGGGGCGGCCAGTTCGAGAATCTCCAATCGGCTAGCGCCCGGCTCATGCTCGTGGTCCCGGCCTGCTTCGCGCTCATCATCCTGCTGCTCTACGGGGCATTGGGAAGCGTACGCGACGCAGCGATCGTGTTCACCGGCGTGCCGCTCGCGTTGGTTGGCGGGGTACTCGCCTTGTTCCTGAGGGGTATGCCCTTCTCGATCTCGGCAGCCGTTGGCTTCATCGCCCTGTCTGGCATCGCGGTTTTGAACGGGCTGGTCATGGTCACCTCGATCCAGGACCTGATGGCGCGCGGCGTCAGCCGGGCCGAGGCGGCCTATCAAGGTGCGCTCGCGCGGTTGCGGCCGGTAGTGATGACCGCGTTGGTCGCCTCGCTTGGCTTCGTGCCGATGGCGATCGCCACCGGATCGGGCGCCGAGGTGCAGAAGCCGCTCGCCACCGTGGTGATCGGCGGCCTGATCTCGGCGACGTTGCTCACCCTGTTCGTCCTACCGACGCTATACGCCCGCTACGGACGTCGCGAGACCGATGTTAGTGAAGTCGAGACGCCGTCGTCGCAGGGAGGAACGCCGCTCCCCGCCCACTAAGGTAACCCGGACCCGCCGCCGCGTGCGGCGGCGGGTCTCCGATCCGGAATGCTGGACCATGGCTCAACCGCAAGCCGACGACCGCCGCGAACGCCGCACCTTATGGTGGGTTCTGGCACTCAACGTGATGCTGGCGGGCGGTTTTCTCGGCGCCGGGCTCGTCGGCGATTCGAGCGCACTAATCGCCAACGGCCTCGACAATCTCTCTGATGCGGCGGTCTATGCGTTGAGCCTCGTGGCGCTCAGCCACGGACTGGCGTGGAAGCGCCGCGCAGCCAATGTGTCAGGCGCAATGCTGCTGCTGTTCGCGGTCGGTATCCTCATCGATGTCGGCCGGCGCTATGTCCAGGGCAGCGAGCCGATCGGCGCCACCATGATGATCATGGCCGCGATCGCCGCCGCCGTGAATTATCTGTGCCTGCGCCTGTTACAGCGGCTCGAGGCGCCTGATGTCAATCTTCGCGCCGCGACCACTTTCAGCTTCAACGACTTCATTTCCAATGGCGGGATCCTCGTCGCCGGCCTCCTTGTGCTGTGGCTCGGCAGCAACTGGCCCGACCTCGTCGTCGGCCTGCTCACCGCGCTGATCGCGATCAAGGGCGGCATCGAGATTCTGCGCGATACCCATCGGCAATCCCATCGCGACCGGGAGGAGACATCATGACCGAGATACTGCGCATTGATATCCCTGTAGTGCTGCCCGAGGTCGCCGACGCGGCCGACGCCTGTGTCGCGCGATTGACCGCTGAACTTGCCGGCCGTCGCGGCATCGCAGAAGCGCATGTCGTTCCTGCGGCCGGCGAGGCGCCCGCGCATCTGTGCGTCCATTACGATCCGGACATCGTCTCGCTGGTGCGGATCCGCGAGCTCGCTACCGCCGCCGGCGCGAACATCACCGAGCGCTTCGGCCATCTTCGCTGGGACGTCGAGGGGATCAGCCATCAGCGCCGCGCGCGCAGCATTGCCGAACAGCTTCAGCGCGTGAACGGGGTGATCGAGGCAGAGGCGAGCGCATCGGGCACGCTGCGGATCGAGTTCGACCGCACGCTGACCTCCGAAGCGGCGTTGCGCAGCTTCCTCGACCAGCTCGGGGTGCATGAGCGCAAGACGCCCGCCAACGCACCCGCTGTCACGCCGGACAGAGGCGCCGGCGACGATCACGCCGGGCATGATCATGGCGAGGGCGAACACGGCCATGCCCATGGCGGCCTGCTCGGCCCCAACACCGAGTTGTTCTTCGCGCTGGCCTGCGGCGCACTGCTCGGCATCGGCTTCCTGCTCGAAACTCTGGCCGCCGTTCCCGAATGGCTGCCACTCGCACTCTATATCGGCGCCTATGGCTTTGGCGGCTGGTTCACACTGCGCGAGGCGATCGACAATCTGCGCCTCAAGAAATTCGAAATCGACACGCTGATGCTGGTCGCCGCGGCCGGCGCGGCGGCGCTTGGCGCTTGGGCAGAAGGGGCGCTGCTCCTGTTCCTGTTCAGCCTCGGCCATGCACTCGAACATTATGCCATGGGCCGCGCCAAGCGCGCGATCGAGGCGCTGGCCGAACTCGCGCCGCAGACTGCGCTCGTCCGCCGCGGCGAAGCGCTCGTCGAGCTGCCGGTCGAGGACCTCGTGATCGGTGACACCGTGGTCGTCAAGCCCGATGAGCGCCTCCCCGCCGACGGGTTCCTCGTCAAGGGCACGAGCAGCGTCAACCAGGCGCCGGTCACCGGCGAAAGCATGCCGGTCGACAAGCGTCCCGTGCCTGATGAAGCTGCAGCGCGCGCGCAGCCCGAAGCGCTCGAAGCCGCCTATCGCGTGTTCGCCGGCACGATCAACGGCAGCGGGCTGATTGAGGTCGAGGTCACCCGCAAGTCGACAGAATCCGCGCTCGCTCGCGTCGTCCAGCTGGTCAGCGAGGCCGAGACCCAGAAGTCGCCGACCCAGCGCTTCACCGAACGCTTCGAGCGGGTGTTCGTGCCTGCTGTGCTCGGGCTGACCGTGCTGTTGCTGTTCGCCTGGGTGGTTGTCGACGAGCCGTTCCGCGATAGCTTCTATCGGGCGATGGCGGTGCTGGTCGCGGCCAGCCCCTGCGCGCTCGCTATCGCCACACCGAGCGCGGTGCTCTCGGGTGTCGCGCGCGCGGCGCGCGGCGGTGTGCTGATCAAGGGAGGTGGGCCGCTGGAGGAACTGGGTTCGCTGAAGGCGATCGCGTTCGACAAGACCGGCACGCTCACCGAAGGGCGCCCGCGTATCACCGACATCGTGCCGGCCCAGGGCATCGATCCCAGTGAACTGCTCGCCGCCGCGGTCGCGGTCGAGCGGCTAAGTGACCATCCACTCGCCCGCGCGATCGCGCGCGATGGCCAGGATCGGCTCGGCGAACGCGAGGTGCCGCCCGCACATGACCTGATCAGCATCACTGGCCAGGGCGTTCGCGCGACGCTGGACGGCGAGACGGTGCTGATTGGCAAGGCCGAGATGTTCGGGGTCGGGGCCATCGCGCCGCTGTCCGGCGAAATGGCGGGCGCGATCGCCGCGCTGCGCGAGCAGGGCCGGACCACCATGGTGGTCCGGCGCGGGGTGCAGGATCTGGGCGCGATCGGGCTGATGGACACGCCACGCGCTGCGGCGAAGGAAGCGATCGCCCGTATCCACGCGATGGGTATCACCCGGATGATCATGATCTCGGGCGATCATCAGAAGGTCGCCGAGTCGATCGCCAAGGAGGTGGGGCTCGACGAGGCCTGGGGCGACCTCATGCCCGAGGACAAGGTCGAGGCGATCCGCAAACTGCGCGCCACCGACAAGGTCGCGATGGTCGGCGACGGCGTCAACGACGCACCGGCGATGGCCAATGCCACCGTCGGCATCGCGATGGGCGCGGCCGGCTCCGATGTCGCGCTTGAGACCGCCGATGTCGCACTGATGGCGGACGATCTCGCGCATCTGCCGTTCGCGGTCGGGCTCAGTCGCGCAACCCGCCGGATCATCCGCCAGAATTTGGTGGTGAGCCTTGGCGTGGTCGCGGTGCTCGTGCCGGCGACGATCTTGGGGCTCGGTATCGGTCCCGCCGTGATGGCGCATGAGGGCTCGACGCTCGTCGTCGTGTTCAATGCACTGCGGCTGCTCGGATACCGCAAATGACCGGGAACGACCCCGCCGGCCGCGCCGGGGCTGCCGCAGTTAACCCCGCGTTCCTCTATATGGATGCGTTACGCGCCGTTCTCGCGCTCGTCGTCGCCTTCGGCCATATCTGGGCGCTGCTGATCGCGGACTACCGGCCGACCGACGACCTTCTCGTCAAGTCTCTCTACCTTGCCGCCGGCTTCGGCCACCCCGCGGTGATCCTGTTCTTCGTGCTCAGCGGCTTCTGGATCACGCGCAGCATCCTGCTCACGCCGCCAGCGCGCTGGACCTGGTCGGGCTATCTCAAGGATCGCCTCGTAAGGCTGCTGCTGGTGGTGGTACCGGCGCTACTGCTCGGCGGCCTGTTCGACTTTGCCGGGGTCGCCACGAGCTCGCCGACCCATCTCGGGCAGACCGGCAGCTATGTCTTGCCGCGCAGCGTCGCGACCTACCTCACCCTTCCCGACTTTCTCGGCAATCTCGTCTTCCTCCAGGGGCTGGTGGTGGCGCCATTCGGCTCTAATGGCCCGTTGTGGAGCCTCGCCTATGAGTTCTGGTTCTATATCTGGTTTCCTGCGCTGTGGTTCGCGCTGACGCAGCGGCGTTTCTCCTTCGCGCTGCTCACCCTCGCGCTCGGCATCGTCTATCCCGACCTGTTCTTCCACTTCCTGAGTTGGCTGTTCGGCACACTGCTCTTCCTCGTCTATCGCTGGTGCGAGGCCAATCGCACCCGAGTCGGCGCCATCCGTGACACGCTCTGGCTGCCCGGCGCGCTCCTGTTCGTGGCAACCCTCGCCTGGGGACGCACAGGCGCGTTTGCCGCCGAGGATCCGGTGCTCGCGTTCAGTTTCGCGATGTTGCTGCTAGGGTTGCTTCTGCGACGCACGCCGGCGCTTCCCGGGATTGCCCACCTCGCGCGCTACGGCCGCGAAACGAGCTTCTCGCTCTACGCGATCCATTTCCCGCTGATGGCGCTGGCGACCGCGGCGCTCATCGCCGCCGAGCGCCTGCCGCCCGACCCGCAAGCGATCGCCTGGGCGCTTGCGATCCTCGCCGCCTCGGCGTTTGCTGCTTGGGGGTTCGCGCGCGGCACTGAATCCCATACCGCAAGGGTGCGCGACTGGCTTGGCCGCGCCACAAGTGCCGGCACCCAAAGGCTCGCCGCGACCGAGAGCGGGATGGTTCTAGGGAGGCGCCGCCATGATCGCCGCTGAGAACGAAATCGCTATTCCTGCCCGCCCCGAAGCGGTCTGGGAGGTGCTGCTCGACTTTGAGCGCTATCCGAGTTGGCACCCCTTCATCGAGCTCGTGGGGGACCCCTCACTCGGCGCGAAGATCGAGTATCGCTACACCGGCAAGATGCTCGGGATGGGGCGGTTGCGCAAGATGCACAGCTTCGCGCGGATCACGGCGCTCGCGGCGCCCATCGAATTCGCATGGCGCATGAGCATGGGCTCGTTCCTGTTCCGGATCGACGAAAGCTACCGCCTTGAGCGGCATCCGACCGGGACCCGGCTTGCGCATCGTGTCGAGTATCGCGGCGTGGTCGCCCGGCTTTGGCGAGCAGGCATCACCAGTCGTGCCCATGTCATGATATGCGAGACCGATACAGCGTTGCGTGCCCGCTTCGTGAAGCGCCCGCCGCCACGCAAGCGAGGGCGTCGATGAACGATCGCGATTCATCCGGCCGACAACGCCATCGCCGCCCGTGGAGCGAGGATGACGACCGCGACCTGCGGCAGATGATCGAGGCGCGCGAGTCCGTGGCGCATATCGCCAGCACTTTGCAACGGACCCAGGACGCGATCCGCGGCCGCGCCGCCCAGTTCAAACTGATCCTGCCATCCGCGTTGCGCCCATGGCGCCGGCATTGGCGTCTCAGGGCGGGCAACGCGTCGCCAGCCACCCATCCGCAGAAAACCCAATCCGGGGACCCGGCCTCGGACGATGGCGGCAAATGAGCCGCAAGCGACATCAGAGCCGCCGTCAGAAGTGCGCTCGCTGTTGCATCCGGGACCAACGGCCGTGGGCCTCACCGGTCTGCTCGAGTACCGGTGATCGCTGCACCGCGACGGGGTCGGCACCTGAGGCTCCTCCTCCCGCGTCGGCTCTCCCGTCACCGCTACATGTTGATGAGGACAAACCCATGCGAGCCCGCACCTTCGCCGCCGCCCTCTTGCTCGCCCCCTTGCTTGTCGGCTGCATGAACGGACGCTTGCTGACCCCGATCATCGAGGCGCCACCACCCCAGCGCTTCGATATCTATTGGGTAAAAGCCTATGCCGCGCGCGATGCGGTCATCGTCACTGGCAAGGTCCGGCGCCCACTCGGACGGACGATGCCGGTGTCCGGGCATCTGCACCTCATTGCCTCATTCGGCGATGGCCAGCCCAAGGCGATTGCCGATACCCGCTGGGGCCCGATCGGCAGCCGCCAACGCAGCGGCAGCTTTTCGGCCCGGATGATAACAACCGACGCCACATCGCTTAGGCGCATCCGCATTGAGTATCGGCCGGGCCCGGCATGCGCGGTCAACCCACGGGCATCGGCCGCGCATCGCCTGCCCCGGCCATGATCGCAGCGATCGGGTTTTGGAGATCTATCATCCTGCGGCCCCCGGCTTTCCGGCAAATATGACCGGCGACGCTGCCGGACCCGACAGCTCGCGCATCGCATGCCGGATGATCTGCGCACCCCCAATGAGGCCGAGTCCAGCCATCACCCCCGCGACAATGAGATCGGGCCACGCGGTACCCGTTCCGAACACGCCTGCCGCGGCAAGCACCACCGCGACATTACCGATCGCGTCGTTGCGCGAGCAGATCCATACCGAGCGCATGTTCGCATCCCCCGTGCGGTAGCGAAACAGCATCAGCGCTACCGCACCATTGGCCACGAGCGCCGCAATACCCACCGCGCCCATCATCTCGGCCTCCGGAAGCGTACCATGCCAGACTGCCCAAAGCGTGGCTACGAGAACATACAGGCCCAGCAGGACGAGCGTGGCACCCTTCAGAAGCGCGGCACGGGCACGCCATGCCAGCGCCATGCCAGCCACGCCGAGACTGATGGCATAGTTGGCGCTGTCGCCCAGGAAATCGAGGGCGTCGGCCTGAAGGGATTTCGATCCGCCGGCGATACCGGCAACCATCTCGACGAGGAACATGGCAGCGTTCACCGCCAGCGCAATCCACAAGGCGCGCCGCCAGTGCGGATCGACCGCTGCCTTCTTGTCGTCGCAGGCGCAGCTCGTGCAGACCATTTCAACCCTATCGAACGAATCGGCTCCGCATTCTATATGCGGACTGTAGCAACTAGAGGGTCAAGCGGTTTTCCCATGCAGATCGGCGAACTGGCACGCATCACCTCGACCAAGGTCGAAACCATTCGTTTCTACGAGAAGATCGGATTGCTTCCCGAGCCCGGGCGCACTGCGGGCAATTACCGCGATTATGGCGGCGACCATCTCGCCCGGCTCTCCTTTATCCGCCGCGCGCGCGACCTGGGCTTCACGCTCGATCAGGTGCGCGAGCTCCTCGCCCTTTCCGACGATCGGGATCGCTCTTGCGGTGCCGTCGACACCGTCGCGCGTGCGCATCTCGCGCAGATCGATCAGAAAATTGCAGATCTCCGCGCACTGCGCCGCGAGCTCGACGAGCTGATCGGCCAATGCCGCCAAGGCGCGATTTCCGACTGCCGGATCATCGAAGCATTGGGACCCGAAACAAGCCATTGACCCTATAGTGACTATAGGGTGCAAAACCTGCTCGCGACTCGCGGAGGTGATGATGAGCGACTGTGGATGTGAGGCCGATACCGAACGTGCGGGCACGGACCCTGCCTATCGGCGGGCGCTATGGATCGTGGTGATCCTCAATGTCGGCTTCGGCGTGCTTGAGCTGGCGGGCGGCTTCATCGCCGGCTCGCAGGCGCTGAAGGCGGATTCGCTCGATTTCATCGGCGACGGATCGATCACGCTCTTCGGGCTGATCGCGCTGGGCTGGGCGGCGGTCGCGCGCAGCCGGGTTGCACTGGTGCAGGGCCTCTTCCTCGCAAGTCTCGGGCTCGGCGTGATCGGCTTTGCCGGGTGGCGCGCGTTCAATGCCATCCCGCCCGAAGCCGGATTGATGGGCGGGATCGGGATCGTCGCGCTCCTCGTCAACATTGCGGCCGCGCTGGTCCTCGCGCGGTTCCGCAACCAGGGGGACGCGCAAGCGCGCGCCATCTGGCTGTTCTCGCGCAACGATGCGCTGGCCAATATCGCCGTGATCGGCGCGGCGGTGCTGGTCGGCTGGACGGGACAGGCCTGGCCCGATCTCCTCGTCGCCGGCGTGATCGCGTTGCTGTTCCTCCATTCGGCCTATGACATCATCCGCGACGCCCGCCGCGAGCTGGCGGAGCATGCGACGAGGGCGCAGGCATGACTGACGGCAGCTACACCCCGCCGCTCGGGACCGGCGACACCGCCGATTACGACCGTGCGATCCGGCGCTGGACCCGCGAAATGCGCTGGCGCTATGCGATGATCGGGTTGCTCGCGGCACGTCCGGGCGAGACCGTCATCGATGTCGGGTGCGGCACCGGCAGCTTTGCCGTGATGCTGAAAGCGGCCGCCCCTGGCATACGGGTCATCGGCATCGACCCCGATGAGGAGGCCTTGGCGATCGCGCGCGCCAAGGGACAGGCGGCGGGCGCGGACATCCAGTGGGAGCGCGGATTTGCCCGCGATATCGGTTCGCGCGCCGCCGATGCGGTGACGTCGAGCCTGATGTTCCATCAGGTCCCGATGGCCGAGAAACGGGCGGGTCTCGCCGCGATGCATGCGGCGCTTCGGCCCGGCGGCAGGCTCGTGATCGCCGATTACGGGCGGCAGCAGGGATTGATGCGGCTGTTATTCCGCCTCACCATCCAGCGGCTCGATGGCGTGACCGACACCCAACCCAATGCCGATGGCGTGCTCCCCGAGCTCGTCCGGGCTGCGGGGTTCGACAATGTCCGGGAGGCGGCCCGCATCCACACGATAACCGGCACGATTGCGTTGATCATCGCGGATCGGCCCGGCTGACGAGGAGCAGCGGATGGTCATCAAGGCAGAGCAGAAGGCGATCCGGAAACAGGCCGTGCCCGCCTTTGCGCTTTGTCTTGCGGTGCTCGCCGGCCGGCTATTCGGCAGTTGAGCCCGGCACGCGGGCGGCGGCCGCGCTGCGCCCACTGTACCAGAAGCCGGCAACCAGCACGCCGATCGCCGCGATCTGCGCAAGCACGGTCTGGGTCGTCGGAAACAGCCCGAGAATCTCGATGCGCGGCACGTTGGCGAGGGGCATCACGCCGAGGATCCCGGCCTCCTGCAGCCCGGCGACGCCCTTGCCGGCGAGCACGACCGCGAGGATCGCGATCAGGATCGCGCTCCACGAGAAGAATTGGGTGATCGGAAGCCGGGCGCTGAACCGGAGCATGACCCAGGCGATCACGGCGAGCAGGCCGGCAGCGGTGGCAGCGCCGGCCAGCATCGCCATATCATTCCCCTCCGCCCAGAGCGCGGCGTAGAACAGGATCGTCTCGAACACCTCGCGATAGACGACGAGGAAGGAAAGCAGGAACAGGAACCAGCCCGACTGGCGCGACAGCGCCGCGGTCACTTTGGCCTTCACATAGCGCTGCCACGCCTCGGCATTGCTCTTGCCGTGCATCCAGATGCCGACGCTGAGCAGGATGATCGCCGCGAACAGCGACCCGAACCCTTCGGTGAGCTCGCGCGATGCGCCGCTCACGCTGATGAAATAGGTCGCGACGAACCAGGTGGCGATCCCGGCGGCGAGCGCGGCGATCCAGCCGCCATGGACGAAGCCGAGCACTTCGGTGCGCTCGGTCTTTCTGAGGAACGCGATCATCGCGATGACGATCAGCAGCGCTTCGAGTCCCTCGCGCAGCAGCACGCCGAACGCGCCGAGGAAGCTCGATGCGCCGCTCGCCCGCTCGGGCGCCAGCGCGGCTTCGGCCTCGCTGAACAGATTTGCCAGCGAACGGTTCGCCACTTCGACTTCGCTGACCGGACGCCCTTGTCCGATCGCCGCGCGAAGCGCGCCCATCGCACCTTCGATCCGCGCCATCAGCGCCGCATCCCGTGCAGCGAGCACCGGCTCGACCGGCTCGAAGCCGTCGAGATAGGCGGACAGCGCGAGATCCGCCGCGGCCTTGCGGTCGCCGGCGCGATAGGCAGCCAGGCTCTGGGCGAGCCGTTCGCGCGTCAGCGCGAGCGAACCATCGACGCGCACGGTCACCGCGTCGGGATGGCGGCGCAGATAGGCAGTGAGCGCGGTCGCTTTTTGCGAACCGATGTCGGCCGCCAAAGCGGCCGGGGTGACGCCGACCAGCGCCGCCAGATTGGGATATCGGGCGCGGATCGCCGCGTCCTCGCGCCACAACCGCTCGCCCTCGCGCGCCGCCGCTTCGGGATAGGCGATTTGGCCGGCATGGAAGGCCAGCGCCCAGCGATCGGCCTCGGGCAGCGCCGCGAAGCTCTGCATCGCCGTGCCGTCGAGGCCCTGGCTGATCACCTGATAGAGGCCGAACAGGCTGCGCTGATCGGCACGCGCCTTGTCGGTGAACGCGATCGGCGGGGGATCGAGCCCGGCTGCGTCGCGTCCATGGCCGTCGCCGTTCGCGCCATGGCAGGATGCGCAATTCTGCGCATACAGCGCGGCAGCGCGCGTGAGCTCGGGCGGAGAACTGGGCGCCAGCGGAACCGGATAGGCCGCGAGCAACGCGGCGGCGAGCGCCCGCGATTGCCCGGCCACCGCTTGCGGCGATTCCCTGGCGGCGATTGCGCTGCGCAGGGCGGCCGATCGACGGAGCAGATCGGTCCTGGCCGAGCCGGGTGCCAGCGTCTGGATACGCGTTTCGACCTGGCCCGCGAATTCGGTCATCTCGGCATATTCGGCGGCGCTGATGACCTTGCCGCCAGAGACCGCGCCCGAATAGTCGACGGCGATATAGTCGAGCAGCCGCCAGGTCGTCTGCACCTCGGCATCGCTGGCCCGCGCCGCGAGCGGCAGCGTCAGCATGGTCAGCGCCAACACCAACCACAGCAACAAGGGTCGGCGCGCATCGGCAGGGGTGGGAGCAGCAAGGTGGCCGGGGCGCATCGACGAGTCCCTTGTTAAGAATCGTTCGCGATCTGCACCCTCTAGCAGGTCGAGGGTCAAGGGCTATTTCCAAATTCGGCGATCGGATCGCCAACGGCTGGCCAGGCTTGGGCTCAAAGCCCTGGATCCGCTCAATGGCGCGCGGACAATGTACTGATCAGCGGGCACCCGACCTGATCGCCGGCGCTGCAGGCCCGAACGGTGTCGGCGAGCACCCGCTCCATGCGCTTCAAATCCACGATTCGCGCGCGAACCTGCTTGAGGTGCGAGGCCGCGATCTCGCGGGCATCGTCACAGGAGACAGTGTCGGCGGTGGCTATGCCGAGCAGCGCGCGGATCTCGTCCAGCGTGAAGCCCAGTTCGCGGGCGCGCCGGACGAAATTGAGCCGCGCGACATCGGCCGTGCCGAAACTGCGATAGCGGCCGCGTCGCGCGGCCTTGGGCAGGAGCCCGATACGCTCATAATAGCGGATCGTCTCGATATTGCAGCGGGTGCGCCGCGACAGCTCCCCGATTGCGATGGTCTCCGATGTCGTCATCTGCTGCTCGAAATTGGGGGTTGAGTCTGTAGCGGCTACAGACGGTAGGGTGCGATTCCGTTGATCGCAAGGAGTCGCCCATCGTGTCCGGACCGCCTGATTCCCGTCCGCCTTCGGGCGCGCGCGGCGCCGCCATTTTTACGGCCGGCGGCATCGCGGCAGCCTTTGGCGTCGCGTCGTGCTGCGCGCTGCCGATGTTGCTCGCCACCGCTGGCCTCGGCGCCGGTTGGCTCGGCGGTATCGCCATGGCTGCCAGCCCGTATCGGACGCTGCTGCTGTGCGTGAGCGCGCTTTTCCTGATCGGCGGCGCGGTCCTGCTCTGGCGGCAGCAGCGCATCGCGAGGGCCTGCGGCCCCGATGGTGCCTGTACGCCGCCTGGCGTGCGGGTGGTCCTCCTCATCGGCCTGCTGCTCGGCGCGATCCTCCTCTGGCTCGGCTATTCCTATGTCTGAGGGCTCGTTCATTCCCCAATCGACGCTCACCTGTCCGCTGTGCGGGGTGGCAAAGACCGAGACAATGCCGACGAGCGCCTGCCAGTATTTCTATGACTGCAGCGGGTGCGGGGCGGTGCTGCGGCCAAAGGCCGGCGATTGCTGCGTCTTCTGTTCCTATGGCACCGAGCCCTGTCCCCCGATCCAACTCGCGGGACCGGACGCCGCCTGCTGCCGCTAGCCGGACGAGGCCGGGGCGGGCCACCGCCTTAGCGGCGGCCCGGGAACAGGGTTTGGAACCGTGCCGGCTATTGCTTTGCGATCGCGGTCACCTCACCGGCATTGCCGCGAACGGTCAGGTCGAAGGCAATTTTGTCCCCGACAGCGACGCCGCCCAGCAGTTCGGGCTTTGCGGTGAACGCCATCGTCATCGCCGGCCAGCCGAGCTCTGGAATCGGGCCGTGATCGAGCGTGATCTCGCCGGCCGCCTTGTCGAGCGCGGTCACGGTGCCGACGCCCTTGCTCGACTTCGCCTCGGCGGGCATCGCCATATTGCCCGACATAGCGTCCGTGCCGCCGGGCGCGTCGGCCGTCGCGGTGTTGGCGGGTGCCGCCGTATCGCTCGCGGGCTTCTCGCCGCAGGCGGCGAGCAGCATGGCGAGGCCGAGTGCCGGGGTCAGGTAGAGTGGGTTCATTGGTCGTCTCCTTGCAGGTTGCGGGTTGAAGCGGGCGTCGCGCCGGGCCGGCGCATCAGGAGGTAGGCGGCGGGGATCACGAACATCGACAGGAGCGGCGCCGTGAGCATGCCGCCGATCATCGGCGCGGCGATCCGGCTCATGACCTCGGAGCCCGCGCCCGAGCCGACCAGGATCGGCAACAGGCCGGCGATGATCACCGCGACCGTCATCGCCTTGGGCCGGACGCGCAGCAGCGCGCCTTCGCGAACCGCGTGCTGGACCTCGTCGGCGGCGGGTTCGGGCCCGCGCGCCTCGAGCGCATGCTTGAGATAGATGAGCATCACCACGCCGAACTCGGCGGCGACCCCGGCCAGGGCGATGAACCCGACCCCGGTTGCGACCGACTGGTGATAGCCGAGCAGGTAGAGCAGCCAGAAGCCTCCCGTCATCGCGAACGGCAAGGTGCCCATGATCAGCGCCGCTTCGCCGACGCGCCGGAAGATCAGGAACAGCAGCAGGAAGATGATCGCCAGCGTGGCAGGCACCACCAGCATCAGCCGGTCGAGCGCGCGCTGCAGATATTCGAACTGTCCCGAATAGGCGATCGACACGCCCGGCGAGAGCTTGACCTGCCGCGCCACCGCCGCTTGCAGGTCGGACACCACCGAAGCGAGGTCGCGCCCGCGCACATCGACATAGACCCAGGTCGAGGGCCGCCCATTCTCGGTCTTGAGCATCGGCGGCCCGTCGGCGATCGCGACCTTGGCGACGGTGCCGAGCGTGATCTGCTGGCCCGAAGGGGTCAGCACCGGTAGCGCCCGCAAAGCCTCGGGGCTGTCGCGCAGCTCGCGCGGATAGCGCACGCTGATCGGATAGCGTGCCAGCCCCTCGACCGTCTGGCCGATCGTCTCGCCGCCGATCGCGCCGGCGACGATCGCCTGCACGTCGGCGATGTTGAGCCCGTATCGGGCCGCTGCGGCGCGATCGATGTCGATATCGACGTAACGCCCGCCGATCAGTCGTTCGGCGAGTGCCGAGCCGACGCCGGGGACGGCCTTGGCCACGCCCTCGACGTCGCGCGCGATGCGGTCGATCTCGGCAAGGTCGCTTCCCGATACCTTGACGCCGATCGGGCTCTTGATGCCGGTCGCGAGCATGTCGATGCGGTTGCGGATCGGGGGCACCCAGATATTGGCGAGTCCCGGCACCTTCACCGCGCGGTCGAGCTCCTCGACCAGCTTCTCCGGCGTCATGCCCGGCCGCCACTGGTCGCGAGGCTTGAAGCGGATCGTCGTCTCGAACATCTCGAGCGGTGCCGGGTCGGTCGCGCTCTCGGCACGCCCGGCCTTGCCGAACACGCTCTGCACCTCGGGGACGGTCTTGATCATCCGGTCGGTCTGCTGGAGCAGCTCGGACGCCTTGGCCGCCGACAGCCCGGGCAGTGCCGAGGGCATGTAGAGCAGGTCGCCCTCGTTCATCGCGGGCAGGAACTCGCCGCCGAGCCGCGACACCGGCCAGGCGGTGGTCGCGAACACGAGCAGCGCGATCACCAGCACCGTCTTCGGCCGCCGGAGCGTCCAGTCGATCGCGGGGCGGTACGCGGCGGTGAGCGCACGGTTGATCGGATTGGCCTGCTCGGACGGGATGCGGCCGCGGATCAGCCAGCCCATCAGCACGGGGACCAGCGTCACCGACAGGATCGCTGCCGCCGCCATGGTATAGGTCTTGGTGAAGGCGAGCGGCGCGAACAGCCGCCCTTCCTGCGCCTGAAGCGTAAACACGGGCACGAACGACAGCGTGATGATGAGCAGGCTGAAGAACAGTGCCGGCCCGACCTCGATCGCGGCCTGGGTGATCACCCGCCAGCGCTCGGTGCCTTCCAGCCGCTCGCCGGGATGATCATGCTCCCAGCGCTCCAGCGCCTTGTGCGCGTTCTCGATCATCACGATCGCCGCGTCGACCATGGCGCCGATCGCGATCGCGATGCCGCCCAGCGACATGATATTGGCGTTGACGCCCTGGAAGCGCATCACGACGAAGGCCGCGAGGATGCCGAGCGGCAGGGTCACGATCGCGACCAGCGCCGAGCGGACGTGCCAGAGGAACAGCGCGCAAACGAGCGCGACGACGATGAACTCCTCGATGAGCTTGTGGGTGAGGTTGTCGATCGACGCGTCGATCAGCTGCGAACGATCATAGGTCGGGACGATCGCCACCCCGGCAGGCAGGCTCTTCTTCAGTTCCTCGAGCTTGGTTTGCACGGCTGCGATGGTGGCGCGCGCATCGGCGCCCGAGCGCAGGATGACGACGCCGCCCGCCACCTCGCCATCGCCATCGAGCTCGGCGATGCCGCGCCGCATTTCGGGACCGACCTGGATAGTAGCGACTTCGCCCAGCGTCACCGGGACCCCGCCCGCGGCGGTCCTGAGCGGGATCGCGCGGAAATCGTCCAGCGACTTCAGATAGCCCGAGGCGCGGACCATATATTCGGCCTCGGCCAGCTCGACGACGGCGCCGCCGGCCTCCTGATTGGCGCGCTGGATCGCTTCGACGGCCTGGCTGTGGGTGACGCCGTAGCCGGCGAGCTTCACCGGATCGAGCACGACCTGGTACTGCCTGACCATGCCGCCGATGCTCGCGACCTCGGCGACGCCGGGCAGGCTCTTCAGCTCATAGCGCAGGAACCAGTCCTGCAGGGATCGTAGCTGCGACAGGTCATGGCCGCCGGTGCGGTCGACCAGCGCATATTCATAGACCCAGCCGACCCCCGTCGCATCCGGCCCGATCGCGCTCTTCGCCGCCTCGGGCATCCGGCCCTGCACCTGGTTGAGATATTCAAGGACACGGCTGCGCGCCCAATAGAGATCGGTGCCGTCGGCGAAGATCACGTAGACGAAGCTGTCGCCGAAGAAGCTGTAGCCGCGCACGGTCTTTGCACCCGGTACCGACAGCATCGTGGTTGCCAGCGGATAGGTGACCTGGTTCTCGACGATCTGCGGCGCCTGGCCCGGATAGCTGGTGCGGATGATCACCTGGGTGTCGGACAGGTCGGGCAGTGCGTCGATCGGCGTCACCCGCACCGCCCAGAGTCCGGCGGCGACCAGTGCCAGCGCACCCAGCACGACGAACAGCTTGTTCGCGACCGACCATAGGATGATGCGCGCGATCATTGCCCTGCCTCGCGCGTCATGCGGCGCAATGTCGGCCCTTCGGGCGGCTGGTCGAAGCCGAACCGCACCCGGTCGCCGACCTTGAACCCGCGCGCGAGCGCGGGCGAGCCGAGCCGGAACGTCATCGTCATCGCCGGCCATCTGAGCGCCGGTACAGGGCCATGATCGAGCGTCACGCCGCTGGCGTCGATCTTTCCGATCCTGCCGACCGCTTCATACAGCGCGGGCTGCGCGGCGGGTGGCCGAGCGGAACCCCCGATCGGCCGCGCGGGCACGCTCGACAGGCTCGCTTCGGAATCGAGCAGGAACTGGCCCGATGCGACAATCTTCTCGCCGTCGGAGAGACCCGCGAGGATCTCGGTCTTGCCGCCAGCTTCGCTGCCGGCCTGGACCTCGGCCGGCTGATAGCGGCCCCCCGCAAGTGCCAGCATGACGAGCGTGCGCTTGCCGGTACGGATCACCGCTTCGGATGGCACGAGCAGCGCGGAGCGGCTCGCGCCTCCAAAGTCCACGCTCGCGAACATACCCGGGCGCAAGCGTCCGCCGCGATTGGGCAACTCGATCCGTACCGTCAGCGTGCGGCTCTCGGCCTGGATGTCAGGCAGGATCGCGGCGACGCGGCCGGTGAACCGCTCGCCCGGCCAGGCGGAGAGCGTCGCCGTCGCGCTTTGGCCGGGGCGGAGCTGCCCCGCCAGCGCTTCGGGAACCGCGGCGTTGAGCCACACCGTTGCGAGTCCATTGACTTCGGCAAGGGTTTGTCCGGCGGTAACGGTCATGCCCTGGCGCACGCCGAGCGTCTTGATCGTGCCGCCGGCCGGTGTCGCGATCGTGATCACATTGTGCGGCCGGCCGCCGCGCTCGACCGCGGCGATCGTGCCGGGCGGCATGCCGAGCAGCGCGAGCCGCTGGCGCGCCGCCTGTGCCAGCGCCGGATTGCCGGTTCGGCGCACCGCAAGATACTCGGCCTGGGCGCCCGCCCATTCGGGAATGAGCAGGTCGGCAAGCGGCGCCCCCGCGCCGATCACATCGCCCGGCGCCCGGGCATAGACGCGTTGCACAAATCCGGCGGCGCGCGCCTGGACGATCGCCACGTCGCGCTGGTTGAAATCGATCGTGCCGGTGGCGGTGAGGCCGCTCGCCAATGCGCCGCGTTCGGCGGTGGCGACACGAAGCCCCAGGCTTTGCACCCGCGCCGGATCGATGGCCATGCCAGGCGCGCCCTGCGCGCCCTCATCGGCGTATTTGGGCACGAGCTGCATATCCATGAACGGCGACTTGCCCGGCTTGTCGAAATGCTGGCTCGGCACCATCGGGTCGTACCAGTAGAGGATCTTGCGGCCGTCCTGGCCGGCCTGTTGCGGCGGCGCATCGGTCCGGCCGAACTGGGCGATGCCGTAGCCGGCGGCGCCCGCGGCAAGCGCAAGAACGGCACCGGCAAGCCCGAGCCGGGCGCGGTGTGAAAGCTGGATGGTCATTGGTCACCCCCATAGGTCAGCACCAGCCGCGCGGCGTCGCGCGCGACGGTGGCTTCGCGGTCGAGCATCTGGAGCGCGGCACCGGCGAACATTGTCTGGGCCTGGATCAGGTCGAGCAGGGTCGCACGGCCGGCGGAATAGCTCACCGTCTCGAGATCGGCCCGCTGGCGGGCAAGCGGGAGCAGCGTGTCCTTCGCGCGCATCCATTGCCCATGGTGCATGACATGGTCGGCAAGGCCCGCTTCGAGCTCGGCGCGCAGGGCGCGCCGGACATCCTCACGCTGCGCCAGGACGGCCCCTTCGCTGGCGACCGCGGCGTCGATCCTGGGATCCTGACGCTTCCGGGTAAACAGCGGAAGGCTCATGGTCGCGCCCAACGAGACCATGTCGCCATAGCCACTGCCGCGCTTCTGATAGGCAAGCTCGAACCCCCAATCGGGACGCTTCTCGGCGCGTGCCAGCGAGACATCGGCCTCGGCGGCACGCACGCGCGCGATCACGGCTGCGAGATCGGGATGCCGGTCGATCGTGGCGCGCAGCGCCTCCGGCTCGATCGCGAAATTCGGGATCGCGCCCTCGATCTCAGGGCTGGGGTCGCCGGTCCAGCGCGACAGGATCGCGCGCGCGCGCGCCACTTCGGCGGCGACCTCGCTGCGCCGGTCCTCGAGCGCGGCGATCGCCTGGCGAATTTCGAGGGTCTGGGCCGGGCGCGCCGAGCCCGACGCGACGCTCGACGCTGCCGGCGCCACATATTGCGCGAGCTCGGCGAGCGCTTGGTCGAGCGCACCGAGCCGCCGTTGCGCATAGGCAAGGTCGATCCAGGCAAGCGCGGTCGCCACCCGCACCCGGCGCAACTCGGCCCCGGCATCGGCTTCGGCGACGCCGATATCCGCATCGGCCTTGCCGCTGCGCGCATGGCGCTTGGCGAGGTTCGGTACGTCCTGGCTGATACCGAGCCGTGCCATCGTCATCTCGTCACGACCAAAGCGAAAGGCGGGCGGCCCCGAGATCGGAACATTGTCGAGCCCGGCGCCGAGGCGGGGATCGGGCAGTTGGCCGGCGGCGGTCGCGGAGGAACGCCGCGCCTCGACGTCGAACGACCGCGCCTTGAGCGACGGCGCCTGCGCGGCCGCGACGGCCAGCGCGTCGTCAAAGGTCAGCGGGTCAGCGACGGCCGCGGTGGGAAGCGTCGCGAGCAGCGACGCCAGCAAGAAGGTGCGCATGGCGATCTCCTGACATGGAAGCCTGCGATGCCGGCGGGGCGGCAG
>NZ_LSJM01000295.1 GCF_001557215.1 Sphingomonas sp. CCH9-E2 | reverse complement strand
CGCTCGCCGACAAATAGCGCGATCAGAATGCCGCCACTTAGCGCGAGCGTTTACATCGGAACCTAGTAGGGCTGTTTCGGCGACCTCGGCCGCGATCGGCGCGCGCCTCCCGCAATCGACCGTTTGACAGACATTGGTCGATCTGTGGGGTCTATCTGCTGCACGCCTCACATAGGCCGCAAACTTCGATCACCGGCTTTGTTGGCCGAAACCCCGCATTGGTTGCGGCACCCCGGATACTTGTCGCAATGCTGTCGTCGTCCAAATGCGTGATCCTGCCGCACTGCTCGCAGAAAAGCAGGATGCAGTCGTGAACGCAGCCGGGGTGGACATTGGGTAGGTAACGGTTTGCAACCTCCACGCGAGTGACGATGTTGGCTGCCACGAACAGGTCGAGAATGCGGTAGACCGAGTTTGCGGCTACGCGCCGGCCGCGCTGTTCCGAAAAGCGATCGGCGATGTCGTAAGCCGACGCGGGTCGGTCGAGACCGACGATGACATTGAATAGCTGAGCCCGCATATCGGTCCACTGCTCACCGACGCGCTCAAAGGCGGAGCGTGCGGCCTCTGCAAGCGCTTCTCCTTCCGGCTGCTCGTGCTTGTGACGCATGATGCAAGAATATGGCTCGACGGGGGTGGCGGGCAAGGCCACCCCTCTCTCAAGCACTTGGTTCATGTCGCGCGCCCCAGCTTCAGATTGCCGACATGCGCGATGGCGAGGACGATAGCGCCGGCAACCGTCAGCGGCGTTTCCAGCGGCGTGTCACCGAACGACAGCACACCGATGGCGAGCACTATAAGCC
>NZ_LSJM01000294.1 GCF_001557215.1 Sphingomonas sp. CCH9-E2 | reverse complement strand
CGCGCCGCGAGCGCGCGCGCTTCCGCGGGCAGCCAGGCGACCACCATGTCGCCGGTGGCGACCGGCGCGCCGGGCACGACCCGGTAGAGCCCGACCGGCGCGCTCGCGCTCGCGTTCCAGACAAGCCGTGGGCTCGGCGGCACGGCGATCGTCGCGCATAGCGCGCCGATCCCGAGCGCTGCCAGCGCCGCGCGGGCACCGAACCGGCGCCGCTGCGCGCGGCCGATGCGGAAGGCCTCGGCCCAGGCGAACAGCGGCAGG
>NZ_LSJM01000293.1 GCF_001557215.1 Sphingomonas sp. CCH9-E2 | reverse complement strand
ACGAAGGCTGGGGCCCGCGCAAGGTGCCCGATGTGGAGGGTCATCCCGACCTGGCCTGGCATATCGCGCAGAGCCTGATTCTCGATGAATTCGACATGACCGTCATCAACGAGATGGATGTCGATCATGGCCTGACCGTCCCGCTGTCGATGATGTTCGGCACGCCCGATGCCTGGCCGTGCAAGGTCATCCCGCTGGCGGTCAATGTCGTCACCTATCCGCCGCCCTCGGGCAATCGCTGCTGGGCGCTGGGCGAGGCGATCGCGCGCGCCGTGGCGAGCTTCCCCGAAGATCTGAACGTTCAGGTGTGGGGCACTGGCGGCATGAGCCACCAGCTGCAGGGGCCGCGCGCCGGGCTGATCAATCCCGAATGGGATAACATGTTCCTCGACGGACTGATCGGCGAGAGCGACCATCTGCGCCGCATCCCGCACATCGAATATCTGCGCGAGACCGGGTCCGAGGGGATCGAGATGGTGATGTGGCTGATCATGCGCGGCGCGCTGGGCAAGCGCACTGCCGCGCTGCACCGGCATTACCATGTGCCCTGTTCGAACACCGCAATCGGCCATCTCGTCCTGCGCCCCGACAATGGCGAGGGGCTGGATATGGCCGGGAGTGGGTTTGCGGAGGCGGCGGAATAGCATTCAAGCCCCTCCCCTTCAGGGGAGGGGTTGGGG
>NZ_LSJM01000292.1 GCF_001557215.1 Sphingomonas sp. CCH9-E2 | reverse complement strand
CGGTCGTCGCCATCCGCAGCTGGCGCGCGCTGTGGCGGCTGGCGACCGGCGGGTCGGCGGGCTGGTATGAGGCATGGGCGGCGGGCGAGTGGACCAGCCCCGATCCGGTGCCGCTGTTCGACCTGTTCGTGCGCAACCGTGCGACGTTGGGCAATGCCGGGCGTGCGGGGGGCGTGGGGCGGATCGCCAAGCGCGTGTGGCACGCCTTTCATCGCAACTCGCGCAAGGGGTCGCGGCGCAACATTGCCTATCATTACGATCTGGGGAACGACTTCTACGCGCCGTGGCTCGACGCGAGCATGACCTATTCGAGCGCGTTGTTCGCGCCGGGCGTGGCGTCGCTGGCGGAGGGGCAGGCGGCGAAGCTGGCAGCGGTGCTGGAGCGGACTGGGACGGCCCCCGGCGATCGCATCCTCGAGATCGGGTGCGGCTGGGGGTCCTTCGCGGAACTGGCCGCGCGCGGCGGGCGGCTGGTGCATGGCATCACGCTGTCGGCGGAGCAGAAAGCCTATGTCGAGGCGCGGATGGCGCGGGCGGGGCTGGAGGGGGTGACGGTCGGCCTGACCGATTATCGCGACGTGACCGGCACGTTTGATGCGGTGGCGAGCATCGAGATGGTCGAGGCGGTGGGGCAGGATTACTG
>NZ_LSJM01000291.1 GCF_001557215.1 Sphingomonas sp. CCH9-E2 | reverse complement strand
CCGCCCCGCCGGCATCGGACTCAGCTAGGCTCGCCGCGCGAGGGCGCCATGCAGCCGGTCGCGTGCGTCGCCATCATCGCGCAGTCGCACGATGCCGCCGGTGTGGCGTCGGCCACCCAGACACGGCGCGGCGGCGCAATCGGCGCGCGCGGCCCGAACTGGGGCTGGGGGCGCCATTCGTAATGACCGGAGGCGGCAGGCGGGTTCGCGGCCTGGGCGGCGGCGGGCAGGATCGTGGCCGCGGCGAGTGTCGCAGCGAGACAGGCAAATCGAGTCATCGGTGTTGTCCTTGAACTGAATTTCGGAGTGGCACGGCGCGGTGCGCGAAGGATCGAAACGATCCATTCAGGCGCGACGCGACGCGGGTCTCGAAGTCAGATCAGGACTGTGGGCGGCTCGGGTTCGGGGCCGTAGGACCGCCCGGCAAGCGGCGCGATATAGGTCGGCAGGAACGGGATCGGCATGGCCGGCGAGAGGGTGGCAGGCGCCGGGCCGTCGCCAAGCAGGACGGGGATGGTGCAGCCCATCTGTGCGATACAGGCGAGCGTCAGCCCCTTGCACGGCTGCGGTCCCTTTTCGGGGGGCTGCGGCTGGGCCGGTGTCATCATCTCGGCGCAGTCCATGCCAGCCATGGCATGGTCGGCCATCGCCATTGGCTGTTCGACCGCGGCCGGTTTTGCCAGCCCCAAACCGTAGGCGAACGCCGCCTGCGCACCGAACATGCCGGTCAGGGCTCCCGCGAGGAGTAGCAAGGCGAGCAAGCGTTTCACGCGATCAGATCCTAGTCGATCTCCGAGGCAGCGACAATCGGTATGACGACGGCCGCCCGGATTGTCCGATCCTCGACCGGTCGGGGAGCGCTTAGGCCCTTCGATCCCGACGCCATTTCGGCAATTGCAAATTCCATATTTCCACAATAGTGGAACTACAGAATCGATTCGCGTAAAGCTTCTTCACGCACGGGAGGATTGGATGACAGGGTTGATCGCGTCGACCGCATTCCTGCTGCTCGTCGCAGCGCCTGCACAATGGGAACCACCCGAGGAAGTGCTGCAAGTACGTATCAACGGCAAAGGCGATTGGGCGGTGCGTTGTGCGTTTCAGGACAGCAGGGGCAAGGCTGTGATCAAGGAAGCACGGCCGGGCACCGACAGGCTGCATCTGAACCGGCCCGCTAGCGGCACCTGCACCTATCGGGCAGCGCCTGACAGACCGATGACGATCCGCCTCAAAAGCGCGTTGTATCGGTGCTCCCTGCCCGGTCCCGAACCCAAGACCTGCCAGCAAACCTTCCCGGCAGGCACGTGGGGTCAATTTCAAATCCAGAGCCGGGACTGATCGCATGGTGGTGGCGGCGAACGGCGCGACGGAGATTTGTCGGATTCGACATTTCCGCTACAGGCGAAACATGGAACTGAAAAATGCCGTCGCCGCCCTGTCCGCGCTCGCCCATGAGGCGCGCCTCGCTGTCTTTCGCATGCTCGTTCAGGCAGGTCCCGAAGGGCTCGCCGCTGGCGAGATCGCGCGGCGGCTCGACGTGCCGCCGAACACGCTTTCGTCCAATCTCAACATCCTGTCGCACGCGGACCTGATCGAGAGCAGGCGCGATGGCCGTTCGATCATCTACACCGCGCGCTACGCCAACATGACCGAGCTGCTCGAGTTCCTGATGCAGGACTGTTGCGATGGTTCGCCTGAGATTTGCGCGCCACTCGCCAGCGTTGCGATCAGCAGCCGCTGCATTCCCGAAGGTCAAGCATGAGCGGGCGCATCTACAATGTCCTGTTCCTGTGCACCGGCAATTCGGCGCGCTCGGTTTTAGCCGAAAGCGCCCTGAATAAGCTCGGGGCTGGACGCTTCCGGGGCTTTTCGGCCGGCAGCCATCCCAAGGGCGAGGTTCATCCTGCCGCTCTCGAATTGCTGCAATCGATCGATTATCCGGTCGAGGGATTACGCTCGAAGAGCTGGGACGAATTCGCCGGGCCCGGCGCGCCCGAGATCGATTTCATCTTCACCGTCTGCGACAATGCCGCAGGTGAAATCTGCCCGGTCTGGCCGGGGCATCCGATCACCGCGCATTGGGGAATCGACGATCCGGCGCTTGTCGAGGGCGATGGCCAGCGCGACGCGTTCAGGCAGGCACTCTATTATCTTTCCAACCGCATCTCGCTGTTCCTCGCGCTGCCGCACGAAAGCCATGACCGCATGGCGCTAACCGGAAAACTCCGCGCGATCGGGCGCGGCGAAGGCGCAACCAAGGCGAGTAGACATGGCGACTGACATCATCATCTATCACAATCCCGAATGCGGGACGTCGCGCAACACGCTGGCGATGATCCGCAATGCCGGCATCGAGCCGCATGTGATCAAATATCTGAAGACCCCGCCCGCGCGCGCCTTGCTCGAGCAGTTGATCGATCGGGCCGGGCTGACGCCGCGCGCGCTGCTGCGCGAGAAAGGCACGCCCTATGCCGAGCTGGGCCTGGGTGACGGGGCGCTGTCGGACGAAATCCTTGTCGATGCGATGATGGCGCATCCGATCCTGATCAACCGCCCGCTCGTGGTGAGCCCGCTCGGGGTCCGGCTGTGCCGCCCCTCCGAGGCAGTGCTCGACATTCTGCCGGCGCCGCAGCAGGGCGCCTTCGCCAAGGAAGATGGTGAGCGGGTCGTCGACGAAGCCGGCAATCGGATCCCGGCATGAGTAGCGGCATTGTGGCGGACGCGCCGGCCGCAGCACCGGCGCGCGCCGGCATCGGCTTCTTCGAGCGCTGGCTGACACTTTGGGTTGCGCTCTGCATCGTTGCAGGAATCGCGCTCGGCGCATGGGTGCCGGGTGTGTTCGCGCGGATCGCGGCGGCCGAGGTCGCACGGGTCAACCTCGTCGTCGCAGTGCTGATCTGGCTGATGATCGTACCGATGCTGCTCAAGATCGACTTCGGTGCGTTGGGTTCGGTGAAACAGCATTGGAAGGGCGTCGGCGTCACCCTGTTCATCAACTGGGCGGTCAAACCCTTCTCCATGGCACTGCTCGGCGCTGTCTTCATCGGCTGGCTGTTCGCGCCGCTGCTGCCGGGTAGCCCGTCCGACTATATCGCAGGCCTGATCCTGCTCGCCGCCGCGCCGTGCACCGCAATGGTGTTTGTCTGGTCGAATCTGTGCGACGGCGAGCCCAATTATACGCTGAGCCAGGTCGCGCTCAACGATCTCATCATGGTGTTCGCCTTCGCGCCGCTGGTCGGACTGCTGCTCGGCGTCGCCTCGATCACGGTACCCTGGGACACATTGTTGCTCTCGGTCGTACTCTACATCGTCCTGCCGGTGATCGCGGCGCAGTTGCTGCGCCGGGCCTTGCTGACAAGCGGCGGCCAGCCTGCGCTCGACAAGCTGCTCAGGGCGCTGGGGCCCATCTCGCTCTCGGCCCTGCTCGCGACGCTGGTGCTGCTGTTCGGCTTTCAGGGCGAGCAGATCCTGTCGAGGCCGCTGGTGATCGTGCTGCTCGCGGTACCGATCATCATCCAGGTCTATTTCAATGCCGGGCTCGCCTATTGGCTGAGCAAGAAGCTCGGAGTCGCCTGGTGCGTCGCTGCGCCAGCGGCATTGATCGGCGCCTCCAACTTCTTCGAGCTGGCGGTGGCTGCGGCGATTTCGCTGTTCGGACTCAACTCGGGCGCGGCGCTCGCGACCGTGGTTGGGGTGCTCGTCGAAGTGCCGGTCATGCTTTCGGTCGTCGGCATCGTGAAGCGCACGCGCGGGTGGTATGAGGCGGGCGCCGCGGCATGACCGACCTGGTGTTCTTCGCGGTACCGCGCGGCGGCTACGACATTTTGCGCAGGGCGCTCGAAGAGGCTGAGCTTCCCACAATCGACCTCGAGCAGCCCGGCCGCCTGTTCTTCGGCCTGTCCGACGCGGCAGGCCCGATCGGCTATGTCGGGCTGGAAGGCGACAGCGCCGACCGGCTACTGCGCTCGCTGGTGGTGCTGCCCAGCCGCCGCGGCGCAGGGCACGGTACAACGCTCGTCCGCGAGCTCGAGACGATCCTGCCTGGGGAGGTGACGCGCCTCCATTTGCTCACCGACTCGGCCGCCCCCTTCTTCCGGCGGCTCGGCTTTGCCGATGCCGACCGAGCCGAGGCGCCGCCCGGCATCGCCGCCACTGAACAACTCGCCTCGCTCTGCCCAGCGAGCGCTTCGTATCTCGTGAAGGACATGCAATGAGCCGGGTTCGCGTACTCTGTGATGCCGATCGTTTCCCCGCCCTCGATCCATCCTATGTGATCGCCCGGCCGGCACTGGGTCTCGGTGCCGACCAGTCGCCGCCGCGCATCCTGTTGCTCTACGGATCGCTGCGCGAGCGCTCCTTCTCGCGCTTCGCAGTCGAGGAAGCCGCGCGCCTGCTCCAGCTGTTCGGCGCTGAGACGCGGATCTTCGACCCCTCCGATCTGCCGCTGCCCGATCAGGTCCAGGGTGACGACCATCCCGCTGTCCATGAGCTGCGCGAACTGTCGATGTGGTCCGAAGGGCAGGTCTGGTGCAGTCCCGAACGCCATGGGCAGGTCTCGGGCATCATGAAGGCGCAGGTCGATCATTTGCCGCTGAACATGGGCGGCATGCGCCCAACCCAGGGCCGCACCCTCGCCGTCATGCAGGTATCGGGCGGCTCGCAGTCGTTCAATGCTGTCAACACGCTGCGCCTGCTCGGCCGCTGGATGCGGATGTTCACCATCCCCAACCAGTCGAGCGTGGCGATGGCGTACAAGGAGTTCGACGAGGCGGGCCGGATGAAGCCGTCGAGCTATTACGACCGGATCGTCGACGTGATGGAGGAGTTGGTCCGCTTCACGGTGCTGCTCCGGCCGCAGGCCGACCAGCTCGTTGACCGCTATTCCGAGCGCAAGCAGGCCGACCGGGTGATCGATCCGGCCACCGACCTCTCGGCGATCGCACTCGGCCAGGGTTGTGGCCGCCTGGGGGATAAGGCGCTCGATCTTTCGTGCGGGGCCGGCAAGCCGGTCGGCTAGCGCTTACGGTGCGGCATGGAGATGGGCCGCGAGATCGATCGGCGTCGGTGGGATCGATCGGCGCGCTTTGGTCGAGCGCGTGCCTGCCGGCTTCCATCTTCGTTGGCATGCCGGTGCCGTGCGAGCATGGCGATGCGGTATGACGCGTCTGGCGGCTGGCCGTCCTATGCCTGTCTCATGCCGCGATCGGCATCAGCGGCACCACCGCTCGCGCGACCAGTTCGTCGAGCCCCTCGGTGATCCAGCGCGAATAATGCCGCTCGATCATCGCGACCGAGGTGTCGTGGAGAGCGGCGACCAGCCGGATCGGCAGCCCGGCGCGCAGGCCGCGCACGATCGAGGAGTGACGCAGGCCATAGGGGATGGTCGCGGCGGGTAGTCCGGCCGCTGTGACGGTGCGCTTCCACATCCGGGTCATCTCGGACGGCGCGCTCCAGGGGCCGCGATCGACGCGCACCCATTCCATCGGGCCGGTCTGCCTGTGGCGCCAATGCTCGAGCAGCGGCGCCGAGAGCGTCCTGCCCTCGGTCACCGGCCGGAGTGCGGCGAGGATGTCCTGCCCGACCTGGACACGGATATATTGGAGCTGGCGCTTTCTGCCCTTGAACGACTGCGGGATCATCAGCCGCGCTTGTTCGGCCTGAACGTCGCCGACGGTCATGCGGGCAAGCTGCGAGAAGCGCGCGCCGGTGGCGGCCAGCAGCGCGACCAGCCGCCCGAAATCCTCCTCGAGGCGAAGCGCCGCGGCGACGATGCGGCGGACTTCGTCGTCGCTGAGGATCTGGTTGTCGCGCGCGACGGTGATCAGCACTTCGGGCGCATCGATCTTGAGCCCGTATTTGATCGTGGTGGGCAGGTCGGCGGGCAGTGCCTTGCGGTGCTCGACGAACGCGGCATTGAGCGCGGCTTTCAGATCGTTGACGACGCGCTGGATGCTCGCGGGTTTCTTGCGGGCAAGGCGCAGCTGCCAGGCGCGCAGGTCGCTTTCGCTGAGGCAGGCAAGGGTGACCGAGGAGAGCTTCTCATCCTCGAGCACGAAGCGGTTGAGCTTGTAATGCGCGTCGGAATTGAGGGTGCGGCCGGCCTGGCTCGAGCGGCGAGCGTCGCGCATGGCGACATAGGTGCGGGTCGCGTCGCCGACGGTCATGGCGGGATCGCTCGCGCTGGAAGCGGGTCCGTTGGTCTCGATCTCGATCCAGTGCAGCGCCGCGTCGAAGGCCTGTTTGTAGCTGAGGATGTCGCGGCCATTGGCGTCGCGCAGGTCGTCGGCTTCGCCAAGCGTGCCGGTGACATAGGCTTGCGTGTCGGCGCAGTGATAGCGGGCGATCCAGGCGCCTTTCAATTTGCCGCGATAATAGCCGAGAAACTGGCCTTGCGAGAGCTGGCGCCAATAGGGGCGCTTGCGGGGCAAGAGCCGCGCGCGGGCGGTGCGGTCCTGTATCCGGACTTCGACGGCGGTACGGGCCATAAGACAAGCGGGACTCGATTATTTCTCTCTTATCCTAGCCGGATTTGCCGGGATCGGCAAGGACGACTTATCTCTAACTATCTGTAATCATTGACGTCCAGGAACGTCCGAACACGTTTTGTTCTATGGCTTTCACGGCTGAAACACGGGTTCGATTCCCGTAGGGGTCACCACGCGACCATTATCGCGTTGCATTGGCTGCATCAGGCGTCTCACCCGTTCGAATTCGCAGTCCAAGGGCACGCGCCGCTCCTGGGTCGGCGCGCAAGCGCGCGTGGCGCATCGCCTTTCAATATGGCATTTCTGACACCGGTCGGTGGCGGAACGCAGGCGCATCGCCTAAAAGCATCCCATGAGTCTGACATCCGGTCGCCGCGCCTTTACCTTCGGCCTCGCTGCAAGCGCCTTTGCCGGTCTTGCGCGCGTGCCCACCCTTGCCGCAGCACCGACTGCGCCAGGTTACGGTCCGCTGCGCGCCGACCCCGCCGGGCTGCTCGATCTGCCGCAGGGGTTCAGCTACCGCGTCATCTCTCAGCTGGGCGACGCGATGGATGACGGCTTTGCCGTCGGCGACCGCGCCGATGGCATGGGCTGTTTCGCGATCGACCGCCGCCGCGTCGCGCTGGTCCGCAACCATGAGCTGCAGGTCAAGCATCAGAAGACCGGCCCGTTCGTGCGCGGCGAGGCGACGCGGATCGCCACCTATGACCGCGACAATGACGGCCGCCCGCTCCCCGGCGGCACCAGCACGCTGATCTACAACCTCGCCACCGGGCGGGTCGAGCGGCAGCATCTCAGCCTCGTCGGCACGATCCGCAATTGCGCGGGCGGCACCACCCCTTGGGGCAGCTGGCTGACGTGCGAGGAAGACATGACCCGCGCGGGCACGGGCGTGGGCAAGGATCATGGCTGGATCTTCGAAGTCCCGGCGCGCGCACGCGGCCTGGTCGACCCGGTCCCGCTCACCGCGATGGGCCGCTTCAATCATGAGGCCGCCGCCGTCGATCCGCGCACCGGCATCGTCTATCTCACCGAGGATCGCGAGGACGGGCTGTTCTACCGCTTCCTCCCCGACCGCCCCGGCCAGCTAGCGCGCGGCGGGCGGTTGCAGGCGCTCGGCCTGCGCGACCGGCCCGAGTGCGGCGACACGTCGAACAAAGGCCGCCGCGACATCGGCGTCGGCGCGTGGAAGGCGGCGCGCTGGATCGACCTCACCGACACCGATGCGCCCGACCACGATCTGCGCCTGCGCGGGCACAAGGCGGGCGCGGCGCGCTTCGCACGCGGCGAAGGCATCCATTGGGGCGATGGCGAGTGCTATTTCACCTGCACCTCGGGCGGGGCCAAGGCGCTGGGTCAGGTCATGCGCTACCGCCCCTCCCCGCGCGAAGGCCAGCCGGGCGAGTCGGATGCGCCGGGCATGGTGCAGCTGTTCGTCGAATCCACCGATCCGACGATGTTCAACTATGGCGACAATCTCACCGTCGGCCCGAACGGCCATCTGATCGTGTGCGAGGATCAATATACCGACGTCACCGACAATCATCTGCGCGGTGTGACGCCGGACGGCGCGCTCTACCCGGTCGCGCGCTGCCGCGTGCGGACCGAGCTGGCGGGTGCGTGCTTCTCGCCCGACGGGTCGACGCTGTTCGTCAACATCTACAGCCCGACCAAGACGCTCGCGATCACCGGGCCGTGGCGCAGCGCGGTCGCGTAAGCGCTCTTGCCGCCTCGCCTGAAGAGGCTAGGCTGGGGCGATGATCGCACTCGCCCTCGCCCCGCTCCTCCTCGCCACCACTCAAGCGGCCGCGCCCGAACCCGATGCCGCGACCCGCGCGCGGGTTGAGCGGGTCCTCAGCCAGGCCCCGGTGATCGACGGACATAACGACCTCGCCTGGGAATTGCGCACCGCCTATGACAGCGCGGTCGAGGCGG
>NZ_LSJM01000290.1 GCF_001557215.1 Sphingomonas sp. CCH9-E2 | reverse complement strand
ATGCCGAGTTGGTCCAGCGTGCGCTTGGCCGACAGGTGCGACTGCTCGACGGTTCGGACTGACGTCCTCGCCAAGCTCGAGCAGTGCAGACAACGCTGGGGGCTCGAGCTGGAGCGGCTCTGATCAAAGGAACGGGCGGAGCGGGGATCCAAGGAGTGAGACGTGAATGATAATGAGCCCGAGCTGGACGATCTGATCCTGGCCGCGTTCAAGCGGGCTTTTGCCGATGGCCGCATGGATGTCGCGGAGCATCTGCTTATCGCGCTGGAGACGGTCAGTGGCCGCCCGGCTGGCGATGAGGAAGCTGAGATCGGGCTTCGGGTCGGCGCAGCTTATGGTATGATCACGAAGCTGGGCGAGCGGCCAGAGAGATGAGTTCGAGAACCGCGCTGGAGCGCTGGTTGCCTCTTTTTGCGGTCACTGCCCGTAAGGGGTCAACGATGCTAGTTGAGAAAAACGTCGCGCTTCCGCGCCGACGCCACCGAAGCGGACGCGCCACTAGGCGCGAATGTATAGGCGTATACAAATATACATGTTCGCCGTCTGTTCGCCCTTGGCGTTGTTTAGCGGACTTTCCGCGCCCTGCCCTGCCGGCTCTTGGCGTAGGATTCCGCCCTCTCCCGCAGCAATGTTCGGGGCCAAATCCGTGAAATCGTTGCCTGGCGCACAAACCTTGAGGCTCGCCGTTTCGATCCCCGACCTCGCGAGGATCTAGCTTTCCAGAAATCGGCCGCATGGGAAGCCCGTAGAGCGCCATTGCCGCTTGGACCCTCCCCGGCCTGCCAAACGTCCAGAATGAAGCCCAGCGGCCCGGAAATCGCCCCTGCTGCGACGTTTCCGCCTCCCCTGCCCTCTCGGCTCGATCACCGCCCTATCCGCCTGGCTTTCCTGGAAAGCCAATTGCGACGGTGCCGCTGGCGCTGTGGTGTCGATAGAAGCGGGGCGTTTAAACGATCCTCAATCTAGCAAAAAGCGTGCCGGCGAAGCCGGCTCATCATGGGGATGCCGGGTGGGAGGATCGCAAAGCGATCCGGGGCGGCCGAAGGCCGCGAGCCGGCGGGGGCGAAGCCCCCAAGAGGCGGCGCTTTTCTTCCCTCTGACCGGTGCCGGTAGCGCGGCACCAGTGGATCACGCTGCCTCTGTCCCGAAAATCAGGACAAGTTGTTCGATCTGGCGGGACGCTGGTGGGTGAAACCACGATGATCCGGCGTCGAGTGGGCGCTGCGGTTAAAGTTATCCACAGGTCGGCCTAGTGTTAATATATGGGTTAAAGAGTCGTGTTACGGGATTTTGGCGGTTTCATAAGCAACTGAAAATATTAGAATAATCGGGCGTTTTTTTGCCCTCGGCGTCAACGGAACCCCGAATCTGGTGACTCCAGAACCCCGAATCTGCGTCAACGAAACCCCGAATCGCGATCACCCGTCAATGAAACCCCGAACTTTTCCGTTGCGTCAATGAAACCCCGAATCTACGGTGCGCGTCAATGAAACCCCGAATCGAGCCTGACCGTCAACGAAACCCCGAACTCCCGCTTGCCGTCAATGAAACCCCGAACGGCGCGGAGGGACGCCCTCCCCTGCTGCCTGTTCGCTACCCCGATCCCGATCTGTTCATTTGCGATGTTCTCGACGCCATCCCCAAGGATGACATGGCCTCGATGGAGCATCCGATTTTCTCGCTCGCGACCAAGCCCGATCGGCGCGTGTTCCGCTATGAGCATAACGGCAACAAGCTCGAAATCGTCCCCAGCGTCAAAGGGCTGGCGACGATCCACGACAAGGATATTCTGATCTACTGCATCTCCCAGCTCATCGGGAAGATGAACCAGGGGGAGCGACCGAGCCGCACCTTGCACCTCACTGCTCGCGATCTACTGGTGTGGACCAACCGGCAAACCGATGGCGACGGCTATGACCGGCTGCGGAGCGCGTTCGAGCGGCTGTCGGGGACGCGGATCACCACGAATATCAAGGCCGATGGCGAGGAAATCACCGAAGGTTTCGGCCTCATCAATGAATGGCGGATCGTGCGGCAAACCCGCTCCGGCCAAATGTCGGAAATCAAGGTCACGCTATCCGACTGGCTGTTCAAGATGGTTGAGGGGCGCAGCGTCCTGACGCTCCATCGCGACTATTTCCGCCTCCGCAAGCCGCTCGAACGGCGTATCTACGAGCTGGCGCGCAAGCATTGCGGCGCGCAGGAAAAATGGTCGATCTCGGTCGAAACGCTACAGAAAAAGACCGGCGCGAGTAGCCATTTGCGCGTGTTCCGCTCGATGCTGCGCGATCTCGTCGCGCACGATCATCTGCCCGACTATGCCGTGGAAATGAACGGCGATACGGTCACGTTCCGCAATCGCGAGGCTCTGGATACGGTCGAGGCGATCGAGGCGGAACCCGAGCGGCCCTATATCGACCCCGAAGGCTTCCACGACGCCAAGAGCGTTGCGCCTGGCTATGACGTTTACGCGCTCTATGACCAATGGGTGTCATGGTGGATCGACAGCGGGCGGCCGGAACTGAAAAGCCCCCGCGCCGCCTTCATCGGCTTCTGTCGCAACAAGCACAAGACTGCCCCCTTGCGCTAGTATAGATGTATAGGTGTATAGTTGTATACATCTATACTAGCCGGCGATGCGCCCCCTTCCCTTCTTCACAAACAGGTCGTCCAGCGCCTCGCCCAGCAGGCTTTGAACGGTCGTCCCTTCCTCGGCCGCGATAATGCGAAGCTGCGTGCTGACCTCGGGAGGGAAATGCCCGCCAATCAGCTTGGTCCCCTGTCGGCCGCTCGGCGGGGCCTTGCGGGTCACGTCTACCGGCTCGATCGCCGACGCTGGGGCCGGGGCCGCGTCTCCGTCCGCCTTGGCGCGGTTCAGCACCGCTTGCAGACTGTTTCCGCCCTTCGCCATCACGCCACCTCCGCCTGATTGTATAGGCGTATATTTGTATACTCGTATAGTCGGCGGATTTCGTCGGCCGCTGGCCCATGCGGCTCGAACTCCTGCACGGCCCGGCCTGCGGCTTGGGCGCGGAAAAAGGCTTTGCGGTTGCCGATCGTCACCGGGCAAACCGT
>NZ_LSJM01000030.1 GCF_001557215.1 Sphingomonas sp. CCH9-E2 | reverse complement strand
ATGTTGGACCTCGTGACCCCGCGTGCGATCCGGGGAGCGCTGTTCTTGCAGCCGGGAACAAGAAGCCTGACCCCGGGTCAAGCCCGGGGTGACGAAAGTGGTTAAAGCGTCGCCTCGATCTCGCGCGCGGCGAGGTCGGGGTCTTGCGCCTGCGTGATCGGGCGGCCGATGACGAGGATCGAGGCGCCGGCGTCGAGCGCGGCGCGGGGGGTGACGACGCGCTTCTGGTCGCCGGTGTGGCCATTCGATGGGCGCACGCCCGGGACGACGAAAAAGCCATCTTTCCATGCGGCGTGCGCGGCCTTCACTTCCTCGCCCGAGCAGACAATGCCGTCGACGCCGGCGGACTTGGCGAGTTCGGCGAGGCGGACGACCTGTTCGTGCGGGTTGGGAGACAGGCCGATCGAGCTGAGGTCATTGGCGTCGAGGCTGGTGAGCATCGTTACCGCGACGACCTTGGTCCCCGTCGGCGCGGCGGCTTTCGCATCCTCCAGCATCGCGCGGCCGCCCGAGGCATGAACCGTGATGATCGCGGGTTCGAGCGGGCGGAGCGCCTGCACCGCCTTGCCCACCGTATTGGGGATGTCGTGGAATTTGAGGTCGAGGAAGATCGGCAGGCCGATATCGGCCATTTCGTGCACGCCGTGGCGGCCGTTCGCCATGAAGAATTCGAGGCCGAGCTTGATCCCGCCGACATGGTGGCGGACGCGGGTCGCGATTGCCTTGGCGCGTTCGATGTCGGGGGTGTCGAGGGCGACGTAGATCGGGCTCATCGGTGTGGACTCAGGGCGTGACCAGCGGGGGCGCGGACGGCGCTTCGGGCGGGGTGTCGAGATCGCCGGGATCGGTCGCGACGACCGGTGCGGGCGCTGCGGTCGGGACCGGGCGGAGTGAGTCGACCGTGCGCTCCAGCATCGCGATCCGGCTGCGCATGCGCCAGCGCACCGTGTGGTAGATCGCCAGCATCGGCAGCAGTCCGCCGAGATACACGACGAGCAGCAGGAAGGGCAGGTTCACGTCCGCAATCAGGCCGCTCCACAGGTGAATCTCGACCGGATGCCAGTTGGTCACCGCAAATGCGGCCGCGAGGCCGAGGAGCAGGAACCAGAACAAAGCCTTCAGAAACTGCATCCGCTGCGATCACCCTGTTGCGTGTGACGGCAGCTTAGGCCCGGACCGCCCGCTTGACCAGCCTCAGCCGATTTCGGCGCGCAGCTGGGTGAACAGCCCGGGCACGGAGGTAAGGCGCGGTTCCTCTTCGTCGAGGATGGCGAGGAACAGCTCACGCTTGATCGTCGTGACGCGACCGGGGGCGAGGCGCGCGCCGAGGGGCAGGGTCGACAGGATGATGTCGACCAGCCGGTCCGCGCCGTGGAGACGGCCCCAGAGATAGTCATTCTCACGATAGGCGCGGCTGAAGAAGGCACCGAAATTGTTGAACTGAATGCCCTTGAGCGTCGCCGCCGCGCCGCCGCTGCGGATCGCGCAGGCATCGTCCGGCGAGATGCGATCGACGCGGATCGGGTCGAACTCGTTGAGCCCCTCACCGCGCAGCAGCGGAAGCGTCGCGATATCGAAGAAGGGGAAGCCGAGATAGGCGAGCAGCATCGGGCGGCGCAGGTCGCGCGGGAGCTGGCTCAGCCCTTCCGAAAGCCGCGCATCGGTCTCGTCATCGAGCGTCCGCAAGTCCATCCGCGCGGCGAGTTCGTCCATCAGCGCGCCGGCATCGCAATCGGGCGAGCGGATCGATTCGCGCATGCCGAGAAACGGGTCGGCGCGCTGGCATTCGAGATAGCCGGCGAGCGATTCGTAGATGGCGGTGCGGATCGGGGCGAGTTCGGCGCGGCTATTGTCCTGATCCAGCTCGGTCGCGCGGCGGGCAAGCAGGCGCAGGCGGCGGATGCGAAAGCCCAGATCGTGCGCACGCAGCAGGTCGAGGGTGGCGGGGCTGGCGGAGGAATTATGGCTGGTGCTGAAATCGTCGGCGCAGCGCCGTTCGATCTCGGCCCCGATCGCCGCGCGCATCCGCCGCCACCGTTCCGACCCGTGCAAATCGGCGATCTGGTTGAGATGGGTCGCGATCCGGTCGGCCACGCCCTCGACCTTGAGCAGCCCATAAGCGGCGTGGCCATAGCCGGCGCGCGATGCCGCCGCCTGCTGCGCGCGGGCGCGCCATGCGGCGAGGCGTTTGGGCGTCGGATAGTCGAGGAACAGCGTGTAGCCGAACAGCGATTCGACCTGCCCCTCCACCTCTGCGCGGATGCGTTCGATGATCGCCAGCATCCGCTCGATCTGCGCCGAACGCTGGCCGAGCGATTCCAGATTGTCGCGGATCGGCTGCTGGCGCGGCAGTTCGGACAGTGCGCCGATGATGGTGCGGAAAAAGCCGGGGCTTTCCTGTGGACCCGGGCCGGGACTGGCGATGCGATAGCCGGGCGTGGGATCGATGAACACGAAGCGGCGGTCGATCTGACGGCGCGCGGGGCGTTCGCGCAGCGCGTCCATCGCCGGACGGAACGGCGCATTGGCGAGCACCGACCCGTCGATCAGCGGTGCGGTTTCGGCAACCCCGGCGGCGAACTGGCGCGGCAGGGCATGTTCGAGAAAGCTGCTCCGCCCTGGCCAGCTGCTGCCACGTTCGGCGAGCACGGCATCGACTTCGGCGACGGTGGCGGGCGGGAATGCGCCGGGGAAGCTGGAGGTCGCGCGCGCGGCGAAGGCGAGCTCGGCCGGATCACCCAGCGGGGTGTCGCTGCCGCCATGGTCGCTGAACGAGAAGATCAGGCGGTGTTCGGTTTCGACCACTTCGGGCGGTGAGTTGAGCTTGAGCCGCTCGGGATGGCCGCGAAAATCGGTGACGGTGACGAACAGGTCGAGCGGCTGGCCATCGGGCAACAGGCGCGGCCCGGCAGGGGCGTCGCGCATCGTCTCCAGCGCGTCGAGCAGCATGTTCATCAGCTGCTTGCCGCCAAAAGGCGGTTCGAACCAGCGCGAGCGGACGAAGCGTTCGAGCTTGGCGCGCACCTCGGCCTGGGCGGCGGGCTCGACCGTGGTCTTCACCGTCGAGTCGCGTCCGGCGAGCATCCATGCGATCGGCACAGCCCACATCTTCGCAAAGCGGTGCGACGGGCCGTGGTCCGGGTTGAGCAGCGCGTCGACATCGGCGACTTCGAGCCACAGATCGGTGAGCGGGTCGAGCGACTGGCCGCTGGTCACCGCCTGCGCCAGGAACACTCCGTTGATCCCCCCGGCGCTGGCCCCGGCGACGATATCGACCATCACGCGCAGGTTCAGCCCGGCCTCATCCCCGATCGAATCGAGCAGCGCGTGATAGACGCGCTCGCTGGCTCCGGTCGCAGGTTCGAGATCGCGGTGCGCGCGGCTGGCGCGGGCGAGGTGCCAGATCTCCTTGGTGATGCCGTGCATGTAGATGGCAAGGCTGATCCCGCCATAGCAGACGAGCGCGAGGCGAAGTTCCTTGTCCTGCACGCTCAGCCGCGCCGCACTTCGGCCCAGACGGGCAGGTGATCGGATGCGGTGCGCGCGGCGGCGCTGTCATTGACGCCGCAATCACCGATGCTGAGGTCGGCCGACACCATGATGCGGTCGAGCCGCGCAACGGGGCGGCGCGCGTGGAACGAGCGGCCGGTCGGCGCGAAACTGAACTCCTTGCCGAAATCGCGCAGGCACCCCGACTGCGCGCTCCAGTCGTTGAGGTCGCCCATCATCACCGTCGGCATCGCCCGCTCGCTGCTCGCCAAATGGGTCAGGATCGCATGCGCCTGGCGCCGCCGCCACAGGCCCGACAGGTCGAGGTGCATGCCGACCACGCGCAGGCTTTCGCCGCCGATGCGCAGATCGGCCATTACCGCGCCACGCGGCTCGAGCGCGGGCAGGTGAATGATCTCGTAATCGAGGATTTGTGCGTCCTTGCGCACGAGTATCGCATTGCCGTGCCAGCCCATCGATCCGGAGCGGACGCCGAACGACACCGCCTTCCACGGGCTGTGCTCCTCCAGCATGTGGAGCGGGATCACGCCCTGGCGCTGTCCGAACCGGCGATCGCATTCCTGCAGCGCGATGACATCGGCATCCACCTCGCGCAGCACCTCCAGCGTACGCTCGGGGCGGCGGCGGCGATCGGTGCCAATCGCCTTGCGCATATTGTAGCTGGCAACTTTCAGCATCGAACCTGTTTGGGCGGCGTAACGATGCGACGCAAGGGCCGGATCAAAGACCGGGCGACGGAGGCGGTGCCGACGGCTGGGCGCGGGCCTCGGCTGCGGCCTGCTGCAGGCTGAGTGCGGTCGCTTCGGCTGCGTCGGGGGTCATGGCGATGGCGACACCGTCCGGTCCGTCGAGCAGGACCAACCCCGCTTCGGCGCTGGCGACGCCCGACTTCGCATGTGGTTCGCGTCCGTGCCCGTGCATTGCCCTGACTTCCCCTGTTATGTGCGATAACGGGGCGAAACGCGCTGCTGCTGCAAAATATCCCGCAATTTTCAGCCGCTATGTGTTGCTTTCGGTCAGCGTCCGCCCGCTTCGAGCAGGCGGCGTGGCGCGACCAATTCCCAGCTGATCGCGACCCGGTCGCCGACCCGGTCCCAATCGGTGTCGGGCCGGTCGAGATGCATGCCGACCCAGCCCGATGGGCCGAAATAGGGTGGGCGGTAATAGAGGACGGGCTCCATCTCGATCAGCGTCGCCTGCTCCTCCGGGCCGCTGGTCTTGACGATCGCCGCGGTGACGGAATCGCCATGATGGGCGTGCCAGAAATAGGCGAACATCTTGCCCTTCGTAATGAAGAAGGCGGGCATGCCGTGCGAGAGCTTCTCGTCGGATTCGGGCAGGGCAAGGGCGATGGTGCGGAGTTTCTCCAGCGCCTCGATCGCCTGCGGGGTCATTGGCTCAGCCATTGTGCGACAATGCGGGGATAGAGCTTGTGTTCCTCGGCAAGGACGCGTTCGGCCAGGGTCGCGGGCGTGTCGCCGGGGAGGATCTGGACTTTCGCCTGCCCGAGCACGTCGCCGCCATCGAGCTCTTCGGTGACGATATGCACCGAGCAGCCGCCATGGCTGTCGCGCGCCGCGATCGCGCGGGCGTGGGTGTCGAGGCCCTTGTAGAGCGGGAGCAGCGAGGGGTGGATATTGACGATCCGCCCGCGCCAGCGCGCGACGAAGTCGTCGGATAGAAGGCGCATGTAACCGGCCAGTGCGATGGCTTCGACATCGGCGCTGCGGAGGGCGGCGTCGATGGCGGTTTCGTACTCGGGCTTGGACATGCCCTTGGGGGATTGGGCGAAGGTCGGGATTCCCTGCTCTGCCGCCCAGGCGAGGCCGGGGGCGTCGGGCTTGTCGGAAGCGACGAGCGCCACCTCATAGGGCGAGTCAGCTGCGCGCGATCCCGCGACCAGCGCTTGCATGTTGGAGCCGCGACCGGAGATGAGGATGCCGAGTTTGCGTTTCATCCATTCCCCTCCCGCAAGCGGGAGGGGAGAAAGAAGCAACCCTCCCATAAGCGGGAGGGGAGATCAGGCATGATGCGTCGCTTCCCAATCGGCGCGCGCGCTCCACGTCTCGATGCTGCCCGAGACGGTGCAGCCGCGCGGACCGGCTTCGATCGTGCCGATGCGGTGGACGGTCTCGCCCGCCGCTTCGAGCTCGGCGGCGACCATATCCGCCTGATCCGCCGCGACCACCGCGACCATGCCGATGCCGCAGTTGAACGTGCGCGCCATTTCCTGCGGCTCGATATTCCCCTGTGCCTGGAGAAACGCCATCAGGCGCGGCTGGGTCCAGCTGTCGGCATCGACGCGGGCGTGGCAGCCCTCAGGGAGGACGCGCGGGATGTTTTCGAGCAAGCCGCCGCCGGTGATATGGGCGAGGCCGCGGATCGTGCCTTTGCGAAGTTGTGGAAGCAGACTTCGCACATAAATACGGGTCGGCGCCATCAGCGCGTCAAGCAGGATCACTTCGGGATCGAACAGCGCGGGGCGGTTGAGCTTCCAGCCCTTGTCCGCGGCGAGGCGGCGGACGAGCGAATAACCGTTGGAATGAACGCCGCTCGAGGCAAGGCCGAGGATGACGTCGCCCGGCGCGATCTTCGTGCCGTCGAGCAGCTGGTCGCGTTCGACCGCGCCGACGCAAAAGCCGGCGAGGTCATAGTCGCCATCGGCGTACATGCCGGGCATCTCGGCAGTCTCGCCGCCGATCAGCGCGCAGCCAGCCTGCTTACAGCCCTCGGCAATGCCCGCGATCACGCGCTCGGCGACGCCGTTGACCAGCTTTCCGGTGGCGAAATAGTCGAGGAAGAACAGCGGCTCGGCACCCTGGACGACAAGATCGTTGGCGCACATCGCGACGAGGTCGATGCCGACGCCGTCGTGCGAGTCGTGATCGATCGCGAGCTTGAGCTTGGTTCCGACGCCGTCATTCGCCGCGACCAGCAGCGGATCGGTGAACCCGGCTGCCTTGAGGTCGAACAGGCCGCCGAACCCGCCAAGATCGGCGTCGGCGCCCGGTCGGCGCGTGGAGCGGGCGAGCGGAGCGATGGCACGAACCAGCGCATTGCCGGCGTCGATCGAAACGCCCGCCTGGGCGTAGGTATAGGACTCGGGATCGGTCATGTGGCTGCGCTTAGCGCCGGGGCGTCCAAAGCGGAACCGTTGATCGTACAGAAACCGCGCGCCAACCCTTCTCGTCTGCCCCGGCTTGACCCGGGCCGGGGCTTCTTCCGTTCATGACGGCCAGGAAAGCCCTGTCCCGGGTCAAGCCCAGGACGACGATAGGGGAGGATAGCGCTTGGATTTCCACGCCCGCTTCGCCAAAAGGGCGCGGAATGTTTGTCCGTCCCTCTCCCGCCATCGCCGCGATCGGCATCGCCGCCCTGCTTGCGTCCGCCGGGTTTGCCGTCGCGCAGTCCGGAAAGGGCGCGGCCAAGGCCGATGCGAGCCAGGACGCGGGCAACAGCTCGGGGAGTTTCGAGGTCAGCGGCGTCGATGTCGATGTGCGCGGCAAGAGCGCGGAGGCGGCGCGGCTGGGCGGGTGGCGGCTGGCGCAGCGCAAGGGCTGGTCGATGCTGGCGCGGCAGCTGACCGGGTCTCCATCCACGCTGTCCGATTCGGCGCTCGACGGTCTGGTCACCGGCATCGTGGTCGAAAATGAGCAGATCGGGCCCAATCGCTATGTCGCGCGGCTGGGCGTGTTGTTCGACCGCAACCGCGCGGCGTCGATCCTGGGCGTGGGCGGCACGCTCATGCGATCGCCGCCGATGCTGCTGGTGCCGGTGCAGATATCCGGCGGCACGCACCGCGTGTTCGAAGGGAGCAGCGCCTTTGCCGAGGGCTGGGCGCGATTCCGCACCGGCAACAGCGCGATCGACTATGTCCGCCCCAATGGCTCCGGCCCCGACCGGCTGTTGATGAATGCTGGCCAGGTGGCGCGCCGCGGGCGCGGATGGTGGCGATCGATCCTCGATCAATATGGCGCGACCGACATTCTGGTGCCGACGGTCGAGCTGCGGCGCAGCTATCCCGGCGGGCCGGTCACCGGCATCTTCACCGCCGGGCATGGGCCCGACAATGTCCGGCTCGCCCAATTCGTGCTGCGCGTGAATGACGGGAATGCGATCCCGGCGCTGATCGACGCGGGCATCGCGCGGATCGACAAGGCGTATCAGGACGCGTTGCGCGCAGGCATCCTCAAGCCCGACCGATTGCTCGTTACCGAGCCGCCGCGTCCCGTCGTGCCGCTCGAAGAAACCGGCGCGGAAGAGCTGATCGATACTGGCGAAACCCCCGCTGTCGCAACCGGTACGGCGATCACGATCCAGTTCGATACCCCGACCGTCGGCGCACTGACCGGTGGTGAGGCGGCGTTGCGCGTCGTGCCGGGGGTCAGCTCGGCGATTACGACCAGCACGGCGCTGGGCGGCGTGTCGCTGATGCGCGTGACCTATGACGGCAGCCAGGCGTCGTTGCGCGCGGCACTGGAGGCGCGGGGGTGGCAGGTGCAGGAGGGCGCGGGCGTGCTGCGCATCCGCCGCGGCGGCGGCGCCGCGAGCCAGCCGAGCGCACCGGCGACCGAAGTGGGGAATAGCAGCAGCGAATGAGCCAGCTTTCCCTGCCGCTCGCCCGACCAGCCAGCGCGCGCGAGGACAGGTTCCTGATCGGCGAGTCGAATGCGCAGGCGGTGCAGTTGCTCGAACGCTGGGCGACCTGGCCGGTGATGACCGGGATCATCGTCGGGCCGCGCAAGTCGGGCCGCAGCCTGCTCGCGCGCACCATGGTGAAGCGCAGCGGCGGCACGATGTTCGACGATGCCGACCGCGCGGACGAAGTGGCCCTGTTCCACGCCTGGAACACAGCGCAGGCCGAGCAGAAGCCGTTGTTCCTAGTCGCCGAGCGCGCGCCGCCCGCCTGGGCAGTGCGCCTGCCCGATCTGCGATCCCGGTTGGGCGCGAGCGTGATCGCGCAGATCGGCCCGCCCGACGATGCGCTGGCGCATGACCTGCTGGCACAATTGATCGACCGTCACGAACTTGTCGCACCCCCTGATATAGTGGCGTGGATCCTGCGGCGGATCGAGCGGACGCATCTTGCGATCCTCCGCACCGCCGAAGCGCTGGAGGAAGAGGCGAGCCGCCGCGGCAACCGGCGCTTGTCGATTGCGATGGCGCGCGCCACATTGACCGCGGCGGGGCTGCTTCGCGAACCCGACGCCCCAATCCGAGACGAGGACCCATGACCCGCGCGCACGCCAACGCCGATCTGCCCCGAGTTGAGGGCGGCGACACGCCAACCACGGTGACGTCGGCGGATGCGCGTTACTTCAACCGCGAACTGTCGTGGCTGGCGTTCAATCGGCGGGTGATGGAGGAGGCGTGCAACACCGCCCATCCGCTGCTCGAACGGCTGCGCTTCCTGTCGATTTCCGGCTCGAATCTCGACGAATTCTTCATGGTTCGGGTGGCGGGTCTGAAGGGACAGCAGATGCAGGAGGTCGAAGCGCATTCGACCGACGGCCTGACCCCGGCGCAGCAGCTGGCGGCGATCGTCGCCGATGCCGCCGACCTGGTCGATAGCCAGCAGACCGTGTGGCAGGATATCCGCGCCGAGCTGGCCGAGCGCGGGATCGAAGTGCTCGACGCCGATGGGGTGACCGGCGACACCGCGACCTGGCTGGAAGAGCATTTCCGGCTGCAGATCTTCCCGATCCTGACGCCGCAGGCGCTCGATCCGTCGCATCCGTTCCCGTTCATCCCGAACAAGGGCCTGAGCGTGATTTTCGACCTGGTGCGCACCAGCGACGGTGAAGCGGTGCGCGAGCTGGTGCTGCTGCCCGCCGCGACGCCGCGTTTCGTGCGCGTGCCGGGCGAGACGGCGCGCTACATCGCGGTCGAAACGCTGGTGAAGCAATTCGCGCCGGTGCTGTTCCCCGGCTTCGAGATCCGCAAATCGGCGACCTTCCGCGTGCTGCGCGACAGCGATATCGAGCTGGAGGAGGAGGCGGAGGATCTGGTCCTCTACTTCCGCACCGCGATCAAGCGGCGGCGGCGCGGGCGCGTGATCCGGTTGGAGATGGAGGAGGGGATCGACCCCGGCCTCGAAGCGGTACTCAAGGAAGAGCTGGGCGGCAGCGAGGCGCTGCTGACCGAGACCGGCGGCTTCCTGGGCAATGGCGATCTGGCGCTGATCGTCGACGAGGATCGGCCCGACCTCAAATTCCCGCCCTTCGTCGCGCGCTTTCCCGAGCGGATCCGCGAATATGACGGCGATTGCTTTGCCGCGATCAAGGCCAAGGACATCGTCGTCCACCACCCCTATGAATCCTTCGACGTCGTGCTGGCCTTCCTCAAGCAGGCGGCGAGCGACCCCGATGTGATCGCGATCAAGCAGACGCTGTACCGCGCGGGCAAGCAATCGGCGGTGATCCAGGCGCTGATCGCCGCGGCCGAAGCCGGCAAGTCGGTGACCGCGGTGGTCGAGATCAAGGCGCGGTTCGACGAGGAGCAGAACCTGCTCTGGGCCAGCGCGCTCGAACGTGCGGGCGTGCAGGTCATCTATGGCTTCACCAATTGGAAGACCCACGCCAAGGTATCGATGGTGGTACGGCGCGAGGGCGACGAGTTTCGCACCTACTGCCATTTCGGTACCGGGAACTATCACCCGGTCACCGCGCGCATCTATACCGACCTCAGCTTCTTTACCGCCGATCCGCGCGTCGGGCGCGATGCGGCGAAGATTTTCAATTACGTCACCGGCTATGTCGAACCCGAGGGGCTGGAGTTGCTCACGGTGTCGCCGCGCCATTTGCGCGAGCGGCTGATCGAACTCGCCGATCAGGAGATCGCGAACGCGCTGGCCGGCAAGCCGGCGGCGATCTGGGCCAAGATGAACAGCCTGGTCGATCCGGTGATGATCGAGAAGCTGTATGAGGCGAGCAATGCCGGGGTCGAGATCGACCTGATCATCCGCGGCATTTGTTGCCTGCGGCCGGGCGTCCCGGGGATGTCGGAGCACATCCGGGTCAAGTCGGTGGTCGGCCGGTTCCTGGAGCACAGCCGCATCTGGGCATTCGGCAACGGCAAGCCGCTGCCCAATGACGGCGCGCAGCTCCACATCTCCTCCGCCGACTGGATGCCGCGCAACTTTGACCGGCGCGTGGAGTTCATGCTTCCGATCATCAACCCTACGGTTCACGATCAGGTGCTTGATCAGGTGATGGTGGCGAACCTGATCGATACCGAGCAAAGCTGGGAGTTGCAGCCCGATGGCCGCTATATCCGCGACGAACCCGGCGCCAAGCCGTTCAACCTGCATCGTTATTTCATGACCAACCCGTCGCTGTCGGGCCGCGGCGCAGCGCTCGAATCGAGCGGGGCCGTGCCCAAGCTGTCGCTGCGCCGCTGGCGCGCCGAGCGCGGCGCTTGAGCGTCTCCAGCCTGTTGCAGCGTAAGCCGCGGGCATTGGCGGTGCCCAAGGCGCGGCGCACCGCGATTATCGATATCGGGTCGAACTCGATCCGCCTGGTCGTCTATGACGGGGCGGCGCGTCTGCCCGCGATCCTGTTCAACGAAAAGGTGATGGCCGGGCTCGGCCGCTCGCTCGCCGAGACCGGGGCAATCGGCGACGATGCGCTGATGCTCGCGACCACCGCGCTGGCGCGCTTTTCGAGTCTGGCGCGGGAGATGGAGGTCGATTCGCTGCGTACCGTGGCGACGGCGGCGGTGCGTGACGCCAGCAATGGCGATCGCCTGCTCGACATTGCCCGCGCGCTGGGTCTGAAGGTCGAATTGCTGTCGGGTGAGGCCGAGGCGCTGGCCGCGGGCTATGGCGTGCTGTCCGGCATTCCCGACGCTGACGGCATTGTCGGCGATCTGGGCGGCGGATCGCTGGAGCTGGTGCGCGTCGTTGCGGGCACGGTGACCGACCGCGTGTCCTTCCCGCTCGGCGTGCTGCGGCTGGAGGCGATCCGGTCGCAGGGCAAGGGCGTGCTCGACAAGACCGTCGCGCGGATGCTTGACGAGGCCGGGTGGAGCAAGCGCGGGGAGGGGCTGCCCTTCTACCTCGTTGGCGGATCGTGGCGGGCGCTGGCACGGCTCGACATGCATCTGACCGGCTATCCGCTGCCCGTCATCCATGAATATGCGATGCCGCCATCGACGATCATCCGGCTGCAGCGGACGATCACGCAGATGGGCAAGAGCCGCATCCGATCGGTGCCGAACCTGTCGTCGGGCCGCGTCGGCACGCTCGATCACGCCGCGGCGTTGCTCGGGTCGCTGATCAAGCATCTCGGCAGCAGCGAGACGGTCGCGTCGGCGTTCGGCCTGCGCGAAGGGTTGCTCTATGGCGAGCTGACGCCGGAGGAACGGCGGGCCGATCCGTTGATCGTTGCGACGCGTGATGAGGCGCGGCGGTCGGGGCGGTTTCCCGAACATGGCGACTTGCTCGATGCGTGGATCGCCCCGCTGTTCGGCGACGAGGATGACTCGCTGACGCGGTTGCGCCATGCAGCCTGTCTGCTCGCCGATGTCGGCTGGCGGGCGAACCCCGAATTTCGGGCCGAACGCGGGCTGGAGATTGCGTTGCACGGCAATTGGGTCGGGATTGACGCAGGCGGGCGGGCGGCATTGGCCCAGGCGCTGTTCACCTCACTTGGCGGGGGTCTCGAGTCTCCGGCACCGGTGGGGCAGCTGGCGTCACCCGATGCGCTGGAGCGCGCGCGGCTGTGGGGGCTGGCGATGCGGCTGGGCCAGCGGCTGTCGGGCGGGGTTGCCGGTCCGCTGCGCCGGTCACGCGTGGCGATCGAGGGGGACGTGCTCCAACTGCACCTGCGCGAGGATGATGCCGCGCTTTACGGCGAAGCGGTCGAGAAGCGGCACCGTGCGCTGGCAGGGGCGCTGGGACTGGCGGCTGGGGTCGAGGTCAGTGGCTGAGGCTTAGCCGCAACGCAGTGCCTTGATCGTGTTCACATCGTCCAGTTCGACGTTCAGCCGATCCGAGCGATAGTCCATCGTCACCGCCATGCCCGGCTTGATCACGCGAACGGTACGCGCGCCCGAGCGCTGCCTGGCGCGGTCGATCACTTGCGGCTTGGCCTCGCGTCCGACCAGAGGCTGGACGCGATCGGCATTGCATTCGCGCACACCGGTCCCGGGCGCAGGGCGTTCGTAGCCGCATGCCGCGAGCGTCAGGGGCAGGGCGATCAGCAGGGCGGTTTTCATGGATTCGGCTCCTCGGTACGCGTCATCTTGAGCTTTCCGTTACGCACGGTGAACCCAAGCTGACCCTCGACAAGGGCGAGCGCATCGCGACCGAATTGTTCGAAGCGCCAGCCGCGCAGGATCGAAAGCCCTTCGCGCTGCCCGGCAGCGAGCGCCTCGAGATCGTCGGTGCGGGCGAGGAGGCGGGCGGCGACGTTGATGTCGCGCGCGCGGATCTTGAGCAGCAGCTTGAGCAGGTCGGCGACCAATGCGCCTTCCTTGCCGAGCGGCAGCTTGCGGTCGTCGCGTGGGGGCATCTCGTCGGACGACATCGGAATGGCGCTTTCGAGTGCTGCCATCAGGCGACCGCCGATATCGTTGCCGCCCCAGGTCGCGGACAGGCCGCGCACCTTGGTGAGGTCGGCCTGCTTGCGCGGCGGGTTGCCGGCGAGGTCGGCGATGGTCTCGTCCTTGACGATGCGGCCGCGCGGCAGGTCCTTGCCCTGGGCCTCTCGCTCGCGCCAGGCGGCCAGCGCCTTGAGGCGACCCAGCACCTCCGGCTTGCGGCTGGAGATGCGGATGCGCTGCCACGCCTTGTCGGGGTCGCTGCGATAGTTTTCGGGATCGGCGATCCGCTCCATCTCTTCGTCCAGCCAGTCGCCGCGGCCGGTCTTCTTGAGCTTCGCCAGCATCTTGGGAAAGATTTCCGAGAGATAGGTGACGTCGCAGATCGCGTAATCGATCTGGCGCTTGTCGAGCGGGCGGCGCGACCAGTCGGTGAAGCGCGCGCCCTTGTCGACGGTGATGCCGAGATAGGTTTCGACGAGGTTGGAATAGCCGATCTGCTCACCCTGACCCAGCGCCATCGCCGCGATCTGCGTATCGAACAGCGGGTGGGGGGTCTTGCCGGTCAGGTTATAGACGATCTCAAGATCCTGCCCGCCGGCGTGGAAGACCTTGAGCACGTTCTCATTGTTCACGAGCAGGTCGAGCAGCGGGGTCAGGTCGATGCCCGGGGCCATCGGATCGATAGCCGCAGCCTCGTTGGTATCGGCGATCTGGATCAGGCACAGCTCGGGCCAGAAGGTGTTTTCCCGCATGAACTCGGTATCCACCGTGATGAACGGCTGCTGCGCGAGGCGGGTGCAGAGGTTGGCGAGCGTTGCCGAGTCTTGAATCAGGCCGTGAATATGCATCGCAGGCCCATAGCCAAGCCCGCGCGGGTTGACAAAGGGGCGCGTGAAAGGGATGCGCGCGGCCTGTTATTTTCACCTGAAACCGTTGGAAACTGCTCATGCACGCCTATCGCACCCACAGTTGCGGCCAGCTGACTGCCGATCAGGTCGGCGAAACCGTCCGTCTGTCGGGCTGGATCCATCGCAAGCGCGACCATGGCGGCGTGTTGTTCGTCGATCTGCGCGACCATTATGGCGTGACCCAGATCGTGTGCGACAGCGATTCGCCGGCGCTGCCGGTGCTGGAGGGGCTGCGCGTCGAATCGGTCGTGACGATCGACGGCGTGGTCAAGGCGCGCAGCGAGGCGACGGTGAACGCCAACCTTGCCACCGGCGCGATCGAAGTGTTCGCCAAGGGTGTGACGGTCCAGTCGGCGGCACAGGAGCTGCCGATGCCGGTGTTCGGCGATGCCGAGTATCCTGAGGAAATCCGTCTGCGGAACCGCTTCCTCGACCTGCGTCGCGAAGGGCTGCATGCCAACATCATGCTGCGCAGTCACGTCATCGCGTCGCTGCGCCGCCGGATGATCGAGCAGGGCTTTACCGAGTTCCAGACGCCGATCCTGACCGCGTCGTCACCGGAAGGCGCGCGCGACTATCTGGTGCCGAGCCGCGTGCATCCGGGCAAGTTCTACGCGCTCCCGCAGGCGCCGCAGATGTTCAAGCAACTGCTGATGGTTGCGGGCTTCGACCGTTATTTCCAGATCGCGCCGTGCTTCCGCGACGAGGACGCGCGTGCGGATCGTTCGCCGGGTGAATTCTACCAGCTCGATTTCGAGATGAGCTATGTCACGCAGGACGATGTGTTCGCGGCGATCGAGCCAGTGCTGCACGGCGTGTTCGAGGAGTTTGCGAACTGGCAGGGCAAGGGCCGCACGGTCAGCCCGCTGCCGTTCAAGCGCATTCCATACCGCGAATCGATGCTGAAGTACGGCAATGACAAGCCCGACCTGCGCAACCCGATCCTCATTTCCGATGTCAGCAGCCACTTCAAAGGCTCTGGTTTCGGGCGTTTTGCGTCGATGGTCGCCGCGGGCGATGTCGTGCGCGCGATCCCCGCGCCGAACACGGCGGAGAAGAGCCGCAAATTCTTCGACGACATGAACGCATGGGCGCAGGCCGAGGGTTTCCCCGGCCTTGGCTATGCGACGCAGAAGGATGGCGTGTTCGGCGGTCCGATCGCGAACAACCATGGGCAGGAGGGCATGAAGGCGATTGCCGATGCGCTCGGCCTCGGCCCGAACGACGGCATATTCTTCGCGGCGGGCAAGGAGGCTCAGGCCGCCAAGCTGGCGGGCCTCGCGCGTACCCGCGTCGGCGAGCAGTTGGAGCTGATCGACAAGAGCCGGTTCGAATTCTGCTGGATCGTCGATTTCCCGATGTTCGAATATGACGAGGACGCGAAGAAGATCGATTTCAGCCACAACCCGTTCAGCATGCCGCAGGGCGAGTTGGAGTCGCTGGAGACCAAGGATCCGCTCGACATCCTCGCCTGGCAGTATGACATCGTGTGCAACGGCATCGAGCTGTCGTCGGGCGCGATCCGGAACCACCGTCCGGAGATCATGTACAAGGCGTTCGAGATCGCCGGCTACAGCCAGCAGGATGTGGACAGCAATTTCGCGGGCATGATCAACGCGTTCAAATATGGCGCGCCGCCGCATGGTGGCTCGGCCCCGGGCGTCGATCGGATCGTGATGCTGCTCGCCGACCAGCCGAACATCCGCGAGGTCATCGTCTTCCCGATGAACCAGAAGGCGGAGGATCTGATGATGCAGGCCCCGTCGCCGGTCAGCGAGAAGCAGTTGAAGGAACTGCACATCCGGCTGGCCCCGCAGGCAATGGACAACAAGGGCTGATCCATGAGCAAGTCGATCGACCTTTCCGACTTTGAAGAGGGCGGAAAGGTCGACGACTATGCCGACCGCCTCGCCACGCTGCAGGAGCGACTGGGGCATATCCAGACCGCGCACATCATCCACAAGCGCCGCGCGATCATCGTGTTCGAGGGTTGGGACGCGGCAGGGAAGGGCGGGATCATCAAGCGGCTGACCGCCGAATGGGACCCGCGCTATTTCGAGGTGTGGCCGATCAGCGCGCCGACGCCGGAGGAGCTGTCGCACCATTTCCTGTGGCGCTTCTGGCGCCGGCTGCCCGCGCAGCACAATATCGCGGTATTCGACCGCAGCTGGTATGGCCGGGTGCTGGTCGAGCGGGTCGAGGGCTATGCGAGTGAGGCCGAGTGGCGGCGCGGCTATGCCGAGATCAACGATTTCGAGGCGCAGCAGGCTGAGACCGGCGCGACACTGATCAAAATTTTTGTCCATGTGACGCAGGAAACGCAGGACAAAAGGCTGCGCGAACGGATCGAAAGCCCTTGGAAGCGGTGGAAGACGGGGCTGGACGATTATCGCAATCGCGCGCGGCGAGCGGACTATCTGGATGCGATGCACGAAATGTTTGCGCGGACGAACACCGAGATCGCACCCTGGGTCGTCATTGATGGCAATGACAAGAAGGCGGCGCGGATCGCCGCGCTGACCGCGATCGCCCATGCGCTGGAGGCACGGGTGCCGATGGACCCGCCCGCGCTCGATCCGGCAGTGGAAGCCGCGGCACGGGCCGCCGGGGTGATCGACTGACTGCAGCGGTCGACGATGGCGACGAGAATCAGCCCGGATAGCTGATTTCCACTACCTCATACTCCCTCTCCCCCGCCGGGAGCATCACGCGGCGCAGGTCGCCCACGGCGGCACCGCGTAGCGCGCGGGCGAGGGGGGAGTTCCAGCCGATGCGGCCAGCGCCTGCATCCGCCTCGTCGTCGCCGGTCAGGGTCAAGGTGCGGTGGTTGTCGTCTTCGTCGGCAATCGTGACGGTGGCACCAAACCAGATTTTCGAGCGGTCTTCCTGCTTCGCCGGGTCGATCACCTTGGCGGCCTTCATCCGCTTCGCCAGCCAGCCGAGCCGCCGGTCGATCTCGCGCAGCCGCTTGCGGCCGTAGATATAGTCGCCATTCTCCGAGCGGTCGCCATTGCCTGCGGCCCAGGCGATGGTTTCGACCAACGCCGGGCGTTCGGTGGCGAAGAGCTGGTCATATTCTGCCTTGAGCGCCGAATAGCCGGCGGGCGTGATGTAATTCGGACGATCGATCAAAGATTGCGGCCCATGCTGATTCGCGGCTCGACCGCATAGCCCATATGCGCCCAGAAGGCGGCGGCGTCATGGTTGGTGTCGCGCACCTGCAGATTGACCTTGGTGCAGCCCAGCCCCGTCAGCGCCCGCTCGGCGGCGCGGATCAGCGCGCGGGCAATGCCGCAGCCGCGCGCGCGGGGATGCACCGCGAGCTTGTAGAGCCAGCCGCGATGCCCGTCATAACCCGCCATAATCGTGCCGAGAACATGGCCATCCTCCTGCGCGACGAGCAGCAGGTCGGGCTGCGCCGCCAGCTTTTGCGGGATCGCAACGGCGGCGTGGCTGTGCGGCGGATCGTCGGGAAAGACGCTGCGCCACAGCGTGTCCACATCCGCGAACTGCGCCTCGTCATAGGGCTGGATCGCGATCACCCGGGGCGGTTCTTGCCCAGATACCAGCTGATCCGGTGCGGCCCGCGCGAACGCGAGCGCTGCGGGTGAAGCATGTCGTAGACCACGGCATTTTCCAGCACGCGGTGAACATAATTCTTGGTCTCGAAAATGGGGATATTCTCGATCCATTCGAGCATATCGACACCGGGCGTGCGCGGGTCGCCATTGGCGCGGATCCACTTGTTCACATTGCCCGGCCCGGCATTGTACGCGGCGACGGCAAGCGGATAGCTGCCGCCATAATAATCGAGCATGCGCTGAATATAGCTCGACCCGAGCCGGATATTGTAATCGGTATCCACGGTCAGTGCGGCGCGGTCGTAACTCATGCCGAGCTTCCCAGCGACCTCGCGCGCGGTGCCTGGCATCAGCTGCATCAGCCCGCGCGCGCCGGCATGGCTGACCGCGGCCTTGTCGAACTGGCTTTCCTGCCGCGCGATGGCGTGGATGATCGTGAAATTGCCGTCTTGCCCGGGCGGAACCGAGACCGACGGGTAGCCAGCGACAGTATAGTCGGTCAGGCCGTTGAGCAGCGCGCTGCGCCCCACCATGACGCCAAGGTCGGGGCGGTTGAGCGTACGCGACAGCTCGGTCGCCAGCAGATGATCCTCCGCACTCGTCGCATCGGCCGCGATCTGACGCAGGAAATAGCCCTGGTCCTCGGCGCGGCCGAGCGTGCCGAGCATCTGCGCGGCGCGCACCACTTCGCGGTTGTAGAAGGCGGTGCGTGCAGCCGGGTTGACCTGTCGAAAATCGACGGGCGGCGGGGCCTTGAGCTCGCGGCCCAGGCGTTCGGCGGCGAGCTGGCCGTAGAACAGATCGGAATAGGCGGCGGCGCGTTCGTAATAGGCGCGCGCAACCGCAGATTGCCCAGCGGCCTCGGCAGCACGGCCGGCCCAATAGATGCCCTTGGACTGGGTGGTCGGGGTGCGCGATCCGCGCGAATAGCGGTCGAACATGCCGATCGCATCGGCCGGACGACCGAGCTTTTGCATCGCGACCGTGCCGGCAAGCCACACCAGACTGGTATAATCGTCGCGGATGCCGAGGCCGAGGTCGGAGATGTCGGTGCCGGGCGCTACCGCGTCGTCGACCTGTGACGCGATGGCATAGGCGAGCGCATATTGCCGGTCGGATTCGGCGGCGCGCGCGTTGGTCAGCAGCACCTCATACCATTCCTCGACATTGCTGGGGCGGCTGTCGAGCGTGCGGGGGCGGGCGAGCAGCGAGCGCGCCGAGCCGCTGGCGCCATTGTTGCGGAACCAGCTGGCGCGATCGGCGATGAAGCCGGGGTCGCGCGCACCGATCGCTTCGACAGCTACAGCGCGATCCTGCGCGTCGGGGGCATCCGAGTGCAGCGCCAACCGCGCCTCGAACACCGCGCGCTTCTGCGGCGAGGTATAGCCGATATGGCGTGCGGCCACCGTGCGCGCGTCCTGCCACAGCAGCGCATCCATCCGTGCGTCATGGTCGGCGGGGGACAGGGCGGCCGCAAAGCCGCTCAGCACCGCGGCTTCGTCGGTTGGACGCAAGATACCACTGCGCCAGGCGCGGCGGGCCTGCTCGTCCGCTTCGGCGCGGCGACCGGTGATCGCCAGCGCTTCGGCAAAACGGATACGCCCCGCAGCCGTCAGCGGCGGAAAACGTTCAAAAAAGCGGATAACCAGCGAGGGCGCGTCCGTCCCTGCGCCGAGCGAGGCTTCAGCGGCGGCGCGGCGACTGGTCTCGCCCGGCCAACCGGGGTGGGCGAGCATGAAATTCGCGTAGTCGCTGAACGGCCAGCGATCTGATTGCTGCAGCCGCTTCCATTCGTCGATCGTATACTGAATGCTCGACGCCGATTGCGGCCCGGCGGGTGGCAGCACCTGGGCGGCGATCGCGGCGAACTGCGCGCGATACCATTGTGCCCCCTCCTGCACGACCTGTGAGGAGACCGCGACACCCGATACGCCGGCGAGCAGAAGCCCGCTCCTGAACATAGAGCCAAGCATGCTGGACATGATACGCAATCGCCCCCTATTGGCCACCCCGAATTTCCGACGATTGGGGCATTTTGACGCATATGTTCTCCGGCTCGATCCCCGCACTCATCACGCCATTCCGTAACGGCAGCTTTGCGGAGGATGTTTTCCGCGATTTCGTCGAGTGGCAGATCTCCGAGGGATCGTCGGCGCTGGTCCCGGTCGGCACCACCGGCGAGGCGGCGACGCTGTCGAAGGAGGAGCATTTCGAGGTCGTGCGCGTCTGCGCCGATCAGGTGCGTGGGCGCGTGCCGGTAATCGCGGGGGCCGGATCGAACGATACTCGCGTGGCGATCGGCAATGTTCAGGCAGCGAAGGCTTCGGGTGCGGACGCGGTGCTGATGGTCCCGCCCTATTACAACCGCCCGAGCCAGGAGGGCATCTTTCAGCATTTCGCCGCGGTCGCGGCCGAGTGCGAACTGCCGATCATCCTCTACAACGTCCCCGGCCGCACCGTGACCGACATCCAGCCGGAGACGGTGATCCGCATCGTTGAGGCGTTCCCGGACAAGTTCGTCGCGATCAAGGACGCCACCGGCGACCTTGCCCGCGTATCGAAGCACCGCGCCGCGCTGCGCGCCGGGTTCGCGCAGCTTTCGGGCAATGACGAGACCGCGCTTGCCTTCAACGCGATGGGTGGGGTGGGCTGCATCTCGGTCGCGGCCAATGTCGCGCCCAAGCTGTGCGCGCAGTTCCAGGCGGCATGGGCCGAAGGCGACACGGCGGTTGCGCTGGCGCTGCACGACCGGCTGTTCGCGCTGCACCTCGCGCTGTTCACCGATGCCTCGCCGGGGCCGGTCAAGTACGCGGTCAACAAGCTGCGCCCGGAGATTTCCGCTGAACTGCGCCTGCCGATGGTTGCGCCGAGCGACGCCAGCAAGGCAGCGGTCGATGCGGCGATGGCGGCGGCGGGGTTGGTCTGAGGTGGCCATGCTCGGCCTTGACGATCCGTTATGGGCCGAGCTCACACATGCTTATGGTGGTGCCTCCGACACTCCGGAGTTGCTGCGAGCGCTGGCCGCCAGAACGGCCCCGAGCGAGAGCGTAGCGGATGAGCCCTGGTTCACTTTGTGGTCCAGTCTTTGCCATCAGGGTAACGTCTACACTGCCTCATACGCGGCCATTCCGCACATCGTGGACATTGCCAGTACGGCGATCTGGCCGATCGATTTTTCATTCCTAGAGTTACCCGCGGCCGTTGAGGTGGCGCGTCGCACCGGGCGGGGACCTGAGATTCCCGCGGTGCTGACCGTGGCCTATCATCGTGCTCTCGAACGGCTGATCGATGTGATCGGCATCCATTTGAAAGAGGTTTGGGACGAGCCCATGCTTCACTCGGTGTTCGCGGCGCTAGCGGTGAGCAAGGGCGACATCGCGACGGCAGAAGCGATGATCAACCTCGATTCGGACTGGATCGAGCGGATCCGAAATTGCGACTTTGACTGAATTGTGCGCGGGCTGAGGCTATCGCTTCCCTTTCGTCCTCCGCACCCCTACATCGCGCGTCCCATGGCACGCCCTCGTCCCCTTGAATTCGACAAGAAGAAGATCGTCGCGGAGAACCGCAAGGCGCGCTTCGAATACTTCCTTGAAGAGTTTTTCGAGGCGGGGATCGCGCTGCAGGGGACCGAGGTGAAGTCGCTGCGATTCGGCGAGGGGTCGATCGCCGAGAGCTATGCCGAGGTGCGCGACGGGCAGGCGTGGCTGGTCAACGCCAACATCCCCGAATTTTCGCACGGAAACCGCTTCAATCACGAACCGAAGCGTCCCCGTAAATTGCTCCTTCACGAACGCCAGGTACAGAAGCTGCATGGCGCGGTTGCGCGGGAGGGCATGACGCTGATCCCGATGTCGATCTACTTCAACAGTCGCGGCCGGGCGAAGGTCGAGCTGGCGCTGGCGAAGGGCAAGAAGACTCACGACAAGCGCGAGTCGATCAAGGAACGGGACTGGAAGCGTGAACAGGGGCGGCTCCTCCGCGATCGCGGGTGACATGAAGCAGAGTCGTCTCAGTGCCTGGTGGCAGCGCAACATGCCCACCCGCGAGTCGATCGAGGAAATCCGCTGGCTGCGCCCTGTGGCGCATCGCGTTCTCGCCCCCGAATTGTGGCGCTTCACCCGCCGGTCGGTCCCGCGCGGGGTCGCGCTGGGATTGCTGGTCGGCATCTTCTTGTTGATCCCGGGCCTGCAGATTGCGGGCGCGGCGATGCTGGCGCTGCCGTTCCGGGCCAATGTCCCGATTGCGGCGGCAATGACCTTTCTGAGCAATCCCGCAACGACGCCGTTCATCCTCTATGGGTCGGTCTATACCGGCAATTGGATGCTCGGCCGGAACGCCGATGTCTCAGGCTTCATGGCGCTGGTCGAGCATCATGCCGGAGTCGGCGAGTGGATGAGCTGGCTGTTTTCTCAGGCCGCCCCCGCGCTGCTGATCGGGCTGTTCGTCATCTCGGTCATCTGCGCGGCAGCGGGTTATGGTCTTTCCATTCTGATCTGGCGTGGCTGGGTTGCGCGCAAGTGGCGCAAGCGCGTCCTGCTTCGCAATAAAGTTTCTTCGGAGACTTGATCGGGCGTATCATCGGCGTAAGACACGGGGCGTTTTGATGTCCTGAAGGGTGCCCGATGCGTTTTCTCCTGATCCCCGTTCTTCTCGCCGGAACCGCATTGGCGAGCGGCTGCGCCAGTTCGGCCAGCACCGACGGACCGGCGGCGGCCGCGCCGACTCCGGCGCCTGCTCCGGCGGCGACAGCGAAGCCGCAGCTCGGCAGCTTTGGCTTCGATGTCGCGGGCATGGACCGCAGCGTTGCGCCGGGCGAGGATTTCTACGCCTTCTCGAACGGGGCGTGGGCCAAGAACACGCCGATCCCGGCGGACAAGTCCAACTATGGCATGTTCACCGCGCTCGACGATCTGTCGAAGGAGCGGGTGCGCGGCATCCTGAATGAAGTGAAGGACGATCCCAGCAGCATGGTCGGGCGCGCCTATTCGAGCTATCTCGACACCGCGACGGTGGAAGCGCGCGGCCTGGCGCCGATCCAGCCCTGGTTGGGCAAGATCAAGGCGCTTAACAGCAAGGCGGCCTATGCCGCGCTGATCGTCGAGGGCGCGAAGATGGGCGTCCCGGGGCCGTTCGGCGGCTATGTCGGGCAGGACGACAAGATCCCGACGCAGTATATCTTCACCGTCTATCAGGGCGGCACCGGCCTTCCCGATCGCGACATGTATCTGCTCGATAACCCGAAGATGGCGGCGATCCGCACCGCTTATCAGGGCTATCTCGCCAAGATGCTGACGCTGGCGGGTGAGGCGAATGCCGAGGCGCGCGCCAAGGCGATCCTCGACCTCGAGACCCGCATCGCCAAGGTGCAGTGGACGCGTGAGGATTCGGGTGATGCGTCCAAGACCTATAACAAGTTCACCCTGGCCGACACGGCAAAGCTGTCGTCCAAGACGCTGGACATGCCGATGCTGCTGAAGGCGCTGAGCCCGAAGATCACCGAGGTGCTGGTGAGCCAGCCGACCGCGGTGTCGGGCATCGCCAAGATCCTCGAAGAAGCGCCGCTGGCGGTGGTGAAGGATCAGATGCTGGTCCGCAGCCTGGGTGCGATGGCCGATTATCTGCCGGATGCCGTCGCCGATGCGAACTTCGCTTTCTATGGCACCACGCTGCAGGGCACGCCGCAGCGCGAGGAGCGCTGGAAGCGCGGCGTGAGCTTCACCGAAGGCGCGCTGGGCGAGGAACTGGGCAAGGAATATGCCGCGCGCTATTTCCCCGCCGAATACAAGGCGGAGATGAACAAGCTCGTCGCCAATGTGCTCGACGCGATGGGGCGGCGGATCGACGCGCTCGACTGGATGCAGCCGCAGACCAAGGCACGCGCCAAGGCGAAGCTCGCGAACTTCACCGTCAAGGTCGGCTATCCGGACCAGTGGCGCAGCTATGCAGGGCTTGAGGTCAAGGCCGACGACCTGTTCGGCAACGCCGTGCGCTCCAACCGGTTCGACTATGCCTATATGCTCGACAAGCTGGGCGGACCGGTGCGCAAGTGGGAATGGGGCATGCTGCCCCAGACAGTGAACGCCTATGCCAATTTCGGCATGATGGAGGTCGTCTTTCCCGCAGCGATCCTGCAGCCGCCCTTCTTCGATCCCAAGGCCGATCCGGCGATCAACTATGGCGGCATCGGCGCGGTGATCGGGCACGAGATCAGCCACCATTTCGACGATCAGGGCGCCAAGTATAACGAAAAGGGCGAACTGGCCGACTGGTGGACGCCGGAAGACGTCAAGGCATTCGAGGCGGCGGGCAAGGCGCTGATCGCGCAGTATGACGCCTATGAGCCGCTGCCCGGCGAGCATGTGAAGGGCGAGTTCACGCTGGGCGAGAATATCGGCGATCTGGCTGGCCTGACCATCGCCTATGACGCCTACAAGCATGCGCTCGGCGGCAAGGAAGCGCCGGTGATCGACGGCTTTACCGGTGACCAGCGCTTCTACCTCGGCTGGGCGCAGGTGTGGCGGCGCAACTATCGCGAGGCGAATCTGCGCCAGCGCCTGCTGACCGATCCGCATAGCCCGTCGATCCAGCGCGCCTGGGTCGTGCGCAACCTCGACCCCTGGTACGGCGCGTTCGACGCAAAGCCGGGCGAGAAGCTGTATCTGGACCCGGCAAAGCGCGTTCGCGTCTGGTGAGCGCTTGACGCTATCGCAGCGGGGCGGGAAAGGGGGCCATGCCCAGCATTTCCGCCCCGACTGACGAGACTTCCGGGATCACCGGTCCGCTGATCGTCGCGATCGCCGCTGGCGCGGTGGCGGGGGGCGCGGTGCTGTGGGCGGTCGACTCGCTTGCGGTCGCCGCCGGCTTCTTTGCCGCGGCCATTCTGATTGCGCTTGCGGTCACACTGTTCCGGCGGCCGGCTGCGGCTGTCGATACTCCCGCCGCCGCGAGCGAGATCGACTGGTCGCTGGCGAACATGCTCGCATCCATGAGCAACGACGCGATCGCGGTGACCGATCGCGCCGGGCGGCTGGTGTGCGCAAATGAGCGATTTGGCACGCTGTTCCCCGGCTATCCCGCGCCTCCGGCAGTGGTGATCGGCGACTGGGCGGCATCGCAGCTGGGCAGTGCCGGGCGCGCGGCATGGCGCGACGGCCAGGCATCGAGCGGGTCGTTCGACGCCGCCGGGACCAAGCTGACCGCGCATGTCAGCCGGGTCGGCGACTCGCTGCTGGTGTGGCGCTTTGCCGGGGCCGATGCGGTGGACCTGACCAAGCAGGCGCAGGCGCTGGTCGCGGGCAAATCGGGCGACAGGCTTGGACAGGCCGGGATCATGATGGCCCTGATCGGCGCGGATGGCCGGGTGCGCGCCGCCAATCGCGTGCTGCGGTTGCGCGCGGCGGGCGACGAGCTCGCGATGATCGAGGGGCGCGACATCACCCGTTTCCTGATCACCGATAGTCGCGGAACGGTGCGGTTCGAACGCGAAGGCCTGTCAGGCACGCCGATCCGCGTGCTGGAGATCCCGTTCCTCGACGGCGATGCGACGCCGATGCTGGTGGCACTGCTCGACGAGGAATACGCCCCGGCGCAGGATATGGGCGCGGAATCGAGCGCCCATGTCCGCTCGCTGATCGCGCTGCTGCCGACGGGGATCGCGCTGGTAGGTGCGGATGGGCGCTTTGCGTTCATGAATGACGCCTTTGTCCGCGCCGCGCATGTCAACACCGATGCCCCGCCGCTCTATCCGGGCGATCTGGTGGTGCGGGAGGACAAGAGCACGTTGGCGGATGCCGTACGGCGGTTCGCGGCGGGCGCGGTGCATCCGATGGACCTGACCGTCCGCTTTGCCCAGGCGCCGGACGAGGCGGTGTCGATCTCTATCGCCTCCGCGCGCGGCCTTGGCGACGCTGCGGTGCTACTGAGCCTGCGCGATGCGGGCGAGGAGGGGCAGCTCAAGCGTCAGGTGGCGCAGGCGACCAAGATGCAGGCGGTGGGCCAGCTCGCCGGGGGCGTCGCGCATGACTTCAACAACATCCTGACCGCGATCATCGGCCATTGCGACCTGATGCTGATGCGCCATGCGCCAGGCGACAGCGATTATGACGATATCCAGCAGATCCTGCTCAATTCGAACCGCGCGGCAGCGCTGACGCGTCAGCTGCTGGCCTTTTCGCGGCAACAGACGCTGCGGCCGCAGCTGCTGCAGCTGCCCGACATCATTTCGGAGGTGTCGAACCTGCTGAAACGCCTGCTGGGTGAGACGGTCGAGCTGGTGGTCAATCACGGTCGCAACCTTGGCCCGGTGCGCGCCGATCCGGGGCAGCTCGAGCAGGTCGTCGTCAACCTGGCGGTCAACGCGCGCGATGCGATGCTGGCGAAGAACCCCAATGGCGGCGGCACGCTGACGATCGAGACACTGAGCGTGCCCGCGCATGAAGTGCGTGCGATGGACGAGGATGTCCTGCCGGTGGGCGACTATACCGCGCTCCGCGTGTCGGACACGGGTTCGGGTATTCCGGCAGACGTGCTGGCGCATATCTGGGAGCCGTTCTTCACCACCAAGGAAGTGGGGAAGGGGACGGGCCTGGGCCTGTCGACCGTCTATGGCATCATCAAGCAGTCGGGCGGGTTCATCTTTGCCGAGAGCGAGCCGGGCAAGGGGGCGGTGTTCACCATCTATCTGCCCGTCCACACGGCGCCCGAGCCGACTGCGCAGCTGCCGACTGCCAAGGCGGTGCAGGGCGATCTGTGGGGCAGCGGCACGATCCTGCTGGTCGAGGATGAGGCGATGGTGCGCGCGGTGGCCGAACGCGCGCTGGCGCGGCAAGGCTATACCGTGCTGACCGCCGAGAATGGCGAGGCGGCGCTGGAACTGCTGGAAAAGAGCGACAAGCCCGACCTGCTGATCAGCGACGTGGTGATGCCGACGATGGACGGCCCGACCATGGTCCGCCATGCGCGCAAGAAATATCCCGACCTCAAGATCATCTTCATGTCGGGCTATGCCGAGGAGCAGCTGCGCAAGTCGATCGACCTGGACAATGTCGCGTTCTTGCCGAAACCCTTTTCTGTTCAGCAACTTGCCGAGCTGGCCCGGTCAGTGATGACCGCAAAATAGCGCTCGACCGCGCAACGATTGTAAGGCACATGCTCATCCGATGAGCGCACCGCAACGCATCCTCGTGGTCGAGGACGAGCCCCTGATTGCCATGATGATCGAGGATTTCCTCGACATGCTGGGCAAGGACCATGCCGGCACCGCCGACAGCGTGGCTTCGGCGATGGAGATTGTCGGGGCGGGCGGGGTCGATGCGGCGATCCTAGACGTCAACCTGTCCGGGGGCGAGCAGAGCTGGCCGATTGCCGACGCGCTGGCAGCGCAGGGTGTGCCCTTCATCCTCGCGACCGGCGGCAGCGGCGACACGGTTGTGGACGCGCATCGCGACCGCCCGGTGCTGGCCAAGCCGTTCACGATGGACTCGGTCGAACAGGCGCTAGCGGCGCTCTGATCTAGGCGATCCGGTCGGGCAGCTCTGCCGCATCCGCTTCGATTGCCGCCTCCGGTGCGACGGCTTCCCAAGGGAAAATGAACCAGTCCTTCGTCACCGACCGGTCGATCGTGCGCGCCGCATAGTCGACCCGCTGGTTCGACGTCGTATTGTCGAGAAGGGTCGCAAAGCGGACATGCGCCGCGTCCGCTCTGGCGTCACTGAGCCCCGCACGCAGCCGCCCGATCGTCGCCCCACTGTCGTTGATGTCGTCGATGAACAGCAGCCGTGCGCCTTCCCGCGTCCGCTCCGCCAGCCGGGCGAGGGCAGGGGCGGCGAGATCCTCGTTCCGCGCGCTATAATCCACCGACAGCATCGGTCCACCGATCGCATGGCTAAGATACACCGCCGGGATCAGTCCGCCACGCCCGATGCCGATCAGATAGTCGGGCTGCCAGTCGGGATCGGCTCGCAGCGCATCGGCCAGCGCGAGCACGTCGGCGACGAACTGTTCATGCGGGATCGGGGTGAAGACCGGCATCACTGCGCTGCCACATAGGCATCGAGCCGCGCGAGGTGCGCGGCGACGCTGGCATCGTCGAGGAATGAGCCGGTGAAGCTGTGCCGTGCCAACTGCACGATCTGATCGCGCGAAAGCCCGCGCGCGGCCGCGACCGCGCGGTAATTGTCGGCGATATAGCCGCCGAAATAGGCGGGATCGTCGGAGTTGATCGTCGCATAGAGATCGCAGTCGAGCATCTGATCAATGGGGTGCTTCCCCAGGCTGTCGACGACGCACAGTTTGAGGTTCGACAGCGGACAGACGGTCAGTGTCATCTCGCGCTCGGCAAGGGTGCGAACGAGCTTCGGGTCCTCTAGACTTCGATTGCCATGGTCCAGTCGGTCGACATTGAGCAGGTCGATCGCCTGCCAGACATACTCGGGCGGGCCTTCCTCCCCGGCATGGGCGACGCGCTTGAGACCCAGATTTCCGGCCTCGGCGAACACGAGCGCGAATTTTTCCGGGGGATGGCCGAGTTCCGACGAATCGAGGCCGACCCCAGCGATCCGGTCGAGCCACGGTCCGGCGGCGTCGAGTGTGGCGAATGCCGCATCCTCATCTAGGTGGCGCAGGAAGCACAGGATCAGCTTCGACGTCACTCCATGCCGGTGCTCGGCGTCGTGCATCGCGGTCAGCAGCCCGTCGGCAACGACCTGAAACGGGATGCCGCGATCGGTGTGGGTCTGGGGATCGAAGAAAATCTCGGAATGCACCACCCCATCGGCGGCGGCGCGCGCGAAATAGGCGTCGGCGAGGTCGTAGAAATCCTGCTCGACTCGCAGCACGTCGGCGCCGGCGTAATAAATGTCGAGGAAATCCTGAAGGTTGGAGAAGCTGTACGCCGCGCGCACCGCCTCCACGCTGTCGAACGGGATCGCGACCTTGTTGCGCTTGGCGAGTTCGAACATCAGCTCGGGCTCGAGGCTGCCTTCGATGTGCAAATGGAGTTCGGCCTTGGGCAGGCCGGCGATGAAATCGGTCGGGTTCGTCATGGCCCAAGGATCGCGCGATCGGGCGCTGAGGGCAAGAGCGGCGGACAGCCGAGCCCGCGTGAGAACAAAAAAAGATCGTTCCGCACTTGTTCTCTTGGAACAAACGTTGTACGACGCGCTTCAGGCAATGGTTGAACCGGGGCCTCAAAGCCTTTAGCGACGGAGACTACTCATGGCGGCTTCCCTCAAGGTGATCGAAGGAAAGATGGGCATTTCTCCGGACAAGCAGAAGGCGCTCGACGCAGCGCTGGCACAGATCGACCGCGCATTCGGCAAGGGCAGCGCGATGAAGCTCGGCTCGAAGGAGACGATGCAGGTCGAGGCGATCTCGACTGGCTCGCTCGGGCTCGACATTGCGCTCGGCGTCGGCGGCCTGCCGCGAGGCCGCGTGATCGAAGTCTATGGTCCGGAAAGCTCGGGCAAGACGACGCTGGCACTGCACGTGATCGCCGAGGCGCAGAAGAATGGCGGGACCGCCGCGTTCGTCGATGCCGAACACGCGCTCGACCCGGTCTATGCCAAGAAGCTGGGTGTCAATATCGACGAGCTGATCGTCTCGCAGCCCGATACGGGCGAGCAGGCGCTGGAGATCACCGACACGCTGGTGCGCTCGAACGCGATCGACGTGCTGGTGGTCGACTCGGTGGCCGCGCTGGTGCCGCGTGCGGAAATCGAGGGCGAGATGGGCGACAGCCATGTCGGCCTGCAGGCGCGCCTGATGTCGCAGTCGCTGCGCAAGCTGACCGGATCGATCAGCCGCTCGCGCTGCATGGTGATCTTCATCAACCAGCTGCGCATGAAGATTGGCGTGATGTACGGCAATCCGGAGACCACGACCGGCGGCAATGCGCTCAAATTCTACGCCTCGGTCCGTCTCGACATCCGCCGCACCGGCCAGATCAAGGATCGTGACGATATTATCGGCAACACCACCCGCGTGAAGGTGGTGAAGAACAAGGTCGCCCCGCCGTTCAAGCAGGTCGAGTTCGACATCATGTACGGGCAGGGCATCTCCAAGATCGGCGAGATCCTCGACATCGGCGTAAAGGCCGGGCTGGTCGAGAAGGCCGGCGCGTGGTTCAGCTATGACAGCATCCGCATCGGCCAGGGGCGTGAGAACGCCAAGACCTTCCTCAAGGAGAACCCCGAGGTCTGTTCGCGGCTCGAGGCGGCAATCCGCAACCGTACCGAGCAGGTCGCCGAAGAGATGATGACCGGTCCGGACGCCGAGGACGATCTCTGACACGCCGGCGCCTTGACCGTCCCCGGGATGATCCGGAGTGAGGGTTAAAGGCGCTGGTAACCAGTTTCGGGCAGCAATGTCCGTGCGGGCCGTGCCGGATCGACAGGTCGGTGGCGGTCAAGGGACCAGTCTCCCATTGGAAGGCCCGGCGTGGCGTGCTCCGGGCCTTTCCTGTTGTTGGCGACCGGCGTGCAGTCTCGGTTGTGAGCGTATCCCGGCCCACGCCGCGGCGTGCTCTTCGAACTCCAGGCGCGGCCAATGCGGCCGCTGATATGGCTTGTTATAGGGCTTCCGGCCTTTTCCGCTTTGCACCGTGCCGCAGGGGGCCACGTTGCCGGCGGCTCTTGCGGTTGGCGATGGGTTGCACCAATTTCTCGGGCGCGCACGCTGCCTGCGGCGTGATACCGAACCGCATAGGGAGCGCAACGCGATGATCACCGTCCACCATCTAGAAAACTCGCGTTCGCAGCGGGTGCTGTGGCTGCTCGAAGAGCTCGGCCTGCCTTATGCGATCAAGCGCTATGAGCGAAACCCCAAGACCATGCTCGCGCCGCCGGAATTGCGCGCGGTGCATCCGCTCGGCAAGTCGCCCGTGATCGTCGATGCCGATCCGGCTGGCGATGCGCCGCGCACCGTCGCCGAAACCGGCGCGATCATCGAATATCTGGTCGAAAAGGCTGACGGCAAGCTAGGTGCGCCTGCGCACCGCGAGTCGGCGCTGCGCTATCGTCATTTCATGCACTATGCCGAAGGTTCGCTGATGCCGCCGCTGCTGGTGAAGTTGGTGCTGATGCGCGTGCCGATCTTTGGCAAGGCGGCGCAGAAGAAAATCCAGCCGATGATCGACGTCCATCTCGACTTTGTCGAAAGCGAACTCGCCAGCCGGCCCTGGTTCGCCGGCGACGCGATGACCGCCGCCGACGTGATGATGAGCTTTCCCCTCGAGGCGGCCCGGTCGCGCGGCGGGCTCGATGCGTCACGCCCGGCGACGATCGCATGGCTCGACAAGGTCCATGCCCGCCCGGCCTATCAGGCTGCGCTGAAGGCCGGCGGGCCTTACGCTTACGCCTGAATGACCGGGCGGGGGCTTACCCCGCTCAGGCCCTGAAGCTCTGCTCGTCCACCGCCGGGCCCGTACCCGATGGCGCGTGCGGTGCGTCGATCTCGGCCGGTTCGATCGGATCGAGCCGACCGCCCTCCCACTTCGCCACGACCGCGGCGGCGACCGCATTGCCGACGACGTTGGTCGCCGAACGGCCCATGTCGAGGAAATGATCAATACCCAGGATCAGCAGCAGTCCGGCCTCAGGAATGTCGAAGAAACCGAGCGTCGCGGCGATCACGACCAGGCTGGCGCGCGGTACCCCGGCAATGCCCTTGCTGGTGATCATCAGCACCAGCAGCATCGTGATTTCCTGCCCCAGCGTCAGGTCGATACCATAGGCCTGCGCGATGAAGATCGTCGCGAAGGTCATGTAGATCATCGATCCGTCGAGGTTGAAGCTGTAGCCGAGCGGCAACACGAAGCTGGCGATGCGCGGCGGCACGCCGAAGCGGTCGAGCGCCTCGAGCGTGCGCGGATAGGCGGCCTCCGATGATGCGGTCGAGAAGGCGAGCAGCAGCGGATCGCGGATGTAGCGCACGAGCAGCCCGGTGCGCTTGCCGACGATCAGGAAGCACACGCCGATCAGCAGCGCCCACAGGATCAGCATGCCGAGGTAGAAGGTCCCCATGAAATAGGCGAGGTTGCCGATGATGGCGGGGCCGCGCTCCGCCAGCGTCCCGGCGACGGCGGCGAACACCGCGAAGGGGGCGAAGCGCATGACGTAGTTCGTCACCTGAAGCATGACATGCACCAGGCTTTCGACCGCGCTGACCAGCGGTTTCGCCTTTTCGCCCACGGCGGTCAGCGCGACGCCGATGAACAGCGAGAAGATCACGATCTGAAGGATTTCGTTCTTCGCCATCGCCTCGATCCCCGATGCGGGAAAGACATGGGTGAAGAAGTCCTTGAGGTTGAACGCCGCCTTCTCGACCCCGCTCGCCGCGTCGACCGGCGGCAGCGGGAAGTTGAGGCCGACGCCGGGCTGGAACAGGTTGACAAGCACCAGGCCGAGCGAGAGCGAGACGATGCTGGCGCAGATGAACCACGCGACCGCGCGCCCGCCGACTCGGCCCAGCGCGGCGGTGTCGCCCATATGCGCGATGCCTGCGACCAAAGTCGCGAACACCAAGGGCGCGATGATCATCTTGATCAGACGCAGGAAGATGGTCGTGACGATCGAGAAATAGCCCGCGATCGTCTTGAGTTCCGCCTCCGCTCCGGCGACATTTGCGCCAAAGCTGTTGCGAACGCCGAAATGCAGCCCCAGGCCGACGATCGCGCCGAGCACAAGCGCGATCAGAATGAAGGTCGTCAGTTTCTTGGCCATCGGGCTCCCCTTGATTGGCGCCTAGACAGGGGATTGCGGCGCGCAGGTCAAGGGTCGTATCGCAATGCCATGTTGATCACGCGCCGCTCGCTGTTCGCCGCCGCCGCCCTGGCCCCGCTGATGCCCCGACTTGCCATGGCGCAGTCGATCGACACCGGCGATCTGCAGCCGATCACCGGCGATGCGGTTCCGATCGGGCGCGACGAACGCGCTGCCCGGCTCGCCCGCGCACAGGCGTTGATGAAGGCGAACGGCATCGGCGCGGTGCTGATCGAGCCGGGGGCGAGCCTGCTCTATTTCACCGGGGTGCGCTGGGGGCGGAGCGAGCGGCTGACCGCGGCGGTGATCCCGGTCGAGGGCGATCCGATCATCGTCACCCCGTTTTTCGAAGAGCCATCGGTCCGCGAATCGCTGGGAATTCCGGCGGAAATCCGGGTGTGGCAGGAGCACGAGGATCCGTTCGCGGTGGTCGCGGGCTTCCTGCGCGAGAAAAAGCTGCTCGGCCGCCCGCTGGGTATTGAGGAAACCGCGCGCTTCTTTGCGGTCGATGGCATGTGGCGTGCGCTTGCGGGCGTGAAGATCGTGTCGGCCAACCCGGTCGTGCGCGGGTGCCGGATGTTCAAGACGCCGGCCGAAATCGCGCTGATGCAGAAGGCGGCGGACGTGACGCTGGCCGCCTATCGCTGGACCTACCCCCGGATCGAGGCGGGG
>NZ_LSJM01000289.1 GCF_001557215.1 Sphingomonas sp. CCH9-E2 | reverse complement strand
CATTTCAGAATATCCTGCCGATGGGTGGCCGGGTGGGGGAGCGGGCCGGTGCCGCAATCCAGCTATTGCCCGCCGGAAGCGTCGCTGCCCGGGCGGCGATAGACTTGCTCCCCGCCGACCCAGGTTTCGATCACCACCGTCGCGCGCAATTCGCTGGGCGATGCCAGCAGCGGGTCGCGATCCACGACGATGAAATCCGCGCGCATGCCGGGCGCGAGGTGGCCGAATTTGGTCTCGGCAAAACCGGCATAGGCACCGTCCAGCGTGAAAGCACGCCAGCTGCGTTCGCGCGTCAGCGCTTCATCGGGTCGCCAGCCGCCAACCGGCTGGCCCTGTCCGTCCTGCCGCGTGAAACCGGTCGCCCAGCCTTCGAACGGGTTGGGGCTTTCGACCGGATAGTCGGAGCCGAAGGCGATCCGCGCGCCGCTGGCCAGGATCGACTTCCAGGCATAGGCCCCAGTCAGTCGTGCCGGCCCGACGCGCGCCTCGGCCATGGTACGGTCGCTGCTCTGATGCACCGGCTGCATCGACGCAATCACGCCGAGCTTGGCGAAGCGCGGCAGATCTGCGGGATCGACGACCTGCGCATGTTCGATCCGCCAGCGCCGGTCGCCCTTATAGGTCTCGCCGACCTCGGTAATCGCGTCCAGAACCTGCTGGTTGGCGCGGTCGCCGATCGCGTGGATCGCAAACTGGAACCCGTCCATCGCGCCGCGGACGAGCAGGTTGGACAACTGGGCATCGGTCAGGAACGGCAGGCCGCGATTGCCCGGGGCGTCGCTATACGGCGCCTTGAGCCACGCCCCGCGCGAACCAAGCGCGCCATCGGTGTAGAGCTTGATCCCGCCCATCCGCAGCTTGTCGCCATAGAGCCACGGCGTCGGGCCGCTCCCGCCGACGCGCAATGCGGTTTCGACGCCATCCGAATAGGACATGATCCGCATCCGCAGCAGTCCCATGTCACCCATGCGGCGATAGGTCAGCCAGTCATCGACGCTGGTTCCCATATCGGCGCTGGCGGTGACGCCCATCGACAAGAGGAGTTCTTGGGCCTTGATGAAGGCGGCGTTGCGGTCGCGCGGCGTGGGCTGGGGCAGTGCCTTCTCGATCAGTTCCATCGCCGCATCGACGAACACGCCACCGGGCTTGCCCGCGACCAGCTCGATCCGCCCGCCCGCCGGGGATTTGGTGGAGGGCGTGATCCCTGCCGCCTTCAGCGCCGCGCTGTTGGCCCAGCCGGCATGGCCGTCGGCGCGGACCAGCCAGGTCGGGACGTCGCCCGTCGCCGCGTCCAGCTCAGCCGCGGTCGGGAAGCGGCCAAGGCCCCAGACCTCCTGATTCCAGCCACCTCCGGTGATCCAGCGACGCGTGGGATTTTCGGCGGCATAGCGGCGGATCGCGTCCTGCGCCTGTGCCAGCGACCGCGTGGCCGACAGATCGAGCGCGAGCGCGCGGAAGCCGAGGTTCATGACGTGGCCGTGCGCGTCCACCATGCCGGGGATGACCACCCGGCCCTTCAGATCGGCGCGCCAGTCGGGGCGCTCGGGCCGCTTCTCCCCGCGCTTGAGCAGCCTCACCACTTTGCCATCGGGCGACATCACGATGCCGGTGAAGCGGACAACCTCGCCATTTTCATCCAGCGTGATCCCGTCGACGTTATCGACCAATGCATCGGCAAGCGCAGGCGCGGGCAGCAGCAGCGCGGCGATCAGGGCAAGCGAAACGGGAAGGCGCACGCAGGTCTCCAAGTGAACGGGGCCGGGCACAAAGCTGCCCTATGGACCGGTTTCGAATAGGCGGTGTTCCCCCGTCGCGCCAGATGGTCTAGGGCCGCGCCACCGGCCCGGCGGCGTTTCCGGGATTGCGAAAGATTCACGATGGCAACTCAGGCTGCGTCCGCTCCGACTCCCCTCCCCCTCGCTTTGGCCGATGTGCAGATGGCGGCGGAGCGGATTGGCGGGTCGATCGTGCGCACGCCGACGCTGCACAGCAAGACGCTGTCCGACCTGACCGGCGCGACCGTGTACCTCAAGTTCGAGAATTTGCAGTTCACGGCGGCGTACAAGGAGCGCGGCGCCCTCAACACGCTGCTTCAGCTTGACGCGGCCGCGCGGGCGAAGGGCGTGATCGCGGCTTCGGCCGGTAACCATGCGCAGGGCTTGGCCTATCACGGCAACCGGCTGGGCATCCCGGTCACGATCGTGATGCCCAAACCGACGCCTACGGTGAAGGTGACGCAGACCGAGGGTCATGGCGCGAGCGTGATCCTGGAAGGCGAAACGTTCGACGAGGCCTATGCCCATGCACGCCAGCTTGAGGCCAAGAACGGCTATACCTTCGTCCACCCGTTCGACGATGCGCGGATCATGGCCGGCCAGGGGACGGTCGCGCTGGAGATGCTGGCGGATGCACCCTGTATCGACACGCTGATCGTGCCGATCGGCGGCGGCGGGCTGGTGTCCGGCATGGCGACGGTGGCGAAGGCCGCCGACCGCGCGATCGAGGTCGTCGGGGTCGAGGCCGAGCTGTTCCCGTCGATGTACAACCGCGTGAAGGGCACCGACCTTCCCATCGGCGGCGATACGCTGGCCGAGGGCATCGCGGTCAAGGAGCCCGGCACCATCACTGCGCAGGTGATCGAAGCGCTGGTCGATGACATCGTGCTGGTCAGCGAGCGCAAGCTGGAGGAGTCGGTCAGCCTGCTGCTGCAGATCGAAAAGACGGTGGTCGAGGGCGCGGGTGCCGCGGGCCTTGCGGCACTGCTGTCCAATCAGGAGCGGTTTGCGGGCCGGACGATCGGCATCGTGCTGTGCGGCGGCAATATCGACACGCGGCTGCTCGCCAATGTGCTGTTGCGCGACCTCGCCCGCTCGGGCCGGCTCGCGCGGCTGCGCATCCGGTTGCAGGATCGTCCCGGCGCGCTGTTCCATGTCAGCCGCATCTTCCACGAACAGGGCGTCAACATCATCGAGGTGTATCACCAGCGCGTGTTCACCTCGCTCCCCGCCAAGGGCCTGATCACCGATATCGAATGCGAAACGCGCGACGGCGCGCATCTCGACCGGCTGATGGTTGCGCTGCGGGAGGCGGGCTATTCGGTCAGCATGGTCGAGCTGGACTGAAGGTTTTCCACAGCCTGGCGACGAAGCGAATCGGGCGTGCGGCGAACCGAGTCGCGCGCCCCTCCCCACCGAATCACCACTCCAGTATAGCTGCGATGTGCACGTCTTCCGGCTGTGCAATCCCGAATTATCACTGCACCGCCGTTAACCCATTTTCATGGTAAATCGCCTTTTCATCGTGATTCCTCCGCTTCATAAGGGTCACGTCCGACGCACATTGCGTGGTTTGAAGGGGGCGAACGGGTGACGGCACTGACGCGCTTTCCACGGTTTTTCGTGACCAGCCCTTCGGCGTGCCCGTATCTGCCCGGGCGGCAGGAGCGGAAGATCTTTACCGAGCTGAACGGTCCGCATGCCGGCGAACTCAACGACGCGCTGGGTCGCATCGGGTTTCGCCGCAGCCAGTCGGTCGCGTACCGACCGAGCTGCGTCGGCTGCAATGCCTGCCTCTCGGTCCGCGTCGTCACCGACGAGTTCCGGCCCAATACGACGCAGCGCAAGCTGATCCGTCGCCATTCCGACCTGTCGGTCACCGCTTGCCGCCCTTGGGCGACCGAGGAGCAATATGCGCTGCTGCGCCGCTACCTCGCCGCGCGCCACCCCAGCGGCGGCATGACGATGATGGACGAGACCGACTATGCCGACATGGTCGAGCAGTCGCCGGTCAGCACCTATGTCATCGAATATCGCGAGCCTGAAGAGTTGGGCGGCGCGCTGGTTGGGGCGTGCATCACCGACCAGCAGGCCGATGGGCTGTCGATGATCTACAGCTTCTTTGCCGCCGACCATCCCGAGCGGCAGGGCCTGGGCAACCTCATCATCATGGACCATATCGTCCGCGCCCGCAGTGCTGGCCTACCCTATGTCTATCTCGGCTATTGGGTGAAGGGCAGCGACCGGATGGCGTACAAGACGCGCTATCGCCCGATGGAAGTGCTCGGCCCCAATGGCTGGTCGCGGATGCCGGACGATGCCGACGCGACCGTCGCCGAAGCCGCGCCCCAGCCGATGCGGTTGCGCGCTTTCGCCTAAGGTCAGGCGTCGCCGTTCATCCGTTCGACCTGCAACTCTACGGACAGTTCTTCCACGCCTTCGCCCTGGCGGATGCCAGCGATGGGCGCGGCGCCGCTGAAGTCGAGCGCGGTGGCGACGCGGACATAGTTGGCATCGGGGCAGATGCCCGCCGACGGATCGAAGCCGACCCAGCCCAGCCCCTCGACCCATGCCTCGGCCCAGCCATGCGGCGGGCATGTCCCTTCGCCGCAATTGCGATAGCCCGAGACGTAGCGCGCCGGGAGGCCGAGCGCGGCGGCGCCGGCGATGAAGATATGCGCCAGGTCACGCGCGTTGGGCTCGCCCGCAAACGCCTCCGCCGCGGTCGCGCCGCTGTCGGGCAGATCGGGCGCTTCGGGGAAGCGCTCCGCCAGCGCGCCGTTCCAGCGGTGCAGCTGGTCGAGTGCATCCGCCTGCCCCGCCGCCGCGCGGGCCAATTCGGCCAGCTCCGCGCTGGGGGCGGTACGCAGCGTAGTGCGGCTGAACAAAGCGGCCGGCAGCGGTTCGGCACTCCCGCGGATCAGCCCGTCCGCCTCGGTCGTCAGCACCTGTCCGGCGACGTTGATCTCGATCCGCTCAATCGGCCCTTCGGCGTAAAGCATCGTGATGCGGTTGCCGAAGCCGTCGATCGCGTCGCGCAGCCGGACATCGCAATCGACGTCGATGCGCCAATCGACGACGGTCTGGTCGTGCGTATCGCCAGGCGTCAGGCGCAGCGTTTGCACCAGCCGCTGCTGCGGACTGCTGAAGCGGTAGCGGGTCTGGTGGTCGATGGCCAAACGCATCAGATAAACCTGAACTGGCGGGCGATCGCTGCGTCGAGCAGCGCATTTTCGCGAATGAAAGCTTGCAGATATTCGTGCAGGCCGCTGACGATCACTTCGTGCGCGCGGGTTTTCTGCATCCGGGCGATCCGCGCGCGGGCCATGCGGTCGGCCTCGCCCTGCAATCCGGTGCGCTTGGCAAGGGCGTTGAGCTGCTCCACCACTTCCTGAACGCAACCCGCCAGGCTGCGCGGCAGTTCGGAGCGGGTGATCAGCAGGTCGATGACATTGGCGGGGCGGAGCCCGTCGCTATACAGCCAGCGATAGGCGGTGACCGCCGAAACGGTCTGCAGGATCGTGGTCCACTGGTCGCGGTCGACCAGCCCGCCGACCTTCTCCCCCTCGGGCAACAGCAAATGATATTTGACGTCGAGCAAGCGCGCGGTGTTGTCCGCACGCTCGATCGCGGCGCCGAGCTGGATCAGCATCGTCGCTTCATTGTCCATCATGCGGTGGATCGCGCCTTCGAACCCGCGCGCCTCCGCCATGATTCCTTCGATCAGGGATAAGGTCGTCGTCGTGCCGCCCGGGCTGACGCGCCTGGCGAACAGCAGCCAGAGGCGGTTGATCGCGGTCCAGGCTTCGCGGGTGAGTGAGGTGCGCACCGCGCGGGCATTGTTGCGCGCCTGTTCGAGGCAGCGGATGATCGAGCCGGGGTGGCTCATGTCGAGCGTCAGGAAATGCGCCACCGGCTGCTGGCTGATCGCGTGGTGCGCGGCGGCATAAGCCTCTTCGGTATAGGTGACGCTGAGCGCGCTGGCCCAGGCCGCCTCCCCCGCCGGGCGGGCGGACAGGGCGTCGAGGCGTACGGTCGCCTCGACCAGCCGGGCGATGAAATCGGCGCGCTCGACATAACGGCCAAGCCAGTAGAGCGACGCCGCGGTGCGGGAGAGCATGCGCATCAGCCGACCACCTGCGTCTGTTCCTGTCCCTGTACCGGCCCGTCGGGCAGCAGAACGAAACTGTCCTTGGTCCCACCGCCCTGGCTGGAATTGACGACCAGCGACCCTTCCTTGAGCGCGACGCGGGTCAGGCCGCCGGGGACGACGCGGACGCCGTGCGAGCCGGTGAGGACGAAGGGCCGAAAATCGACATGGCGCGGCGCCAAGCCGGTTTCGGTCACGGTCGGCACGGTCGACAGCGCCAGCGTCGGTTGCGCGATGTAGCGATGCGGTTCGGCCATCAGCGCTGCGCGGAACGCCTCGATCTCCGCCTTGGTCGCGGTCGGGCCGACCAGCATGCCATAGCCGCCGGAGCCGTCGACCAGCTTGACCACCAGGTCCTTGAGGTTGTCGAGCGTGTATTTGAGCGCCTCCGGCTCGCGGCAGCGCCAGGTTTCGACATTGGGCAGCTTGGCCTCACCGCCCGAGTAGAATTTCACGATCTCCGGCATGTAGCTGTAGATCGCCTTGTCATCGGCGATGCCGTTGCCCGGCGCATTGACCAGCGCGACATTGCCGGCGCGATAAGCGGCCATGATGCCCGGAACGCCGAGCAGCGAGTCCGGGCGGAAGACGAGCGGATCGAGGAAATCATCGTCGATGCGGCGATAGATGACGTCGACGCGGACACGCCCGGCGATGGTCTGCATATAGACGATGTCGTCGTCGACCAGCAGATCGGCCGGTTCGACCAGCTCGACCCCCATCGTGTCGGCGAGGAAGCTGTGTTCATAATAGGCCGAGTTGAAATGCCCCGGGGTCAGCACAACCGCGACCGGGCTGGCGCTGCGCCGCTCCGGCGCGACCGAATAGAGCGTTTCGCGCAGCATGTCGCTGTAGCTGTCGACCGCGGCGACGCGGAAGCTGCGGAACAATTCGGGGCAGAGGCGGATCATCGCCTCCCGGTTTTCGAGCATATAGGACACGCCCGACGGGGTGCGGGCGTTATCCTCGAGGACATAGAATTCATCCGGCCCGGTGCGGACCAGATCGATGCCGCAGATATGCGCCCAGATGTCGTGCGGCGGGCGGATACCGGCGACTTCGGGGCGGAATTGGGGGTTGGACAGCACCAGTTCGGGCGGCAGCACGCCTTCGCTGAGAATGCGGCGTTCGCCGTAAATGTCCTGGAGGAAGGCGTTGATCGCCTCGACCCGCTGCACCAGCCCTTCGGACAGGCGCGCCCATTCGTCGTGCATGAAGATGCGCGGCACGATGTCGAACGGGATGATCCGTTCGCTGGCATCGGTGTCGCCATAGACAGCGAAGGTGATGCCGAGTTGGCGGAAGGTCGCTTCGGCCGATTGCTGGCGGCGGTGGAGTTCGGCGTGGGGGGTTTCGGCCATCCAGCGCGCGAGTTCGTTGAATTGTGGTCGCGGCTTTGCCGGCCCACCATGACCCCAAATCTCGTCGAACGCGCGGCTTACCCCCATCAGGCCTCCAAAGTCCCGAACCCCGTGACGGTTCCATGCTGCAATGCTTTGTTGCGTTGCACAAGGGGGTGTGGAGCGGGCCGACGAAGCTGACGATTATGTGCGGTTGTCGGGGTGAGTGGACCGGGACGGGGCGGGTTCGAGACCGGGAGGCGACTGCGACGCGACACCGGCGCGACAGGTGCGGGACTTTGGTGCGACTGGGGTGTCAGGCGAGCTCGTGTGCGGTGGTGGCGGGTCGGCGGCATCGTTGGAACTGATCAGGAAATTTCCAACTTGTATCCAACAAAATCGGTAAGCGAACTTAGAGTGCGCTCGGCTTCGGTCGTAACCGCCCCAGAGCATCCAAGATGCGCACCCGCCGACCCGGGACGCCGACATACTCAGTGCTGGAACACCGACCGGCCCGGTCTGTCACCATCACCGCAAATCGGCGGTGGAGAGAATCCGACCAGAAGCGTGCCTTCGCTTCGCCGAAGTCAGTCACAGAGCATCCCGACTTCGCACACAGGGCGACAAAGGCTTCACGGTAAAGCGCGACAGACTCCACGAGCGAAGCGGAGGGCTCACCTTCGACGATCTCACCTAGCAGAAAATCTACGGTTATCGCGCCACCGCGGGAACGCTGTGCGTCACCATAAACATCCATTTCGTAATGGCCGATCATCAAGCCGATGCCGCTCCCGAGGGAGTCAGCGGCGTTATGAACGATCGCCCGGAGTTCGGAATGCTTCATGCTCGAATGCTACAACGGCTCACAACCGCATTCCACCCAACTCCAGCCAGTCCCGTCACCCCGGCCTTGTGCCGGGGTCCACCGGGCGGCTGGCGTGGGAGTTGGGCTCGATCGTTGCGCTTGGGGTGGGGTGGACCCCGGC
>NZ_LSJM01000288.1 GCF_001557215.1 Sphingomonas sp. CCH9-E2 | reverse complement strand
ACACCGCGTGGGAGCCCTTCTTCGTTGGATCGCTGACCGACCCGCGCAACGGCACTGAGGAAATCATCACTTCCGACATGTCGAAGGCGTGGCCGATCGCCGACGGCGGTCTCGGCACCATCAGCTACGTGCTCGAGATCCTGATGGCAGTGATGGGAACCCGCGATCGCTGGCGCACCATGCCGTGGATGGTGACCTTCTTCGGCATTCTGGTCATCCCGCTCGGCGTCGTCAGCATCTACTTCATCATCAGCCAGCCGATCGTCATCGGCACGTGGAGCACGCTGGCGCTGATCGCCGCGCTCGCCATGCTGATCATGATCCCGTTCGCGCTCGACGAGGTGATTGCGATGGGTCAGTTCCTTCTCTGGGCGCGCCGGCAAGGCAAACCGCTGATCCGCACCTTCTTCCAAGGCGACGCGATCGCGGCCGGCGGAGAGGACACCTCGGACGCGATGGCCTCGCCAAGCACCTTCTGGGCGGACGCGAAGAAGGGTCTGACCCTGCCATGGACGCTGACTGCGAGCATCGTCATCGGCGTCCTGCTGATGCTCACCCGGGTATTGTTCGGCACGGAAGGCGGGATGGCGAACAGCGATCACGTTGTGGGTGCGCTGGTCATCACGGTCGCGATCATCG
>NZ_LSJM01000287.1 GCF_001557215.1 Sphingomonas sp. CCH9-E2 | reverse complement strand
GGGGAGAAGATCGACCGCGATGGCGCGTGGATGCGGGCGGGCGTGCTGACCGAGGTCGATCCCGAAGCGAAGTTTGCGAAGGAGGAGATTTTCGGGCCCGTGGCGATGCTGTTCCGCGCGGAGTCGCTGGAGGACGCGATCCGGCTGGCGAACGACGTGCCCTATGGGCTGGGGTCGAGTGTGTGGACCAACGATGCCGAGGAGCAGGCGCGGCTGGTGCGCGATATCGCGGCGGGGATGACCGCGGTGAACCAGATGCTGGCGTCAGTGCCGGGCGCGCCGTTCGGCGGGGTGAAGCTGTCCGGCCATGGCCGCGAGCTGGGGCCGTGGGGGTTGCATGAGTTTATGAATTTGAAGGCTGAGATGCGGGGGTGAGGGTGGTGGGATAACGCCGTTTCGAACCTGTTGCAGGCATCGACTCAACGACTAAGCTTGCCTCATGAAAAGCTATTCGAATGTTGTTGCCGAAGGAATGAAGCGCGTTTGCAGCGCGTTTACGGGATTTGTGCAATCGTTGGGCTTCAAGAGAGGTAGCGGGCGCAAATGGGTGCGGCAGATCGACGGATTCGAAGAAGTGATCTTCATCTCAAGAAGCGGAGCCACTTATGGCGCGCCAGGGTCACCTAGCATCTCGCTCCAGCTGGACCTTTCGTCGGTATGTTTGGGCAATGGAGAGAAAGCGTATCTCGATCACCATACGATCCAGCTAACAAGACGATCCACGGGCTACTGTTACCATCATCGTTTTAACGCTGAGACAGGCAGCACTTATGAAAGGTGCGTGGAAGAGTTGGGGCTCTTCATCAAGGAGGTTGCCGAACCTTGGTTTGAGGAAGTGCGTGGCGCAAAAGATTAACATCGAGACATTTCCGCTCCCTCGAGAAAATAAGAGTGGCGACCACTCGATTCAAACTTTTCCGTCACCCCGGCCTTGTGCCGGGGTCCACCGGGAGGCTGGCGCGGCGCGTGAGGCTCTATCGCTGGGCGTGGGGTGGGGTGGACCCCGGCACAGGGCCGGGGTCCACCCCACCC
>NZ_LSJM01000286.1 GCF_001557215.1 Sphingomonas sp. CCH9-E2 | reverse complement strand
CCGCGCCATCGCGCCGGGCTCTGCCGCCGAATATGCCGCAAAACGGGTCGCGCCCGGCCAAGCCGCCGCCGCGCCCTATGGCTCGGCCGACAATCGCGAACGCTATGCGGGCAAAGAGGTCGCCGCGGTCCAGTCGGTCGCGGCCGCGCCGGTCTCCACCTTCTCGGTCGATGTCGACACCGGCGCCTACTCCAATGTCCGCCGCTTCCTGCAAAAGGGGCAGACGCCCCCCGCCGAAGCCGTGCGGACCGAGGAGATGATCAACTATTTCCGCTACGACTATCCCCTGCCCGCGTCGCGACAGGCACCGTTCAGCGTGACCACCGATGTCGCGCAGACGCCCTGGAACCCTGACACCCGCCTCGTCCGCATCGGCCTGCGCGGCTATGACGTGACGGCGCAGGGGCGACCCGCCGCCAACCTCGTCTTCCTCGTCGATGTGTCGGGATCGATGAGCAGCGACGACAAGCTGCCGCTGGTCAAGCGCGCGCTGACGATGCTGGCCGACAAGCTGACAGCGAAGGACCGCGTCTCGATCGTCGTCTATGCCGGGGCGGCGGGCGTCGTGCTCGATCCCACTGCAAATCCCAAACATATCCGCGCCGCGCTCGACTGCCTCGAAGCGGGCGGGTCGACCGCCGGCGCAGCGGGCATCCAGCTCGCCTATGACATCGCCAGCGCGAACTTCATCAAGGGCGGGATCAACCGCATCTTCATCGCCACCGACGGCGATTTCAACGTCGGGGTCAGCGACAACAAGGCGCTGGAGGCGATGGTGAAAAAATATCGCGACAGCGGCGTCACCCTCACCACGCTCGGCTTTGGCGAGGGCAATTACAACGAGGCGCTGATGGAGCGCATCGCCGATCTCGGCAACGGCAACTACGCCTATATCGACAGCGCGATGGAGGCGCAGAAGGTGCTCGACGACGAGCTCAGCGCCTCGCTCTTCACCATTGCCAAGGATGTGAAGGTCCAGGTCGAGTTCAACCCGGCGCAGGTCAGCCAGTATCGCCTGATCGGATATGAGAATCGCGCGCTGGCCGAGGAGGATTTCGACAATGACGCGGTCGATGCCGGCGATATCGGCGCGGGGCATCAGGTGACCGCGCTGTACGAAGTGGTGCCGACCGGGGCGAAGGGCTGGCTGCCCGATCGCCGCTACGACGGCAACCGCCCGCCTGCGCCGAGCGCGTCGGGGCGCGAACTCGCCTTCGTCAAGCTGCGCTACAAGCTGCCGGGCGAGGACGCGTCGCGGCTGATCGAAAAGCCGGTACCGGCATCGCTGCTGCGTACAGCCTCCACGCCGAGCGGCGACATGGCCTTTGCCACCGCGGTCGCGGCATTCGGACAGAAGCTGCGCGGTGACAAATATCTCGGCGGCTACAGCTATGCCGCGATCCGCGGGCTGGCCGGCAACCCGCAGGGCTATTGGCGCAACGAATTCCTCAAGCTCGCCCAGCTCGCGGCGGTGCAGGAAGTGCGCAGCGCAGCGAAGGACTGATGCACCCGATCGCCCTCCTCGCGCATTGTCCCTGAGGACGTGCGCGGGGAGACGGCGGAATGAACGAGAAACCCTATGTGCCCCCGGCAGGAATGGCCGAAGCATTCGAATGGGCGACGGTCACCCACTTCCTGGTGATCGCGCTGCTCGCGGCGGGGGCAATCGCGATCATCTGGTGGGGTCGGCACCTGCACCGACGCTGGAAAGAGGCGCGTGAAGAAGCCGCACGGGCAGCGCAGGAGCGCGACGCTGACAGCTAGTCCGCGATCTCGCTCAGCAGCAGCTTGTCGATCTTGTGGCCGTCCATATCGACGATTTCGAAGCGCCAGCCCTGCTCGACGAAGCTCTCGCCCTCATTCGGCAACCGCTTGAGCACTGCGAGCGCGAGGCCGGCGACGGTCGCATAATCGCGATCCTCGGGCAGCTCGATCTTGATCCGGTCGGCGAGCGCATCGGCCGCCAGTTGCCCCGAAACGAGCAGCGACCCGTCGTCGCGCACGGTGATCGCAGGATTGTCGCCCGCATCGGCATCCGACGCGAACTCCCCCGCAATCGCCGCAAGCAGATTGGCGGGCGTGACGATCCCCTCGAAATGCCCATATTCGTCATGGACGAAGCCCATCGGGACCGCCGCACGGCGCAGCGCACCGAGCGCGTCCATCGCATCGACCTGATCGGGCAGCACCGGCGCGGTCTGCGCCAGCGCGCGCAGGTCGAGCGGGCGCCCTTCGATCAGCGCCGTCACCACGTCGCGCGCCTGCACCACGCCGATCACCGCATCGACCGACCCGTCGGCGACCGGAAGGCGGGTGTGCGGCGTGGCGGACAGCGCAGCACGGATCGCGGCCTCATCGAGGTTGACGTCGATCCAGTCGACATCGGTGCGCGGCGTCATCACCTCGCGCACCGGTCGGTCGGCCAGGCGCACCACGCCCGAGATGATCGAGCGTTCATGCTCCTCGATCACCCCCGAATGGGTCGCCTCGGCGACGATCATGTGCAGCTCTTCGGCCGTCACGCGATTTTCGGACTCGCGATTGAGCCCGAGCAGGCGGAAGACCAGCGCACTGCTCTGGTCGAGCACCCACACGATCGGCGCGGTGATGCGCGCGAGCAGCTTCATCATCGGCGCGATCACCACCGCGAACGGCTCGGGCGAGCGCAGCGCAAACTGCTTGGGTACCAGCTCACCGAAGATCAGCGAGACATAGGTGGTGAAGGCGATGACGATGGCGAAGCCGATCGTCTGCGCCAGCTCCGGCTCGACGCCCAGCGCAGCGATCCGCGCGCCGGTCGGCGTGCCGAGGCTCGCGCCCGAATAGGCACCGTTGATGATGCCGATCAGCGTGATCCCGATCTGGACGGTCGACAGGAACTTGCCGGGATCGGCGGCCAGATCGATCGCCGTCTGCGCGCCCCGTTTTCCGGAACGCGCCATCCCCTCCAGCCGCGCCTTGCGCGCTGACACGATCGCAAGCTCCGACATGGCGAACACGCCGTTGAGCGCGACCAGTGCGAGAATGATCGCGACGTCGATCCAGGGTATGGGGGGAAGCGGGTCCATTGGCCTGTCCCTCCCATAGTCGCATTCATCCCCGTTTCACAACGCCCGATTCATGCATTGTCGGTGCGCAGGCGGAACAAGGGCGCGGTCCGGGCCGTTTGTCGCGCGCAAGTTTCAAGGAGGAAGTAATGCGTATTCCCGCCAATTGGCCTCTCATCCCCGCCATCGCGGCGCTCGCGCTGACCGGCGCCTGCGTCACCGACCCGGTGACCGGCGAGCAGCGTATCTCAAAGGCCGGCATCGGCGCGATCGGCGGCGCACTGGGCGGCTATCTGCTCGGCGATATCGTCGGCGGGCGCCGCGATCGCACCGAAAAGATCGTCGGCGCGGGCATCGGCGCGGTCGCGGGCGCGGCGATCGGCAATTATATGGACCGGCAAGAGCGCGAGATCCGCGAACGCACCGCCGGCACCGATGTCGAAGTGATCCGCCGCGGCGACGATCTGATCCTGTCGATGCCGTCGGGCATCACCTTCGCGACCGACAGTTCGACGGTGCAGGCGCAGTTCCGGCCGACGCTCGACAAGGTCGCCGACGTGCTCGACCGTTACAACCAGACCTATGTGGACGTGTACGGCCATACCGATTCGACCGGATCGGACGCCTATAACCAGACGCTGTCGGAGCGCCGCGCCGTGGCCGTCGCCGATTATCTCGTCTCACGCGGCGTCGAGGCCGCCCGCCTCGAAACGCTCGGCTATGGCGAGACCCAGCCGATCGCGTCGAACGACACGATCGAGGGGCGCGCGCAGAATCGCCGCGTCGAGATCAAGATCGTGCCAATTCGCGAAAGCGATATGCGGCGCTGAATGCATCCCTCTCTCCGCTCGCGGGGAGAGGGGGATCACCGCCGCGCGGCGAAAAAATCGCGCAGTAGCGCAGCGGCCTCGCCCTCACCGATCCCTGGATAGACCTCAGGACGGTGATGGCAGGTCGGCTGGGTGAAGAAACGCGGACCATGCTCGATTGCGCCGCCCTTGGGATCACTGGCGCCATAATAAACGCGCGCGATGCGGGCATGGGCGATCGCGCCCGCGCACATCGCACACGGCTCGAGCGTGACCCACAGGTCGCAATCTTCCAGCCGGTCGCGGCCCAGCGTCTGGGCAGCCGCGCGGATCGCCAGAATCTCGGCATGCGCGGTGGGGTCGTGCAAGGTACGTGGCGCATTGGCTGCAACGGCGACCACGCGCTCGCCCTGCATCACCACCGCACCGACCGGAACTTCGCTCGTCTCGGCGGCAGCACGCGCGGCGTCGAGTGCGGCGCGCATCGGTTCGGGCAGCGGGAACATGCCGCCGCTATGCCGCAAGTGGCGGCGATCGGCCATAGATGCCGACGCGCCGCCTGATCATGCAATTACTTGGCAGCCGGAGTCGGCTGCGCCTTCTCGACCTCGACCGTCGGGACCTGAATGGTCTTGTTTTCCATGGTGATGGTCGGCACCTGGATGGTCGTGTTGGTCGTGCCCATGCCGACATCGCCAACGTCCGCAGCGACGGTCGGGGCCTTGCCGCCCTCGAACTTCACGGTCGGGAGCGCGCCCGGCTTCATGTCGATGCTCAGCATGCCGAGCGACATCAGCACCACGATGACGACGGCCGCGAGGCCGAGAATTGCCAGAAGTCCACGCATCGAGTCCGATCTCCCTGTTCGAATCGTTTGCGAAATAACGCATCATTGACCATAGGGGTTGCACGCACGGTGCGAAACAGGGCGATGCACGGTTGACGAAATCGCGCTGTCCCGTTATCGGGCCGCTCTTTCCCAGCGCCGCTGGACAGGCTGAAACCTAGGAACGATTCGATGTCGCGCATTTGCGAGCTGACCGGCAAGGGCCGGCAGGTGGGTCACAATGTTTCCCACGCCAATAACAAGACCAAGCGGACCTTTCTGCCCAACCTGCAGAATGTGACGCTGATGTCGGAAGCGCTCGAGCGCTCGATTCGCCTGCGCGTGTCGACGCACGGCCTGCGCTCGGTCGAGCATAATGGCGGCCTCGACAACTGGCTGCTGAAGACCGGCGACGACAAGCTGTCGCTGCGTGCCCGCCGCCTGAAGCGCGAGATCGTCAAGAAGGCGACTGCCGCCGCCTGATTCGCTTCGGCGACCGGGTTTCTGATCGGCCCGCTCCCATTTCGGGACGCGGGCCGTTCGGCGTTTGTGTCCCGAGCCGATTCGCCGCCGACGCGCGCTATCGGTTCAGCCGGAATTTGAGCAGCAGCGACCGCTGCAGAAACAGCTGGTTATCGTCCGACGCAATCCACAGGATCGTGTCCCGACCCTCGCGCACGACCGCCAGCGCCTCGAAATTGTCGTGCAGCACCGGCCCTTCGAACCGCGCAACTTCCCGGCCTGTCACGATCGCCCCGCGCCGAATCGCCCGGCGCGGGATCAGCGTCAGCGTCGCGGTAAATGACAGCGGCAAGGCAAATCGCCGGTTGAGGACCGCGATCCGCCCGTCCGGCAACTCCGCCATGTCGGTCGGCTTGAAGCCGCGCGGCGGGCGATAGCTGAAAGCGAAGCCGCGACGCGGCGCCGCGACTGGATCGCTGCTGAACATGATGCCCCGCACGGTCCCCGCAGCGTCGCCCTTGCGATCCTCCGCCAGGACGATGAAGCGCCCATCGCGCAGGCGCACCATCGCCTCCGCGCCGCCATTGCTCGACCAGTTTGACAAAGCGGGCGGCGTTGCGTGCCCCTGCGCACGCGCAAAGCCACGCTCATACCGCCAGATCGCATTCGCCCGCTCGAACCCGACCCAGATCTGGCCGGTGGCAGGATCGGTGGTCAGCGACTCGCTGTCGCGATCTTGCTTGCGCCATCCTTTGCCGGGACCGGCCGGAAGTTCGGCGAAGCGAACTGCGCGCGCGGTCCAGTCCGCGCCCATGGTGAACGAGACGATGTTGCCGCCGTCGCTCAACAGCATGAACCGGTCGCCGTCCACCGCCATTGCCGAAAAGCCGCCGAACGCGTGACCCGGACCGTCCAGTGCAACCCCGCCGAGGAAGGTCAGTCCGCCCAGTCGGGTTTGCTTGGTGTCCCCTACCCGCAGCGTTACCTGCGTCGCCCGAATCGATGGATCGCGCGGCAACAGCGGCAGCCGCGCCTCGCCCGACCAGTCGGGGACGAACACCAGGATCAGCAGGATCGACAGAAGGATGCGCATCGCGCGCCCTTCATAGCGGCCGCAATCGCGCCGCAAAGCTGAACCTCAGATAACAGCCTTGTTCAGCCTGGGTTGGACGCCGTTCAGCTAAACGACAGACAAGCTGTTCCGCGGCGTATCTCGCGGACCTGCCCGACATGCCGGTGCGATCCGAACGCCCCGCCCGATTTCCCGTGTTGCGTATCGGGACTGGGCACTCCCCCTTGGGCGCTACGGCCGCACCGGCACCCCCCTTTACGGTCCCGCAACGATCCTGAACCGCGGATAACAGCAGCGTTCAGGGACGGCTCAATGCGGTTGTGCGAATCCCCTGTTCAACGAGATCGAACGAACACGGAGATACGACATGATCAAGCAGCTTTCTCTGATCGGTGCCGCGCTGGCGATGACCGGCACCGCACTGGTCCCCGCGACCGAGGCTGCGGCGCAGAGCCGCTATGAATATCGTGATGGTCGCAGCTATCATGGTGATGGCTATCGCGATTATCGCCGCGACAATCGTCGCTATGACCGCCGCTACAATTATCGCGGACGTGCGGCGGATCAGTGCCGCGACGGCGAAGGCGGCGCGATCGTTGGTGCGATTGCCGGCGGCCTGGCCGGTAACGCGATCGCGGGTCGCGGCGACAAGACCATCGGCACCATTCTGGGTGGCGTCGTCGGCGCACTCGCCGGGCGCGAAATCGACCGGGCCGATCGTCCCGGCTATTGCCGCCGCTAAGCGCGGAAAAGCATAAAGAAACGGGCCGGCCTCCATCGAGGTCGGCCCTTTTCGTGTGAACAACTCGGCCATCGGCGCGTTGGGCGGTCATGTTGAAACCCTGCAATGACTCCGCGCATCCGCTGGCGGAGCGCTTTCGCGCGTTCGTCAAATCGACCGAATTCCCCTGTGTTGGTGCCAAGTCGGCGCTGAGCCGCGACCGCATGCGCTTTGTGGTTGGCAAGGATATCGGGTCGGCCTGGGACGATCTGCGCATCCTGCCCAATCTGCACGACCTCGCTGCCAGCTACCGCGCCGAGCCCGAGCTGTTCCAGTCGCTCGTTGTGCTGTTCGAACAGGACCGCGAACTCGACGAGCCCGCCTTTGAAGACAATCTGTGGGCGCGGCTGCAGTCGCTGACCGACAAGGATGAATGGCTGGGACAGCCGGGCGACCCGCGCGTCAGCCATGATCCCGACGATCCGCATTTCTCATTGAGCTTCGGCGGCGAGGCGTTTTTCGTGGTCGGCCTGCACCCCCAGGCGAGCCGCCCCGCGCGCCGGTTCGAGCGCCCGGCGCTGGTGTTCAACCTGCATGACCAGTTCGAGCAACTGCGCGCGCAGGGCCGCTATGAGAAGCTGCGCGATTCGATCGTCGCGCGTGATGTCGCACTGGCAGGCGCGCCCAACCCGATGCTGGCGCAGCATGGCACCGTGTCGGAAGCACGGCAATATAGCGGGCGGGTGGTCGATCCCGAATGGCGCTGCCCCTTCCGCGGACGCGGAGGTGACCAGCATGCCGCATAGGATTGAACCCCGCTCCGGCGTCGCGTTCGAACTGCCCAAAGGGGCGCTGCTCACCGTCACCGACCCGACCGGTGAACAGGTCGCCGACCTGCTCGCCTTTCGCAAGGACGATGTCGGCGAAGTGATCTCCTCGGGCCGAACACTGGATTATGCGAGCCGCATCTATCTGACGACGGGCGACAAACTCTATTCGAACCGCAGCAATGTGCTGCTCGAGATCGTCGCCGACGATGTCGGGCGGCATGATTTCCTGCTCACGCCATGTTCGAAGGACACGTTCCGGATCATTTATGGCGACACCGCCCCGCATCGCGGATGCTTCGGCAACCTCGCCGCCGCGCTTGCGCCTTATGGGATCGACGAGGACATGATCCCGACGGCGTTCAACTGCTTCATGAATGTGCCGGTCGATGGGCAAACCGGCGAATTGCGCGTCGATCCGCCGCTGAGCAAAGCGGGGGACCGGATCGTGTTTCGGGCGATGGAGGATCTGGTGATCGGCCTGACCGCCTGTTCGGCGCTGCAGTCCAACAACGGGTCGTTCAAGCCGATCGACTGGGAAATAACGCCGCCGGAGTGACCCGGCGGCGTTCTGAACTCAGTTTCCGGTCGGGAATCCGCGGCGCTTGAACAGCGCGTTGACGTCCGGATCGCGGCCGCGAAACGCCTTATACGCTTCCTTGCGGTCGGTTTCGTTGCCGGTTTCGAGCAGGATCGTGCGGAACTTGTCCGCCACGCCCTTGTCCCAGACATTGCCGCTTTCCTCGAACGCGGCCCAGGTGTCGGCGTCCATCGTTTCCGACCAGAGGTAGGAATAATAGCCCGCCGAATAGGCGTCCGAGGAGAAGAGGTGGTTGAACTGCGGGAGGCGGTGCCGCATCACGATTTCCTTGGGCATGCCCAGAGAGGCGAGCGTGTCGCGTTCGAACGCGTCGGGATCGGTCACCGGGGTTTCGCGATTGTGGAGTTGCATGTCCACGATTGCCGATGAGAGATATTCGACCGTGTCGAAGCCCTGATTGAAGGTCGACGCCTTCTCGATCTTTTCCACCAAAGCCGCCGGGATCACCTCACCCGTCTTGTAGTGCTTGGCGAAGCGGTTGAGCACATCGGGGGTCAGCAGCCAGTTTTCGTTCACTTGGCTCGGATATTCGACAAAGTCGCGCGGCGTGCCGGCGAGGCCCGGATAATAGACGTTGCCGAGCAGGCTGTGCAGCGCATGGCCGAATTCGTGGAACAGCGTCGAGGCATCATCGATGCTGATCAGCGTCGGCTCACCCGCGCCGCCCTTGGTGAAGTTGTTGTTGTTCGACGCCAGCACGATATCGTCGCCGCGCAGCCCCGAACGGCTGCGATAGCTGGTCGCCCACGCACCCGAACGCTTCCCCGCACGTGCGAAATTGTCGAGGTAGAAGACGCCGATCGTCTTGCCGAGGCGCTTGACCTCAAACGTCCGCACATCGGTCTGGAACACCGGGATCGTGCCGGTATTTTCCTTGAATTCAAGGTCATAGAGCCGTCCGGCGGCGTAGAACATGGCGTTCACCATGTTGTTGAGCTCGAGATACGGCTTCACCTCGCTCTCATCGAGGTCGTATTTCGCCTTGCGGACCTTCTCCGCATAATAGCGATAGTCCCAGCCCTCGATCTTGATCTTCGGCCCCTTGCCCGCCTTCGCCTCTTCATCGGCCAGCGCCTGCATGTCGGCGACTTCCTGACGGACGCGCGCGACCGCGGCGGGCCAGACCGACATCATCAGCTTGGTCGCGTTCTCCGGCGTTTCCGCCATCGTGTCGTCCATGCGGTAATGGGCGTGCGTCTTGAAGCCGAGCACCTTGGCACGCTCCTGACGCAGCTTCAGGATGTTGGCGATGATCGCATTGGTATCGTTCGCGCCGCCATTGTCGCCGCGATTGATATAGGCGTTGTACACCTTCTCGCGCAGCGCGCGGTTGGTGGCGTACATCAGGAAGGGCTGCATCGACGAGCGGGTGTTCTTGACCGCCCACTTCCCTGCCTGCCCGCGCGCCTTGGCCTCTTCGGCAAGGCTCGCCTTGAAGCTGTCGGGCAGACCGGCGAGGTCGGCCTCATCGTCGATGATGATCGCGGTTTCTTCGTCCGCCAGCACGCGGCGGCTGAATTCGGTATAGGCGACCGACAGCTCGCCATTGATGCGCTTGATCTCGGCCTTTTGCGCCTCGTTGAGCAGCGCGCCCGAGGTCACGTAATCGCGATAGGTCCGCTCGATCAGGCGCATCTGCTGGGCGTTGAGGCCGAGCGTCTGGCGCTTGTCGTAGAGCGTCTTAACCCGCGCGAACATCTTGGGGTCGAGGCTGAGTTCGGTCGAGAAGGCCGACAGCTTCGGGCTCCATTCGCGCGCGATCTTCTGCACCTCGGGGCTGGCGAGGTTGCTGGTATAGACGCCCCACACCGGGAAGACGCGCGACAGCGACGTCGTCGCCTTCGCCGGCGCCTCGATCGTGTTGGCAAAGGTCGGCGCTTCGGGATTGTCGCGCACCTTGATGAAGGCGGCGCGCGCCTCGGCCATCGCCGCTTCGAACGCCGCCGGGAACATCGCCGGGGTCACCTTGTCCCACTGGGGAACGCCGTCGAACGGACCGGGCCACGGCGCGAGCATCGGTGTCGCATCGACGCTGGCGGGCGCAGGCTTGGCCGCCGGGGTCTGGGCAGCGGCGGGCAGGATCGACAGGAACGAGGCGGTGGCGAGCAAAATCGCGCCGGATACGGGCTTCATGAACTTCCCCTGGGAAATGGTGTGATAGCGCGATGATACGGCCCGGCGCATGCTTGGCAAGCCGGACGCGACGAACTGCAAACCGCCTCCCCCAGCGAGCTGGGGGAGGAATAGCGGCGGTCACCCCCCGACGGTCTGCTCGATCGTGCCGAAGATCGGGTGGTGCCGGTCGTCCTCGGCCCAGATGCGGACCGTGTCGCCGGCCTTGAGGAACGGGGTGGACGGCTTGCCGTCACGGATCGTTTCGACGGTGCGGACTTCCGCGAGGCACGAATAGCCGACGCCACCCTGCGCGATCGGCTTGCCCGGACCACCATCCGCGTCGCGGTTCGATACGGTGCCAGATCCGATGATCGTCCCCGCCCCCAGCGCGCGGGTCTTTGCCGCATGCGCGATCAGCGTGCCGAAATCGAAGGTCATGTCCTCGCCTGCCTCGGCGCGACCAAAGGGCTGGCCGTTCAGATCGACCATCAGCTTGCGGTGCAGCTTGCCGTCGCGCCACCAGTCGCCGAGCGCGTCGGGCGTCACGAACACGGGTGAGAAGGCGCTGGCGGGCTTGGACTGGAAGAAGCCGAAGCCCTTGGCCAGCTCGCCCGGGATCAGGTTGCGCAAGGAGACGTCGTTGGTCAGGCCGACCAGCCGGATCGCGGCCAGCGCCTCCTCACAATTCGCGCCCAGCGGCACGTCGCCGGTCACCACCACCACTTCGGCCTCGAGATCGCAGCCCCAGTCTTCGTCGGCGAGCGGAATCGGGTCGCGCGGGCCGAGGAACCCGTCACTGCCGCCCTGATACATCAGCGGATCGTGCCAGAAGCTCTCGGGCATTTCCGCCCCGCGCGCCTGCCGCACCAGCGCGACATGGTTCACATAGGCCGAGCCATCGGCCCATTGATAGGCGCGCGGCAGCGGCGCGGCGGCCTCCCGCTCGTGAAAGCGTTCGCGCGGAATCACCTCATGATCGAGATCGGTGGCGAGATTGCGCAATGCGCCTTCGTACCGATCCCAATCGTCGAGTGCGGCCTGCAACGTGCCGACGATATGGCCGGCATCGGCATACCAGGCGAGATCGCTCGACACGACGACGAGGCGGCCGTCGCGTCCGTGCTTCAAACTGGCGAGTTTCACGCTGCTTCTCCTGCTCCTGGCCCGCCTGCTCTAACCGGCTGGTTTTCGGCGGGTCCTTACCCAAGTTGCATTGACAGGCGCGAGCGCAACCCGCAACGCAGAACACATGTATTCCGAGCTTCGATTCCTGGAGCAAGGCGGCGAGATGGGTCGTCGTATTCGGGAGCATGACTGGGCCACGACCCCGCTCGGCCCGCCCGACAGCTGGCCGCAACCGCTGCGCTTTGCGCTTGGCATCTGCCTGGGATCGGAGATGCCGACCGCGATCTATTGGGGTCCGGAGCTGCGGCTGTTCTACAACGACGCCTGGGCACCGATCCCGGCGGAGCGCCATCCCGGCGCGCTGGGCCGTCCCGGTGCCGAAGTCTGGCCCGAAATCTGGGACGTGGTGGGTCCGCAGTTCGAGCGCGTCATGGCAACGGGCGAAGGCTTCGCCACCTATGACCAGCGGCTCGACATGGAGCGCGGCGGGAAGCCGCAAGAAACCTATTGGAATTACAGCTTCACCCCGATCCGCGACGAATTCGGCCGGGTGTGCGGCATTCTCAACCAGGGGAATGAGACGACCGCGACAGTGCTGTCGCAGCGCGAACGTCGCGCCGAGATCGAGCGGCTGCACGAGCTGTTCCAGCAAGCGCCCGGCGCGGTCGCGTTGCTGGAGGGGCCGGATCATGTCTTTGCGCTGACCAATCCCGCCTATCATGTGCTGACCGGACGCGCCGAGCTGATCGGCAAGCCCGTCGCCGAAGCGCTGCCGGAGATTGTCGAACAGGGGTTTGTCGCCCTGCTCGATCAGGTGTTTAAGAGCGGAGTCGCCTATCGTGCCAGCGCCCAGCCGGTGCAGCTGGTGCGCGACGGCGTCGAAGAGACCCGCATGGTCGATTTCGTGTTTCAGCCGATCAAGGATGCCGCCGGCGCGACGACCGCGATCTTCATCGAGGCGAACGACGTCACCGAGCGCGTCGTCGCCGAAACGCGGCTGCGCGAAAGCGAGCAGCGGCTGCAGCTGGCACTGCAGGCGACCAACATCGTCGGGGTATGGGACTGGGATCTGGTCACCGACCGGCTGAAGACGGATGCGCGGTTGGCGCGCCTTTACGGCGTGGAACCAGCGCTGGCGGAACAAGGCGAGTCGAGCGCCGCGTTCCTCAGCCATGTCCACCCCGACGATGCGGAGCGGCTGCGCGCGGGAGTCAGTCAGGCGGTTCGCAGCGGCGACCCGTTTTCGAGCGAGTATCGGCTGATCGACGCCGATGGCCGCGTGCGCTGGGTCACGGCGCAAGGGCGCGCCAGTTACGATGCCGAGGGTCGCGCGGTGCGCTTTCCCGGCGTCATTTTCGAGGTCACCGAGCGGCGCGAGGCGGAGGAAGCCGCGCGCAAGGCTGCCGCCGATCTGGAAGCCGCGACGCAGGATCAGGCGTTCCTGTTTGACCTGGCCGGACGCCAGCGTGCGCTGGACTCGCCCGAGGCGATCATGCGGCTTGGCGCAGGGGCGATCGCCGAGCGGCTGGGCATCGACCGGGTCGGCTTCTACCGTGTCGCCGATAATGATGCGGTCCAGTTCGGCCCGTGCGTCACCAGCGGCAAGCTGCCCTCGCTCGAGGGAACGCTCCGGCTCGACATGGGTGCCGCCAACACGATTTATCGGCAGGGGCTGACCCTCGTATCGCATGACGCCGCAAATGATGCCCGGTTTACCGGCAGCGATCTGTCGCGTTACTCACCTGCGGCGGTCGGCGTCCCTCTGATGCGCGGCGGGGTCTGGGTCGGCAGCCTCTATGCCAATCAGGCTGGACCCCGCGTCTGGCGTCCGGAGGAGGTCGCGCTGATCGAGGCGGTCGCGCAATCGACCTGGGACTCGGTCGAGCGCGCCGCCGCCGTCATCGCGCTGCGCGAGAGCGAGGCAAAGTTCCGTGCCATCGCCAATTCGATCGATCCGATGGTGTGGTCGACATTGCCCGACGGCTATCACGATTATTACAATGATCGCTGGTACGAGTTCACCGGCGTGCCCTATGGCTCCACCGATGGCGCGGCGTGGAACGACATGTTTCATCCCGACGACCAGCCGCGCGCCTGGGCCGTGTGGCAGCGGTGCCTGGAAACCGGCGACCCCTATCATATCGAATATCGATTGCGGCATCATAGCGGGGTCTATCGCTGGGTGCTCGGTCGGGCGCAGCCGGTCCGCGACGATAATGGCGCGATCACCCGCTGGTTCGGGACCTGCACCGACATTCAGGATATCGTCGACGCCCGCGAAGTGCTGACCCGGTCGCGGCAGGAGCTGGAACAGGCGGTCGAGGAGCGCACGCGCCAGCTGATGTCCGCCGAGGAGCGGTTGCGGCAGGCGCACAAGATGGAGGCAGTCGGCCAGCTGACCGGCGGCATCGCGCATGACTTCAACAACATGCTCGCGGTGATCATCGGCTCGCTCGACATGCTGGAGCGGCGCATCGCGCAGGGAACGACCGATCTGGAGCGCTACATCGTCGCCGCGCGCGACGGCGCGACGCGGGCGGCCGCGTTGACCCAGCGGCTGCTCGGCTTTGCCCGGCAACAGCCGCTTGCGCCGGTGCCGCTCGACATCAATGCGCTGGTGTCGGACATGATCGACCTGCTGATGCGCACGCTGGGCGAGAAGGTCACGGTCGAGACGCGGCTGCAGGGCCAGCTCGTACCCGCGCTGGCCGACCCCAATCTGCTCGAGAATGTCATCCTCAACCTGTCGGTGAATGCGCGCGATGCGATGCCCGATGGTGGGCGGCTGACGATCGAGACTGCCAACCGGACGCTCGATGCGGCCGAGGCGGGCGACCTGGGCCTGGCGGCGGGCGATTACGTCGCGCTGACCGTCGCCGACACCGGCGTCGGCATGTCGGACGAGGTCGCGGCGCGCGCGTTCGATCCGTTCTTCACCACCAAGGGCGTGGGCAAGGGTACCGGGCTGGGGCTGAGCCAGGTCTTCGGCTTTGCGCGCCAGTCGGGCGGACATGTCGCGATCGACACCGCGCCGGGCCGGGGGACCCGCGTCACCCTGTTGCTGCCGCGCCACGATGTCGCGCCTGCGGAGTCCGATCCCGGGGCGGAAGCGGCAGCGCTCCGCACCGGATCGCCCGACGAGGTGGTGCTCGTGGTGGAAGACGAGGAGCGCGTGCGCAACCATTCGGTCGAGGCGCTGCGCGAGCTTGGCTATACCGTGCTGCAGGCACCCGACGGGATCGAGGCGCTGCGCATCATGGCGCGCGGGCAGCAGCCGATCTCGCTGCTCTTCACCGACGTCGTGATGCCCGAGATGACCGGCGACGAGCTCGCCCGCCGCGCGCGCGAGCGCCAGCCGGGGCTCAAGGTGCTGTTCACCAGCGGCTATACGCCCGACGAGAACGCGATCACCAATGACGCGGGAATTGCCGCCGCGCTGATTGCGAAACCGTTCGGGGTTGTTCAGCTCGCCGCCAAGGTTCGGGCTGCGCTGGACGGTTGACCAGCGCTGGACGTAGCCGTCGCTGCCCTTTAGGGGAGCCGCGCATACCGGAAAGGATCGGATAGTTGGCGAACGTCGCGGTGATCGGCGCCCAGTGGGGCGATGAGGGCAAGGGCAAGATCGTCGACTGGCTGGCCAGCCGCGCCGACCTCGTCGTCCGCTTTCAGGGCGGGCATAATGCCGGCCACACGCTGGTCGTCGGCGACAAGGTGTACAAGCTCTCGCTGCTCCCCTCGGGTCTGGTGCGCGGCACGCTGTCGCTGATCGGCAATGGCGTCGTGTTCGACCCGTGGCACTTCCGCGACGAGATGGAAAAGCTGCGCGCTCAGGGCGTCGCGATCACGCCTGGGACGCTGCAGGTCGCCGAGACCGCGCCGCTGATCCTCCCCTTCCACCGCGATCTCGATGCGCTGCGTGAGGACGCGAGCGGGTCGGGCAAGATCGGCACCACCCGCCGCGGCATCGGCCCGGCGTACGAGGACAAGGTCGGCCGCCGCGCTATCCGCGTGTGCGACCTGGCGCATCTCGACGATCTGGGGCCGCAGCTCGATCGCCTCTGCGCGCATCACGATGCGCTGCGCGCCGGGTTCGGCCAGCCGCCGATCGACCGCGACGCGCTGATCGCGGAACTGCGCGAGATCGCGCCATCGGTGCTGCCCTATGCCGCGCCGGTGTGGCTGACGCTCAAGGGCGCGAAGGAAGCGGGCAAGCGCATCCTCTTCGAAGGGGCGCAGGGCGCGCTGCTCGACATCGACCATGGCACCTACCCGTTCGTGACCTCGTCCAACACGGTCAGCGGGTCGGCGGCGTCCGGCTCCGGCCTTGGCCCGGGGTCGGTCGGTTTCGTGCTGGGGATCGTCAAGGCCTATACGACGCGCGTGGGCTCCGGCCCGTTCCCCAGCGAGCAGGATAACGAGATCGGCGAGTTGCTCGGCACGCGCGGGCGTGAGTTCGGCGTCGTCACGGGGCGCAAGCGCCGCTGTGGCTGGTTCGACGCGGTGCTGGTGCGCCAGTCGGTCGCGCTGAGCGGGGTCACTGGCATCGCGCTGACCAAGCTCGACATTCTCGACGGGATGGAGACGCTGAAGATCTGCACCGGCTACACTGTCGGCGACAAGCATTACGACTATCTGCCCCCCAGCCCGCAGGATCAGGCGCGTGCGATCGCGGTCTATGAGGAGATCGAGGGCTGGAGCGAATCGACCGCGGGCGCGCGCAGCTGGGCGCAGCTGCCGGCCCAGGCGATCAAATATATCCGGCGGATCGAGGAGTTGATCGGCTGCCCGGTCGCCTTGGTCTCGACCAGCCCGGAGCGCGAGGACACGATCCTGGTCCGCGATCCGTTCGCGGACTGAAGCTAACCCGGACGCGGCGGACCGCGCCCGGGGACGAAAATCGTCAGTAGAAGGTCGAGTTAGGCTCGGGCGCGGTGTCGCTCCCGCCCTGCGTCGGGTCGGTCGGCTCAGCGCTCGGCTCGACGTCGGTGCGGTTCGACAGCGTCTCCGGAGCGGTGGTGTCGTCCGTCACCACTTCGTTGGCAATCTCGTTCTGCAGCGGCGGTTCGATCTGCGGCGTGCCGATCGCGGCAATGGCGGCGGACGATCCGCCAAGGGCGATAAGGCTGAACAGCGTCTTGTGGCGCATGGGATACTCCTGGTTACACGGCGCGACATCAACGTGCGCCATCACCCGAAGTCCCACGCTGGTTCCTCGCTCCATCGGCGATGGTGCCCGGCTCGCCCCTCAGCTGCGCCGTGCAAGCGGCAGGGCGATCAGCCGCACTGCGCGCGGTGGAGCAGTTTCTGATCGGCCAGTACCAGCGCCATCATCGCCTCGACCACCGGCACGCCGCGGATGCCAACGCACGGGTCGTGGCGGCCCTTGGTGCGGATCTCGGCGGCCTCGCCGTCGCGGGTGATGGTTTCTACGGGCGTGAGGATCGAGCTGGTTGGCTTGAACGCGACGCGCACGCGCACCGGCTGACCGGTGGAGATGCCGCCCGCAATGCCGCCGGCATGATTGGCGAGGAACTCCGGGCCGTCCGCGCCGGGGCGCATCGGATCGGCGTTTTCCTCCCCCGACAGCGCAGCCGCCGCAAAGCCATCGCCGATCTCGACGCCCTTGACCGCATTGATGCTCATCATCGCAGCGGCCAGCTCGCTGTCGAGCTTGGCATAAAGCGGCGCGCCCCAGCCCGCCGGAACGCCGGTCGCTTCGCACGCGATCACTGCGCCGAGCGACGAGCCGGCCTTGCGCGAAGCGTCCACCAGCGTTTCCCAGCGCGCCGCCGCATCGGGATCGGGGCAGAAAAACGGGTTGTTGCCGATCTCGGCCGCGTCGAACTTCGCATAGTCGATGGCGTCGCCGCCGATCGCCTCGACCCAGGCGGTGATCGAGACCTCCGGGATCACCTTGCGTGCCACCGCACCTGCCGCGACACGCATCGCCGTCTCGCGCGCCGAGGAGCGACCGCCGCCGCGATAGTCGCGGAACCCGTATTTGGCGTCATAGGCATAGTCGGCATGGCCGGGGCGATAGGCGCTCGCGACCTCCGAATAATCCTTTGAGCGCTGGTCGACATTGTCGATCAACAGGCCGATCGGCGTACCGGTGGTGCGCCCCTCGAACACGCCGGAGAGGATGCGGACCTGATCCGGCTCCTGCCGCTGTGTGGTGAAGCGGGATTGACCGGGGCGGCGCTTGTCGAGGAAGGGCTGGATATCGGTTTCGGACAGGTCGAGGCCGGGAGGGCAGCCATCGACCACGGCACCGATTGCCGGGCCATGGCTTTCGCCAAAGGTGGTGAAGCGCAGCACGCGGCCGAAGGTGTTGAAGCTCATGGCATCATCCCTCGCCGATTACATCGCGATTTGGAAGCAAGAAGGGCGCGGGGTCGGGCAACGCCCGCTATGCTCCCGCCTGCTCCCCCAGCGCCGCGAAGGCACCGGCGTGGGCCGCGACACCGCGCACGCCGCATGGCAGCTTCCCGTCCTGCAACGCCAGCGCCATCAGATACTCCCCGGCATAGGGCGAGTCGAACCCGCGCGCGAGGTCGGCGGCATAGCCGAAGCGACCATAATAAGCCGGATCGCCGAGCACGAAGCTGAGCAGATAGCCGGCATCACCAAGATGCTGGTGGCCAGCGGCGATCAGCGCCTCGGCCACGCCCTGCTGGCGATACGCCGCCTCGACCGCCACCGGCGCGAGGGCGACTGCGGCAAGGGCGACGTCGTTGACGCGCACGTCCATCCGGCTGAACGCAACCATCCCTGCGAGCGCGCCGGTCTCCTCGTCATCCGCGACCAGGGTCAGCACCATGTCGCCATCGATGCACAGCCGCTGGACCAGCAACGCCTCATCCGCCGCCGGAAAGCTGCGCCGGAGGAGCGCGTCGATCGCAGCGACATCGCCACCAGTGGCGGGGCGGATCGCGATCATCAGACCAGCGCGATATCCGGGGCGTCTTCGGCCTTCATGCCGATGACGTGGTATCCGGCGTCGACATGGTGGGTTTCGCCGGTGGTGCCGCTCGACAGGTCGGACAGGAAATAGAGGCCGGCGCCGCCGACATCCTCGATCGTCACGTTGCGCTTGAGCGGGGCGTTGAGCTCGTTCCACTTGAGGATCAGGCGGAAGTCGCCGATTCCGCTGGCCGCGAGCGTCTTGATCGGCCCGGCGCTGATCGCGTTGACCCGGATATTCTGCTTGCCGAGATCGACCGCGAGATACTGGACGCTGGTTTCCAGCGCCGCCTTGGCCACGCCCATCACGTTGTAGTGGGGAATCACCTTCTCCGCGCCATAATAGCTGAGCGTTAGCAGCGATCCGCCGTTCGGCATCATCGCCTGTGCGCGCTTGGCCACGGCGACGAACGAATAGACGCTGATGTTCATCGTCATCAGGAAATTGTCGAGGCTGGTGTCGACATAGCCGCCGCGCAGCTCATTCTTGTCCGAAAAGCCGATCGCATGGACCACGAAGTCGATCGTCGGCCAGCGCTCCGCGAGCGTGGCGAAGGTCTTGTCCAGCTCCGCCATGTCGCTGACATCGCAGTCGATCAGGAAATCGCTGCCCAGTTCCGCCGCGAGCGGGCGCACGCGGCGCTCCAGCGCTTCGCCCTGATAGCTAAACGCCAGTTCGGCGCCGTGCTCGCGCAGCTTCTTGGCGATGCCCCATGCTAGCGAACGATCATTGGCGAGCCCCATGATCAGCCCGCGTTTACCCTGCATCAATCCGGTCACGTCTTACCCTCCGGTCCCTCGTGCGGCTTCTCTAGCCCGGTTTCGGGCGTTTCTGCCAGTGCGGCGTTGAGTTCGGCGCCGATAACGACGCCAAAGCCGATGAGAAAGAAGAAGATGAGCGCGACCATCACGCCGGCGAGGCTGCCATAGGTCAGGCCATAGCCGCCGAAGGTGGCAATCACTGCGGGCAAGGCTGCGGTGCAGCCCATCCACCACAAGGTAACGAAGGCCGGCCCCGGCCATTTGGGGCAGCCCGACCTGCGGTAGCGCGACGGGGTCAGCGTGTAGAACAGGATGTAAAGCGCGCCGAACAGCGCAATGGCAGGCGCAACCTTGGTCAGCGAGATCATCCGCGCCGCGTCCGAGGCAAAGGGGATCACGCGCAGGATGAACTGCTCCGCACCACTGAGCAGCAGCTGGAAACTGAACGCCATCATCGCCAGGATGACCGACGCGATGACCATGCCGATCGTCGCCAGCTTCAGCCGCCAGAAGGGCGTGCCCGACGGGATGCCATAAGCCTGACGCAGGATCGCGCGCACCGTCTCGACAAAGCCTGAGGTGGTCCACAGCCCGACCAGTGCGCCAAGCCACAGCAGCGAGCCCGAGCGCGCCTCCAGCACCTCCAGGATCGCGGGGCGCAGCAGATCGGCGACTTCGGGCGGAACGGTGCGCAGGAAGGCCGCGACCGCCTGAAGCCCGTCGCCGGTCCGTCCGACCAGCCGCGCCACTGCAGTGGCGACGATGAAGAACGGAAACAGCGTGACTAGGCTCAGATAAGCGAGGTTGCCGGCATGGGTGAAGCCGTCGTTGAACGCCCCGACCGCCACCCGCTTCGTCACCTCAATCGCCCGATCGGTGACGCCCAGATCCGACAGCCTTTTGTGAAAGCCGTGCCGCCGCGCCTCGGGCGATTCGGGGGAGACGGGATCGGTCACGCTATCGGATCAGACGCCCAGCCGGGCGCGCGGGTTCCCCTGATCGGTCCAACCGGCGACGAATTCGGCGAGCTTTGCGTCATTCCCCGGAATTTCGATCATCAGCGTCACGAGCAGGTCGCCGCGCGCGCTTTTGCCGTGAAAGCCGCGATCCTTGAGCCGCAGCGTCTTGCCCGAGCTCGATCCGGCGGGCACCTTGAGGTTCACCGGTCCTTCGGGCGTCGGCACGCGCACTGCTGCGCCCGCGACCGCTTCCTTGAGCGTGATCGGCAGGTCGAGGCGGATATGGTCGCCGTCGCGGGTGAAATACCGGTGCGGCTCGACCTCGATCGTCACGATCGCGTCGCCATTGCCGCCCGGGCCGGCATCGCCCTTGCCCGCCAGGCGCATCTGGGTGCCGGTTTCGAGGCCCTTGGGCAGCTTGAGGTCGATGGTCGATCCGTCGCGCAGCTGGATGCGCTGTGGCTTGAGCGCAGCGGCATCCTCGAACGGGACGCGCAGGCGATAAGCGACGTTCGCACCCTTGGCCGGCGGCGGGCGGCGGCCGAAGCCGCTGGAGAAGCCGCCCGGCTGGCCGCCGAACCCGCCCGCGCGGCCGCCGAACAGCCCTTCGAGAATATCCTCGAACCCGGCGTCGCCGCCACCGCCGCCGCCGAAATCGAACTGCGCCCCGCCCGGACGGAACCCGCCCTGCGGCCCACCGCGCGCGCCGGCGAACCCGGCGCCGAAGGGGGAGGTCGGGTTGCCATCGCCGTCGATCTCACCCCGGTCGAAGCGGGCGCGCTTGTCCTTGTCCATCAGCAGGTCGTATGCCTGCGTCACGGTGCTGAACTTTTCCGCCGCCTTGGGATTGTCCTTGTTGCGGTCGGGATGGAGTTCCTTGGCGAGCTTGCGATACGCCTTTTTGACCTCGTCCTCGCTGGCCCCGCGCGAGACTCCCAAGGTTGCGTATGGATCGGCCACGGTGTTTCCCTGTTGATTGTCGTTCGGCGTGTTAGCCCGCTACATCGGCGCGGCGGGAGTAGAGTGCAAGGGTTTCGCCCTAGTCCAGCGGCGCGACGTCCACCGACACCGTCATATTCTGCGCTCCCGATCCCAGCACGATACCGTCGATCGGGGCGATGTCGGTATAGTCGCGGCCGATCGCGACGACGACATGGTCGCTTGCCATCCAGATGCCGTTAGTGGGATCGACGCCGACCCAGCCGCGCTCCGGTCCGCACCACAGCAACACCCAGGCATGGGTGGCGTCCGCCCCGACCAGCCGCGGCTGGCCGGGCGGGGGGAGCGTCCGCAGATAGCCCGAGGCATAGGCGGCGGGCAGGCCGGCGGCGCGCAGGCCGGAGATCATGATCTGCGCGAAATCCTGACACACGCCGCCTCGCTTGAGAAACGCCTCACGCGGGGGCGTGTCGACCAAGGTCGCGGTGGGATCGAAGGCGAACTCGTCCTGGATGCGGCGGGCGAGCGCGATCGCGGCTTCGAGCGCGCCGCGCTGCGGGTCGAGGTCCTGCGCGCACCATTGCGCGATGTCGCGGTCGAGCGGGATGAGCGGCGAGGGGAAGAGATACGAGGCGGGGCTGGCCGGGCCCGCATCGCGGCTGGCGCGCGCATCCGCCGCGATCTGCGCCAGGGTCGGATCGTCCGCGCTGGGCATCGGCACCGGGCGGTCGACGGTGATGGTGCAGCTGCTTTCGATTGTCAGGCTTTGCACCGGCTGGGTCACGACGAGCCGGACGACATTGGCGAGCCCCGCCTCGGCGCGCGCGGGCGCGGTGCTGCCGCCGGGCTGCACTGTCAGGCGATAGTCGTGCAGTTCCTGCCCCGACCAGTGGATCGGCTTGAGGCGCAAATTGCAGCGGGCGAAACCGACCCGCTCGGCGTAATCGAACTGCGTGATGTGGCGGATGGCGTAGCGCATCAGCCGACCACCAGCCCGGCGGCGCGCAGGGGTTCGGAGCCGTGGAGGAAATAGCGCCGCGCCACGGCGTTCGACAGATCGGCGAGCTTATTGTCGATCGCGAACAGCTGATCGCGTCCGAAGCTGGCCGCCTGCGCCGTCGCGACCATCGCCGCGAGTTCGCGCGCCAGCGCCTGTTGCGGTTCGGCAAGGCCATCGTCGGACAGGCGCGGAAGTGCTTCGAGATGCGCGGCGATCGCCGCCACTTGGAACGCGATGGCGCGCGGGTTGCCGGGATCGAGCGCGATCAGGTCGATGACGGGCACGCGCGCGATGCCGGTCAGGTAGCGCTGGCGATAGCTGATCTGGCTGTCGGCAAGGTCGAGCAGCGCCGAAAGGTCGTCGCTGGTCGCCTGCGGATCGCCGAGCGCGAGAAGGGCGGAAACGGTCGCCACCGCGCGCTCGACCCGGCGGCCCAGGTCATGGAAGCGCCACGCATCGGTGCGCGCCATATGTTCGGACGACAAACCTGCCAGCGCCGAATAGCGCCGCTGCAGCGACCCGGCACGGTCGAGCGCGCTGCCGCGGGTCGGATAGGGTGCGTCGAGCAGGCGGATCATGTCGGCGGACAGCCGGTCGCGGCTGATCGCGCCGATCGCGCGCGCCTGTCGGTTGATCGCGCGGACGCTGTACCAGCCATCGGTGGCGTCCATCGCGGCTTCGGCAAAGCGCGTGAGCTGGGCGCGGCCGAGATTATCGGGCTGCGGCGCTGCCCCCGCCTGAACCACCAGCCCGACCAGCCGGCCGACGGTGTCGGCGGCGAGCGCCGCGCCGCTATCGGCGCTGATCGAATGGCCGAGCAGCGCGCGGATTACGCCGAGCCGCGCCTCGCCGCGCTCGAGATAGCGACCGAGCCAGAAGAGATTGTCGGCGACGCGGCTGGGCAGCGTGCCGGGGTTGCGGCGCAGCTGGGTCGAGTCGCTCGGCTGGAGCAGGGTCACCGGGGCGACCGCATCGCCGCCATGGATGACGACATCGGCGGACCAATTGCCCTCCCCCATCACCGCCGCGCGCGCATCGGGCTTTTCGCCGATCTGCGCGAAGCCGCCGGGCATGACGTGCCAGCGGCCATCCGCACCGCGCGCCGCGAACACGCGCAAGGTGAAGGGACGCGCTTCCAGCCGCCCGGCGTTCACGACCGGCATGGTCGAGAGGCGGACGACTTCCTGCCCGACATAATCCTGCGGGCGGCGGTCGAGATCGGCGATGAGCGCCGCGCGCTGCTCGGGCGACATCGCCGAACCGAGCATCGCATCGGTCAGGACATTGGTCGCGACACCGAATGCGGGGGCGATCACCATATTGTCGAGGTCGCGGGCGACCTCGGCACATTCGCGCGGCTGGCCGCACCACCAGGTGGCGATGTTGGGCAGTTTCAGGCTCTCGCCGGTCAGCCGGGCGCAGATGCGCGGCAGGAAGGCGGCGAAGGCCGGCGCCTCCAGCATCCCCGCGCCGGGGGAGTTGGCGATCACCACCTCTCCCTGCGCCATCGCATCGATCAGGCCGGGCACGCCGATTGCCGAGTGCGAATCGAACGCGAGCGGGTCGATCATGCGCGGATCGACGCGGCGCCACAGCGCATCGACGCGCTTCAGGCCCGCGATGGTGCGCAGATAGACGCGGTCGTCGAGCACCGCGAGATCGCCGCCCTCAACCAGCAGGAAGCCGAGATAGCGGGCGAGATGCGCCTGTTCGGCATAGCTGGGGTTGAGGCGGCCCGGGGTGAGCAGGCCGATGCGCGGATCGGCGCGCTTGCACCGCGCGGCAATCCCCTCACGGAAGGCGGCGAAGAACGGCGCGTGCCGCTCGACATTGAGTCGCCCCTGCAACCCGCCCAGCATGCGCGCGATCGCCAGCCGGTTTTCGAGCGCATAGCCCGCCCCAGCCGGTGCGCGCAGATGATCGGCAAGCACGCGCCACTCACCTGCCGGTCCCCGGCACAGGTCGAATGCGACGAAGTGGAGATGACAGCCGCCGGGCGGCTCCAGCCCCATCATGGGGCGCAGGAAATAGGGGCTGCCGGTCAGCAATGTTGCGGGCAGGCTGCCGCCGCGCACGAGAGCCTGCTCGCCATAGCTGTCGGCGAGGATCGCTTCGAGCAGGTCGGCGCGCTGTGCGATTCCTTCGGCGATCCCCTGCCATTCGCGTTTTTCGATCAGCAGCGGAACGGGCGAGAGCGGCCAGGGCCGTTCCTCGCCTTCGCCCGCGATGCGGAAGCCGGTGCCGATATCCTCGGCGTGCCGCTGCGCCCGCTCACGCGCGGCCGTCAGGTCTTCGCCCGCGCGTTCGGCCAGCTCCTCCAGCGCGGCATTCCACGCCGGATCGTCGAGCCCGGCGGCGTAGAGCATATCGGTAGCCGGGGTCGCCGCGCGATACTCGGTCAGCCAATTGCGCGCGATCGTTGCCGAATCTTCGCCGGTATCCGCAGCCGCACTCGCCATGCTTTACCCCCTGGACCGGACGTTCTGTGGCGGGGTTGCTGCGCAGGTGCAACAAAGATCACAGGTCGGGCAGACGCTGATCCGCCTGCCCCCAACCCGCGAGCGCGCGCCCGGTTGCGCGATCGAGCAGTGTCGCGGCGTCGCGGACGCTGAACAGTTGCGCGCTGTCGACATCGCGCAACTCGCTCCAGCTCAAGGGCACCGATACCGGCGCGCCGGGGCGCGCGCGGGCGACATAGGGCATCACCGCCGTGCTGCCGCGCTGGTTGCGGAGGTAATCGATGAAGATGCGGCCCTTGCGCTCGGCCTTCTTGAGATTGGCCGTGAACCGCTCCGGCTCGGCCTGTGCCAGCGCGCGGGCGAAGCGTTCGGCAAAGGATTTGGCGGCGGGCCACTCCGCCTGGGGGCTCAGCGGCACGATGACATGCACGCCCTTGCCGCCCGTCAGCATCGGGAAGCTGGTGAGGCCGAGATCGGCGAGATGTTCTTTCAGATCCTCCGCCGCTTTCTTGACCTTGGCGAAGTCGAGGCCCTCATCGGGGTCGAGATCGAACACCAGCCGGTCGGGCTTTTCGACATCGTCCACGCGGCTGCCCCAGCCGTGAAGCTCGATCGTCCCCATCTGGACGCAGGCAAGTACGCCATCGGCATCGTCGATCCAAAGATAGGGTTCGGTCGAGCCATCCTTTTCGCGAATATCGACATGGTGGACATGTGCGCCAAAGCTGCCCGCGTCATGCTTCTGGAAGAAGCATTGCTTGGCCCGCCCCTGTGGGCAGCGCACCAGGCTGATCGGGCGGTTGGCCAGCCAGGGCAGCAGGATCGGCGCGACTGCGGCATAATAATCGGCGAGCTGCCCCTTGGTAATCTTCGAATCCGGAAAGATCACGCGGTCGCGGCTGCTGATCTTGACGTCGCTGTGCGGCGCGGGCGGCGGCGGGGCGGCGGTTTCGGTCACGATTTCGTCGGCGGGCTTGTCGTCGCGCAGCGCGATGAAGCTGGCGTGGCGGACGACATTCTCGGCGGTGAATTCGGCAAAGGCGACCTCCGCGACCAGCTTGGGCGAAACCCATTGCGCGCCGCGTGCCGCGACCTTGGGCACATCGGCGGGCGGGGTCTTGCGGGCGATGCGCGCGAGCTTGTCCATCAACGCGGTTGAGTTCGATGCGTTAAATCCCGTACCGACCTTGCCCGCGTAGCGCAGCGCGCCGTCTTCGTGCACGCCGAGCAGCAGCGAGCGCAGCCCGCGCCCGCTCGCGCTGCTCGGCAGCCAGCCGAGAATGACGAATTCTTGCCGCCGCGTGCATTTGGTCTTGAGCCAGCTCTTGCTGCGCGTGCCACGATAGGGGGCGTCGGCGCGTTTCGAGATCACGCCCTCATGCCCCTCGCGACACATTGCCTCGAACAGCTTTTCGCCTGCGCCGAGCACATGCTCGGAAAAAAGCAGGCGGGGGTCAGCTCCCTCAAGCAGGGTGCGCAGCCGCTCCTTGCGCTCGATCTGGGGCAGGCCGGTCAGGTCCTCGCCGTCCTGTTCGAGCAGGTCGAAGGCGAAGAAAGCGAGGTCGCCGCTGCCGTTGGACAGCGCGTCTTGCAGCGTCGAGAAATCGGGTTTGCCGTCCTTGAACGCGACCACTTCGCCGTCGATCAGCGCGGCGGACGCGGGGAGGCTGGCGGCGGCCTCGGCGATGCTCGCGAACTTGTCGGTCCAGTCGAGCCCGCTGCGCGTGTAGACGCGCGGCCCGCCCTTGCCGATCGCAACCAGCGCGCGATAGCCGTCATATTTCATCTCATGCAGCCAGCCGTTTCCGGCGGGGACGCTATCGACGAGCGTGGCGAGTTGGGGTGGTCGGAAGGCGGGAGCCTTGGCGTCGCCCCGGCGAAGGCCGGGGCCGCTCTGTTTGGCGCGTGCCGATTGCGGCCCCGGCCTGCGCCGAGTCGACGGTTTCTTGCCTTCCGCAATCTCCTGCATCGTCCGCCCGGTGGCGACGCTGGTCAGGCCGGTTTCGACCAGCGCATCGGTCGCTCCGGCATGCGCATCGTCGATCTTGCGCAGCAGCCAGTTCTCACGCTTTTCCTTGCCGCGCGGCTTCAGGCGGATCAGCAGCCATTCGCCCTTCATCCGCTCGCCGTCGAGGGTGAAGTGGAGATGGCCCTTGTCCAGATCCTTGGCGCTCTTGCCCGGCACGGGTGCCCAGGTTCCGCGGTCCCACAGCATCACCGTGCCGCCGCCATATTCGCCCTTGGGGATCGTCCCCTCAAACGTCGCATAGGACATCGGGTGATCCTCGGTCCGCACCGCGAGGCGCTTTTCGCCGGGGTCGAGGCTGGGGCCGCGCGTCACCGCCCAGCTTTTGAGCACGCCGTCGATCTCGAGGCGGAAATCCCAGTGGAGGCGCGTCGCATCATGCTTCTGGACCATGAAGGTCCGGCCTTCCCCCTTGGCGATCTCGCCGCGCGGCTCCGCCGTCTTCGCGAAGTCGCGCATCGCGTTGTAGCGTTCAAGCGGATCAGTCTTGGCCATGGCTCTTCCTGAAGGCGCGCAGTTCGATCCAGCCGAACAGGGTGAGCAGCAGCACCGAACCCAGCGTGCCGATCACCGCGATCGGATAGAGCCCGGCACCGAATGCGATGCCGATCGACGCGGCGAGCCAGATATGCGCGGCGGTCGTGAGGTTCTTGACCTCGCCCTTGGCGAACACGATCAGCGCGCCGCCGATGACGCCAGCCATCGCCGCCGTCCCCTCGATCACGCGGAGCGGGTCTGCCTGGGATTCGGTGCCGCCGAGCTGGTAGTAGAGCGCGAGCGCGGACAACGTGATCAGCGCGGCGGAGAAGCACAGGATGGCGTGAGTGCGCAGCCCCGCACCATGGCCGCGCACTTCGCGGTCGAGGCCGAGCAGCAGTCCCGCAATCGCTGCTCCGCTGAGCCGCAGCCACGGGTCCCAGCCGAGCGCGTCGAACGTGACCGGCGGGTTCAGCTCCATCGCTTCACGCCCGCTTGCGCGCCGGGGCCTTGGCCGCAGGCTTCTTCGCCGGAGCCTTCTTTGCGGGTGCCTTGCTCGCCGACTTGGCCGCACCGCCCGGCTTTTCGAGGCTCTTCTTGAGCGCCGCCATCAGGTCGACGACGTTCGATCCGCGCGCGTCGTCGCCCGAATCGCTGTCCTCGATGATCTTGCGCTTGCCCTTCTGCTTCTGCTTGCGTGCGATCAGTCCCTTGAGCGCGTCGACATAGCGGTCGTGGAAGGTGGCGGGATCGAACTTCGCCGATTTCTTCTCGATCAGTGATTCGGCCAGGCCGAGCAGATCCGCATCCGGTTCGGCGTCGGGGATGTCGCGGAAATAGCCCTGTGCCTTGTGCACCTCATCGGCGTAACGCAGCGTTTCCAGCACCATCCCGCGCCCGCAGGGTTTCAGGCTGACGACATATTCGCGCCCGCGCATCGCCAGCTGGCCGAGCCCGACCTTCTTCGTGCGCTTCAATGCCTCGCGCAGCACCACGAATGCCTCTTCGGCAAGGTCGTCGGCGGGGACGACGAAATAGGGCTTTTCGTAATAGAGCACGTCGATCTCATGCGCGTCGACGAACTGGGTGAGTTCCAGCGTCTTTTTCGATTCGAGCTTCACCGCGTCGATCTCGTCCTGATCGAGCAGGACATATTCGCCCTTTTCGACCTCGAACCCCTTCATGATCTCATCGGTGTCGATCGGTCCGATGCCCGGGACGACCTTTTCGTACTTGATCCGCTTGCCCGAGGGTTCGTGGACCTGGTGGAAGGCGACCTGCGCGCCGGATCTGGTCGCGCTGTAGATTTCGACGGGGATCGAAACCAGCGCGAGACGGATCTGCCCCTGCCAATATGCGCGCGCTGCCATCGGACGTCCTTGTTGTTGCGAGGCCGATTCAAAGCCTGAGCGCGGGAGTCGTTCCGAAGATTCCCGGTGACGCGCGCTGCGGCGCTGCTACACCTTGGCCATGACGCCGCAATTTGCCGCGCTCGACTGGATCGTGGTCGGGCTTTACGTGCTGGTCCTGCTTGCGGGCGGGTGGCTGTTCTCGCGCTTTCATGCCGATGACACGAAGGATTATTTCCTCGCCGGGCGTACGGTCCCGGCGTGGCTCGCCGCCGTGTCGGTGCTGTCGGCGACCCAGTCCGCCGCAACCTTTCTCGGCGCGCCGGATCAGGGGTATCGCGGCGATTACAGCTATCTCGGTGCGGTCGTGTCCGCGATCCTGGCCGCGATCTTCGTCGCCTATGTACTGATCCCGCGCTTCTACGCGATGCGCGCGACGACGGTCTATGAGCTGCTCGAAGCGCGCTATGACGCGCGGGCCAAGCGCTGGGCCGGCGGCATGTTCCTGGTCGGGCGCGTGTTCGCCGGGGGCGCGCGCGTCTATCTCGCCGCCATTGCCATCGCGATGGTCGCGTTCGGCAGCATCGAGGCGCACGCAATCATCCTGTCCGCCGCCGGGGTGATGCTGGTCAGCTTTCTGTTCACCTTCCACGGCGGGCTGAAGTCGGTGATCTGGAACGACCTGCTCCAGTTCGTGATCTATGCCGGATCGGCGGTCGCGGTGCTGGTGTTCCTCCGCCTGTCGATTCCCGCGACCAATGGCGAGCTGATCGACGCGCTCGCCAATGCGCCCGACGGGGTCAACAAGCTGCGCCTGTTCGATTTCTCGACCGACCTGTCGAAGCCCTTCACGGTGCTGGCGATCTTTACCGGGCTGTTCCTGCTCAACACCGCCAATGCCGGGCTCGATCAGGATACGACCCAGCGCCTGCTGGCGAGCCCGGACGCGAAGACCGGCGCGCGCGGCCTGATCCTGTCGCAGCTCGCCAGCATCCCGCTGATCGCGATGTTCGTGACGATCGGGCTGCTGCTGCACGTCTTCTACAACCGCCCCGATCTGATGGGCGCCGCCAATCAGGCGGTGACCAGCTTCGAGGGTGAAAAGATCACCGTGTTCGTCCACTATATCCTGACGCAGGTGCCGCCCGGACTGCGCGGGCTGGTCAGTGTCGGCGTGACCGCGGCGGCGGTGGCGACCACCAACTCGGCGCTCAACGCCATGTCGTCGGTGATGATCGCCGATTTCTACCAGCCCTGGCGCGAAAGGCGCGGAGGCGCGAGCGCCAAACATTATGTGCGCGCCGGGCGCTGGGGCATGGGCGTCGTCGGCATCGCCATGTTCGCGATGGCAGTGCTCAGCTTCTACTGGCAGCGCTACACCGACATGCCGCTGCTCGAATTCGCGTTGCAGGTGATGGCGTTCGCCTATGCCGGGCTGCTCGGCGTCTATGCCATCGCGGTGTTCACGAGACGGGGGACGAGCGCATCGGTGATCGCCGCGCTGCTCACCGGGTTCGTCACCGTGCTGCTGCTCCAGCCGTTCATGATCGGCCCGATCGGGCTCGCCTTCCCCTATCAGCTGTGCATCGGCACGCTGGCGGCGGCCATCGTCGCCGCAATTCCCAGGGGCAAAAAAGCCGCTTGACACGTGTCATGTTCACCTGACATATAGTCATCCGTGGCTGACACAATGTCAGGGAACGGTGACGAATGCGAAATCGCCTGAAAGTGCTGCGCGCCGAACGCAACTGGAGCCAGTCCGAGCTGGGCGGGCATCTGGGCGTGTCGCGCCAGGCGGTGAATGCGATCGAGACGGGGAAATACGATCCCTCGCTCCCGCTCGCCTTCCGCATCGCCCGACTGTTCGACCTGAGCATCGAGGAGATTTTCGATGACGCGGAGCATGACGATGCCGAATGAAATGAAGGACGGTCTGGCCGCAGCCCGCGCCCGCACCCGGCGCCAGCGGATCATCCTGTTCACGCTGATGGGCCTTGGCGCAGTCGTCGGCTTCTTCTCGGCGATGTTCGAGGTCGATGGCGGCGAGTTCCTCGAAGGCATCCCCGCCGCCTGGGCGATCGCCGCGTCGCTGCTCACCACGATCGGCATCGCCTATGGCGGCTGGCGCTATCATCGCGTCACCGACGAATTGGAGCGCCGCGACAATCTGTGGGCATCGGCGATCGCGCTCAATTTCTACCTCGCGCTCTACGCCAACTGGTATCTCTGGTGGCGCGGCGGATTGGTCCGCGAGCCGCAGCATGAAGCACTCGCCGTCGCCACCTTTGCGGTGATGCTGCTGGCCTATGGCTACAAGAAATTACGACCCTGAACCTGTCTCAACCCGTTAACATCGGAGAGTTTGTGATGATGAAGTACCTGCCGCGCGCAGCGACGGCGCTTGCCCTGTTGTTCGTCGCTCCTGCCGCCCTGGCGCAGCAGGCCCCGGCCTCCGCCCCGGCCACTGCGGTCAAGGACGCCGATCCCGCCCTGTGGGTGGTGAAGGATGATGACACGACCATCTATCTGTTCGGCACGATCCATGTGCTGCCGTCCAACCTCAGCTGGTTCGACGAAGCGGTGAAGACCGCGTTCGACGCGAGCGGCGAGCTGGTCACCGAGATTGGGGACATGCCCGATCCAGCCGCGGTCCAGCCGCTGATCATGAAATATGGCGTCGCGGCGACCGGCCCCGCGCTGGCCGACCGGCTGCCCGCCGACAAGCGCGAAGCCTTTGCCAAGGCGGTCGCCGATGCCGGCATTCCGGCCGAAGCCTTTGCGCGGCTGAAGCCGTGGTTCGCCGCCAACCAGCTGTCGCTCGTGGCGCTGATGAAGGCGGGCTATAATCCGGCGTCGGGTGCGGAAACCGCGCTGACGACCGCGGCCAAGGCGGCGAACAAGCCGATCTCGGGCGTGGAATCGATCGAACAGCAGTTCGGCTTTTTCGACAGCCTGTCGGAAGCCGCGCAGATCCAGTTCCTGACCGAAACGCTGACGCAGCTCGGCCAGATCGGCCCCGAGTTCGAAAAGATGGTGGCCGAATGGTCGCAGGGCGACGCCGAGGGCCTTGCCGCGATCATGAACGAAGCGATGCGCAGCTCGCCGGAACTCAGCAAGATGCTGCTCGCCGACCGCAATGCGCGCTGGGCCGAGTGGATCGACACGCGGCTCGACAAGCCGGGCGTGGTGTTCATGGCGGTCGGTGCGGGCCATCTGTCCGGACCGGACAGCGTTCAGGTCATGCTCGAGAAGCGGCAGATCAAGAGCGCGCGAATCAAGTATTGAGCTGGCGGGCGACGCCTTGATGCTCCCCCGCCAGGGGGAGGTGGCAGGCGTAGCCTGACGGGGGGGAGGACAGCGACACCCCTATGTCGCTGGCCGAGGCGCTTCCTCCCCCTCCGTCGCCTTCGGCGACACCTCCCCCTGGCGGGGGAGGATTGTTCGTGGCAGCGCTCCTTAAAACAGCTGCGGCTGGCGGACCGGTTTGAACTCCGGCCCCCGGCCGCGGCGGCGTTCCAGTTCGACCTGCGCGGTGTAGCGGATGTCCTCGTCGCGATCCTGCAGAAAGGTGTCGAGCGCCTCGTCGTCGATCTCGCTCCATTCCTTGCCGCGGTCCGGACCATAGCGGACGCGCGGCAGCAGGCCGGGCAGCTTCGACCATTCGATCAGCTGCGCCACCCCCGCCTCGTTCAGCATGTCGCGCAGATGGTGTGCGGTGACATAGGCGTCGGGAAAGGCGCGGTGCGCGGGCAGCCCGCGCTCATGCTCCAGCCCCGCCGGCATGCGATAATAACGCAGGAACTGGTTGGAAAAGCCCGGGCTGTCGCGCCACAACCGCAGCGCGCATTTGTAGGTGCAGATCCAGTCCGCCCCGCGCGTCAGCGATGGTGTGCAGAACTGCTCCTCGAAACTCGCACGATGCGCCGCCAGCGCGACGCGGCGCGGCCAGGGGTCGAGCACCGGGCGTGCGACATCGTGCCACCAAGGCGCGTCGGCCACGTCCTCGTCGCGGATATGGTGGATCGCCATGGTCGGCGGCGGAATCGGCCGGCCGGGATTGACCAGGCGCGCACCGCCTTCACCCTCCAGCTCCCAGCGTCCGTCCTTGCCCAGCGCGACATCCTGCCACCCGATTTCGCACACGCCATGCTGCGGCGGCGCGTTGCCGGTGGTTTCGAGATCGATGACGCGGATGATCTGGGGCGGGGCGGGAGCCATGCCCCCCATGTGGAGGCAGACCCGCGATTCCACCACCCCCCAATCGGCTTTAATGCCCGGCTTGCGGCCCGCGTTCGAGACCACTGGCGGCCAGCTGGGCGTCGATCATGGCGAGCAACCGTTCGAGCGCGGCTTCGTCCTTCGCCTCGGCACGAGCGACCAGCACGTCCTGCGTGTTCGATGCGCGCAGCAGCCACCAGCCATCGGGGGTGTTGACCCGTGCACCATCGGTGTCGTTGACGTCCGCGCCGTCCGCCTTGAGCCGCGCCAGCACCTCGTCGATCACCGCGAATTTGCGGCTTTCGTCGACCTGAAAACGCATCTCGGGGGTGTTGACGATGGCCGGCATCGCGCTGCGGATCGCGCTCATCGACTTGCCGATCAGGTGGACCGCGTTGATCAGCTGGACCGCGGCGTACTGCGCGTCGTCGAAGCCATAATAATCCTGCGCGAAGAAGATATGCCCGCTCATTTCGCCTGCCAGCGGCGCACCGGTTTCCTTCATCTTGGTCTTGATCAGGCTGTGGCCGGTCTTCCACATCAGCGGCTGACCGCCGAGTTCGGCGATGCGGTCGTACAGCGCCTGGCTGGCCTTCACGTCGGCTATGATCGTTGCGCCGGGATCCTTGCGCAGCACAGGTTCGGCCAGAATGGACAGAAGCTGATCGCCCCAGATCACCCGGCCCTGCCCGTCGATCGCGCCGATCCGGTCGCCATCGCCGTCGAACGCCAGTCCGAAATCCAGGTTCTTCTCCGCGACCAGCGCCTTGAGATGCGCCAGATTCTTCTCTTCGGTAGGATCGGGATGATGATTGGGGAAATTGCCGTCCACATCCGTGAACAGCGTGTGATGCTCACCGGGCAGCAGCTTGACCAGCTTTTCGATCACCGGGCCGGCCGCGCCATTGCCGCAGTCCCAACCGACTCGGAAGGTGCCTCCGGAATAGCCGGCCAGCAGGCGACCGACATAGTCGTCGAGGATATCGGCGTCCGAAACGGTGCCCTCGCCGTCTTCCCAGTCGCCCTCGGCCGCCATCTTGCCCAGCGTCTGGATGTCCTGCCCAAAGAACGGACGGTGCTGAAACACCATCTTGAAGCCATTGTAATCGCCGGGATTATGGCTGCCGGTTATCTGGATGCCGCCATCCACTTCTAGGATCGCTTCGGCATAATAGAGCATCGGGGTCGGCCCTAGGCCGATCCGCACCACGTCGCAGCCCGATGCGGTCAGCCCCTCGACCAGCGCCGCCTCCAGCACGGGCGAGGACACGCGCCCGTCGCGACCGACCGCGACGCGGGTGCCGCCGGCGCGGCGCAGCAGCGTCGCGAACCCGCGGCCGATCGCGCGCGCATCATCCGGCCCCAGCGTCTTGCCCACGATTCCGCGGATGTCATATTCGCGCAGCGAGGTCGGATCGAAACGATGGGTCATTGGGCCTCCGGAGGAAATTCCACGCGCTTCATTTCGCGCGCGTACCGCAAAGTGCAACCGTGAAACGCGGCTAAGCGCAATGCGTTTCAGTTTTTCGGGCCGAGCTTGGGTTTGAGCAGCGTGTCGCGCGCGGCGTTGACCTGGCGCGTCAGCTCGGGCGATCCGCCGCGATCGGGATGGACGCTGGCGATCAGTCGGCGGTGCGCGGCGCGAATCTCGTCGGGATCGGCACCGGGCGCGACGCCTAGAATGGCATAGGCCGCCGCCTCTTCGGGATCGCGCGCGGCCGGTGCCGGGGCCGGCTTGGGCGTGCCGGGCAGCGGCCGTCCCCAGCCATGCCACAAGCGCCAGCCAATCCAGGCGAGCAGCAGCCCGATCAGGAATTTGAAGATCATGCGAACAGCGGCATCGCCGCTTCGACCTCGGGCAGAGCGAGGCCTGCCATCATCTCGCGCAATTCCTGCCGCGCGGCGACATGGGCGAGGCCCATTTCACCGAACTCGCGGCTGTCGAGCATGGTCAGCCCCTTGGGGAACAGTTCGCGATAGATCACGCGTTCGGAGAGGCCCGGGATGACGCGGAACCCGACGCGCTTGGCGAGCTGGTCGATTGCCTCCGACACGCGCTTCATGTTGCGCGCCTCGATATGCTGCATGCGGTTGCGCAGGACGACCCAATCGATCGTCTGGCCGTCCGCCTTGGCGCGGCGCTTGCGCGAATCCCAGATCAGCTCGGAATAGAAGCTTGGCCGCGTCACCCGAAAGGTATCGGGATCGACTTGTCCGATAAGGTCGAAATCGACGAAGCTGTCGTTCATCGGCGTCACCAGCGTGTCGGCATTGGTGATCGCGATCCGCCCGAACTTGTCGTCGCGCCCCGGCGTGTCGATGATCAGGAAGTCGGTATCCTGCCCCAACCGCTCCAGCGATTCGGAAAAGCGCGCGATGCTGTCCCCATCATGCGTCTCGTAACGCGGCATCGGCAGTGGACGCCCAGCGCGATTCATCGTTTCGAGCCGGTTGTCGAGATAGCGGCCCATCGTTCGCTGACGATGGTCGAGGTCGAAGCACGACACCCGCGCGCCCTTCATCGCGAGTGCGATCGCGGTGTGGACTGCGGTGGTGGATTTGCCAGTCCCGCCCTTTTCGTTGGCGAAGACGATCACGTGCAGCGAGTTCGATGCGTCGGTCACTCAACTTCCCTGATTGAACAGCCGGCCCGCCCCCCATAGAAGGCCGCGCTTCGTTCCATATCCAAGGCCTTGTGCGCGTGCAAACCATCCGTCAGCTGTCCGACCTTCGCGATGCCGTTTCGGGATTCCGTGCCAATGGGGAGCGGATCGCGTTCGTGCCCACCATGGGCGCGCTGCATGCAGGACATATGGCGCTGGTGGCGCAGGCAAAGCTGGCCGGGCAGCGCGTGGTGGTGTCGATCTTCGTCAACCCCAAGCAGTTCGGGCCGAATGAGGATCTGGCCCGCTATCCGCGCAAGGAGCTCGCGGATTCGCGGATGCTCAGCGAAGCCGGCGTCGACCTGTTGTGGATGCCGCCGGTCGAAGCCATGTACCCGGAGGGCCACGCAACCAACATCTCGGTGGCGGGCGTCAGCGAGCCGCTCGACGGCGCTGCCCGGCCCGGTCATTTCGATGGCGTTGCCACCGTGGTCGCCAAGCTGTTCAACCAAGTGAAGCCCGATGTCGCGCTGTTCGGGGAGAAGGATTTCCAGCAGCTCGCGGTGATCCGGCGCATGGTCGCCGACCTGGATTTCGATATCGAGATCCGTGGCGTGCCGACCCAGCGCGACGATGACGGGCTCGCCCTCTCCTCCCGCAACGCCTATCTCTTGCCCGAGGATCGCGCGGCGGCGGTCGCCCTGCCCCGCGCGCTGGGCGTCGCGGTGCGCGCGATCGAAAAGGGCGACGATCCCGCCGCTGCGCTCACCACCGCCCGCGCGTCGCTCGAAGCTGCGGGGTTCGACGTCGATTATGTCGAGCTGGTCGACGCCGCGAGCCTTGGCGCACCAGTCGCGGGCCAGGCCCGCCGACTGCTCGCCGCCGCCCGGATCGCGGGCACGCGTCTGATCGACAATGTCGCTGTGGCCGCCCCGGATTGACCGGTAAATCGCGTTAACCATTTGCTTACCATGAATGCCCCAAGCTCGCTGTCATGATGAGAGCGAAGCAAAGTGGGGCAAAGTCATGGGCAACAGCATTAAGAGCGCACAGTTCCTGATCGACAGCCGGCTGGCGGATGCGGCGCGCGGTAGCGCCGACGCGGCCTATGAGCTCGGCATGGTCTATTCCAGCGGCGCGTCGGGCGTCGACATGGACCTGATCGAAGCCCACAAATGGTTCAACATCGCCGCCCTGAAGGGCAGCGCGCACGCCCCCTATATGCGGGCCGAAGTCGCGGAAGAAATGACCGCGCGCGAGATCATCGAAGCGCAGAAGCAGGCGCGCGCCTGGCTGCAGATGACGAGCCTGCGCGCGGCCTGATCCGTTAGGTCTTCGCCGCCGCCTTCTTCTTCGGCGCGGCCTTCTTGGCCGGTGCCTTCTTCGCCGGAGCCTTGCGCCCGCCCTTCTTCTTGGCAGGGCCGGCCGTGGCCTTGGCATCGATCAGCTGAACCGCTTCGTCGAGCGTCAGCGCCGCCTGATCGACCGTCTTGGGCAGGGTCGCATTGGTCGTGCCGTCGGTGAGGTACGCGCCGTAGCGCCCCTCCATCAGCTTGATCTCCGCGCCCGACACCGGGTGTGCCCCCAGCAGCTTCAAGGCATCGCGCGATCCGCGCTGCGGTCGTCCGCCGCCCGCTGCCGCTTCGGCCAGCTTCACCACGGCCGCGTTCATGCCGGTTTCGAACACCTCCGCCGTCGAGGTCAGCCGGGCATATTTGCCGTCATGCGCCAGATAGGGGCCATAGCGACCGATCGACGCGGTAATCGGCTTGCCGCTTTCGGGATGGTCGCCGATCGTGCGCGGCAGGTTGAGCAACTTGACCGCCCAGTCCAGATCCAGCTCGGGGATGTCCTTCGGGATCGACGCGCGCGCCGCCTCCTTGCCCTCGCCGCGCTGGATGTACGGTCCGAACCGGCCCGAGCGACGGCTGATTTCCTCACCCGTGTCGGGGTCGGTGCCGATCACTTCCGGTCCGCTGTCCCCGCCGTCCGCGCCGCCCGGCTGGCCGAAGCGGCGGGTGAATTTGCAGTCGGGATAGTTTGAGCAGGCGACGAACGCGCCGAACTTGCCGCCCCGCAGCGCCAGCCGCCCAGTGCCGCAGGACGGGCAGAGCCGCGGATCGGTGCCGTCGCCCTTGTCGGGGAAGAGATAGGGTTCGAGGAACTGGTCGAGCGCCTCGGTCACCTCGCTCGGCTTGCGCTCCATGACTTCCGCCGTGCGCGGCTGGAAATCGCGCCAGAAGGCGGCGAGCACCGCCTGCCACCCGGCGCGCCCGCCCGACACGTCGTCCAGCTCTTCCTCAAGCCCCGCCGTGAAGTCGTAATTGACGTATTTCTCGAAGAAGCGTTCCAGGAACGCCACCAGCAACCGCCCGGTTTCCTCGGCGAAGAAACGATTCTTCTCGACCCGCACATAGGCGCGGTCCTTGAGCACCTGAATGATCGAGGCATAGGTCGAGGGACGACCGATGCCGAGTTCCTCCAGCCGCTTGACCAGCGAGGCTTCGGAGAAGCGCGGCGGCGGCTGGGTGAAATGCTGTTCGGCATCGACGCCCTTCTTCGCCGGGGTGTCGCCCTGACGGATCACCGGCAGGCGGCGGCTGTCCTCATCGCCCTCGTCGTCTCGGCCTTCCTCATAGAGCGCGAGATAGCCGGGGAAGAGCACCACCTGCCCGGTCGCACGCAGCGCATCCTGGCCGGTCGGCTCCTCCAGCTCGACCGTGGTGCGCTCCATACGCGCCGACGCCATCTGGCTCGCCAGCGCGCGCTTCCAGATCAGCTCATACAGCTTGGCATGGTCGCCCGAACCGGCGCGATCCTTGCTGAAATCGGTCGGACGGATCGCCTCATGCGCTTCCTGCGCATTCTTGGCCTTGGTCTGATATTGGCGCGGCTTGTCGGGAACGTACGCACCCGAATAGCGGTCGTGGATCGCCTTGCGCGCGGCGTCGATGGCGCTGCCGTCCATCTGCACGCCGTCGGTCCGCATATAGGTGATCGCGCCATCCTCGTAGAGCGCCTGCGCGATCCGCATCGTGTGGCTGGCGGAGAAGCCGAGCTTGCGCGCCGCCTCCTGCTGCAGGGTCGAGGTGGTGAAGGGCGGCGGCGGATTGCGCATCGCCGGCTTGGTCTCGACGCTCGCGACGGTGAAGCGGCCCTGCTCGACCGCGGCCTTCGCGCGCATCGCCACGCCTTCGGTACCGATCGACAGCCGGTCGAGCTTCTTGCCCTCGAACCGCACTAGCCGCGCGTCGAACGCGGTGCCGTCGTGCTCCAGATGCGCGACGACCGACCAATATTCCTGTGCCTTGAACAGCTCGATCTCACGCTCGCGCTCGACGATCAGGCGCAGCGCGACCGACTGGACGCGGCCCGCCGACTTGGCACCGGGGAGTTTGCGCCACAGCACCGGCGAGAGGGTGAAGCCGACCAGATAGTCGAGCGCACGGCGCGCGCGATAGGCGTCGATCAGGTCGGTATCGAGCTGGCGCGGCGCGGCCATCGCCTGAGTCACCGCCGCCTTGGTGATCGCGTTGAAGGTGACGCGTTCGACCTCCTTGGGCAGCGCCTTCTTCTTCGCGAGCACTTCCTGAACGTGCCAGCTGATCGCCTCCCCCTCGCGGTCGGGGTCGGTGGCGAGGATCAGGCGATCGGCCTTCTTCGCCTCGTCGGTGATCGCCTTGAGCTGCTTGGCCTTGTCGGGATAGGTTTCCCACTCCATCGCAAAGCCGTCATCGGGTTGCACCGACCCATCCTTGGGCGGCAGGTCGCGGATGTGGCCATAGGAGGCGAGGACGCGATAATCCTTGCCCAGATATTTCTCGATGGTTTTCGCCTTTGCGGGCGATTCGACGATGACGAGCTGCATGAAATCTGGCGGTCCTTACGTGTACGCGCGAGGATGGGGAGGCTGAATAGCGGGCGTCAAGCGGAACGCCACCCCCTCTTAACCAGCTTGGCCTATACGAGTCGGCGGAGAAGGGGTGAGGAATGGTTTCGATCGAGCGTCTGATTGCCGAACATGCCCAGATCGCCGCCCGTGGCGACGCGCTGATCCGCGCGGCTGCCAGCGCATCGCCGACGTTGCTGCGCACGATGATCGTCGCGCTCGACACTGACCTGGTCGCGCATCTCGCGACCGAAGACCTTGAAGTCTATCCGCATCTGCTCGCCAAGGGCGACATGGCACAGCGCGAGGCGGCGGAGATCGCCATGGGCGATTTCGAGCAGCTGGCCAGGCAATGGCGCGCCTATGTCGATGAATGGACCGCCGACGAGATCGACGGCGACCGCGAGCTGTTCGTCGAGGCGAGCAAGCGCGTCCTGTCCGCGCTGGCGGCACGGGTGCGAATCGAAAACGAGATTTTGTATCCGCTGGCGCTTGCCTGTGGCACGCTCACCTTGCGCGAGGCCGGTGCGCGGATGATGGCGGGTTAAGACCGTTATCTGCGCTGAGCGGTCGGCGCGCTCACCGCAGACTGACCCGCCCGCCGGCGTGCCGCTCCAGCCGACCCGCAAGTTCGAGTTCGAGCAGCACCAGCTGCACCGCCGCCCCGGGCAGGGCCGACTGGCGGATCAGTTCATCGACCGGCACCGGCACCGGGCCGAGCAGTCCCTCGACCCGGTTGCGCTCGGCCGCGTCGGGTTCGCTCCCCGGCTCGGCACCGAAGCCCGTAACGGGCGAGCGGACCGCGCGCGCGTCGATCGGGCGGATCATTTCGAGAATGTCATCGACGCCCTGCACCAGGGTCGCGCCTTCGCGGATCAGCTGGTTGCAGCCCTGCGCGCGCGGGTCGAGCGGCGAGCCGGGAACCGCCATCACCTCACGTCCCGCCTCCGCAGCGATGCGCGCGGTGATCAGCGAGCCGGAGCGTGGCGCAGCCTCGACCACCACCGTCCCTTGCGCGAGCCCGGCGATGATGCGGTTGCGCGAGGGGAAGTGACGCGCGAGCGGTTCGGCGCCCGGCGGCTGTTCGGCGATCAGCAGGCCGCGCTGCGCAACCTGTTCCTGAAGTTCGGCATTTTCGGGCGGGAAGGCGATGTCGATGCCGCTCGCGATCACGCCGACCGTTCCCCTGGCGAGCGAGCCGTGATGCGCGGCGGTGTCGATGCCGCGCGCCAGACCCGAGACGATCGTCGCCCCGGCATCCCCCAGCCCCTGTGCCAGCTGCCGCGCAAAGCGACACGCCGCCGCCGATGCGTTGCGCGCGCCAACCATCGCGACGCACGGCCGCGCGAGCAGCCCGAGATCGCCGCGCACGATCAGCGCAGGCGGGGCATTTTCGAGCTCGGCCAGCAGAAACGGATAATCGGGGTCGTCGAGAAAGACATGGCGCGCACCAAGTCGTTCGACTGCCGCCAGCTCGCGTCGAACATGCGCGGGATCGGCGAGCGTCGCGCCCTGCCCGCCCCCGCGCAGGGCGAGTGCAGGGAGCGCATCGAGCGCCGCCTGGGCGTCACCGAAGCGCGCGATCAGCTGGCGATAGGTGACCGGGCCGATGCGCGGCGACCGGATCAGGCGGAGGCGGGCGAGGCGCGCGGCCTCGTCAGCCATGCTTGCGCCCGATGCGCGGCTCGGTCCCGGCGAGCAGCCGCTCGACATTCTCGCGATGCTTCCACAACACGATCAGCGCGAGCACGACCAGCAGCAGGACGAGGTTGAAGCGGTGCATGATCGCCGCACTGACCGGCGCGCTGACTGCCGCCGCCATTCCGGCGACCGAGGAGATACGCAGCGTCGCCAGCAGCACCAGCCACACGACCGCGAACACGATGCCCGACGGCCAGTGCAGTGCGAGGACAATACCCATCAGTGTCGCCACGCCCTTGCCGCCCTTGAACTTCAGCCAGACGGGGTAGCAATGCCCGATGAACGCGCCCGCCGCCGCGAGCATGCCGAGGCCGGGCCAGAGGGCCTCGGCAATCCACACCGCCGCCGCGCCCTTGAGCAGGTCGAGCAGCAGTGTCGCCGCCGCCAGTCCCTTGCGCCCGGTACGTAGGACGTTGGTCGCGCCGATATTGCCCGACCCGATCTGGCGCAGGTCGCCCGCCCCGGCGAGGCGGGTCAGGATCACCCCGAACGGGATCGACCCGAGGAGATAGCCCAGCACGATGGCCAGCACCGGCGCGATAGTGGTGAGTTGCGTGTGCATGAGTCCCCTTGCTTGGACAAAGGCTAGGTCGTTCGCTAATCGGGCGCAACATTCTCGATCAGCGGACGCACTGCATGGCCGACAGCCGGCCCCTTCTCTTCTTCGATTCGGGCGTGGGCGGATTGTCGGTGCTGGCACCGGCGCGCGCGCTGCTTCCCAACGCGCCCCTGGTCTATGCCGCCGACAGCGCCGGTTTCCCCTATGGCACGCGCAGCGAGGCGGAGATTGCGGCGCGCGTGCCCGCGCTGCTCGGGCGGCTGGCCGAGCGATACAAGCCGCGGCTGATCGTCATCGCCTGCAACACCGCGTCGACCATCGCGCTTGCCCATGTCCGCGCCGCGCTACACGTGCCGATCGTCGGCACCGTGCCGGCGATCAAGCCAGCAGCCGAAGCGTCGCGCACACGCGTGATCGGCGTGCTCGGGACGCAGGCGACGGTGCGCCAGCCCTATGTCGACGATCTGACCGCGCGCTTTGCTGCCGACTGCATCGTCCTGCGCCACGGCAGCGCGGCGCTGGTCGAACTCGCCGAGGCGAAACTGCGCGGCGCGGAACAGAATCCGGCGCACTATCGCGCCGTGCTCGACGGTCTGTTCGGGCAGGCCGGGGGGGAGCGGATCGACGTGATCGTCAACGCCTGCACCCATTTTCCACTGGTAGCAGAGGAACTTGCCATCGCCGCGCCGCATCCCGTGCGCTTCGTCGATGGCGGGCCGGGGATATCGCGACGAATCGCACATCTGACGGCGGGGCAGGCCTGGGCGGGTCGCCCCGCGCCCGGCGTGGCGGTGTTCACCGCGGCACCTGATCCCGCGCTGGTCCCGGCGCTGGCGACCTATGGCCTCGACCGCGTCGAGACGCTCTGACGCGGGAACTTGCGTTCAGCGCAGCGGGATCGCGGGGATCTCGCTCATCACCTTGACGCGCCTGGCATACCCATCGGCCATGGCGAGATGCGCGTAGCGTGCGCCCGAGTCGTTCGCCTTGGCCGCCCGGTCACGCTCGGCCTGCTCACGCCGCGTAAAATAGTCGATATCGGTCTGCGACATCGTAATCTCCCAATTTTTCAAGCGGAAGCGCTATGGTCTCTCAGCCACGGAAATGCCCGGAGTCCCGTTCCGCGGTGCGGAGATCATACCATAATGGGTAGTCCCGAGTCCTGATCTGGGGCAAGCAGGGGCGCAACGAGGTTCCGATCGTGCTGATCGAAAAACTAGGTGATTGGCACAGTGGCGCGCCGCCCCGAATTTCGCTAACGGGATCGGATGACCAGCGAGGCAACTCCGCGCGCGGTGGATTATTCGCGCGTGTTCAACCAGGCGATCGACCGGCTCCATGCCGAAGGGCGGTATCGCGTCTTCATCGATATCTTGCGCAACAAGGGCATGTTCCCGAACGCGCGCTGCTTTGCCGGGCATAACGGGCCGAAGCCGATCACCGTGTGGTGTTCCAACGACTATCTCGCCATGGGTCAGCATCCCAAGGTGATCGCCGCGATGGAAGAGGCGCTGCACGATGTCGGCGCCGGGTCGGGCGGCACCCGCAATATCGGCGGCAACACCCATTATCACGTCGACTTGGAGACCGAGCTGGCCGATTTGCACGGCAAGGAAGCGGCGCTGCTGTTCACCAGCGGCTATGTCTCAAACGAGGCCACACTGTCGACGCTGGCCAAGGTGCTGCCCGGCTGCATCATCTATTCCGACGAGCTCAACCACGCATCGATGATCGCCGGCATCCGCAATTCCGGGTGCGAGAAGCGGGTGTGGCGCCACAATGACCTGGAGCATCTCGAGGAATTGCTGGCGGCGGACGATCCGTCGGTGCCCAAGCTGATCGCGTTCGAGAGCGTTTACTCGATGGACGGCGATGTCGCGCCGATTCACGCGATCTGCGACCTTGCCGACAAGTATAACGCGCTGACGTATCTCGACGAAGTGCATGCGGTCGGCATGTATGGCGCGCGTGGTGGCGGGATTTCGGAGCGTGACGATGCGGCGTCGCGCCTCACGATCGTCGAAGGGACGCTGGGCAAGGCGTTTGGGGTGATGGGCGGATATATCGCGGCCGATCGCACGATCATCGACGTGATCCGCAGCTATGCGCCCGGCTTCATCTTCACCACCTCGCTCTCGCCCGTGCTGGTCGCGGGGGCGCTCGCGTCGGTGCGCCACCTCAAGCAATCGAGCGAAGAGCGCGATGGGCAGCAGGCGGCAGCGGCAACGCTCAAGGCGATGTTCGCCGATGCCGGGCTGCCGGTGATGAACACGACGACGCACATCGTGCCGCTCATGGTTGGCGACCCCGTCCGCGCCAAGAAGATCAGCGACATCCTGCTTGCCGAATATGGTGTTTATGTTCAGCCGATCAATTATCCGACCGTCCCGCGCGGGACCGAACGGCTGCGCTTTACCCCCGGTCCGGCGCATGACGAAGCGATGATGGCCGAATTGACCGCGGCACTGGTGGAGATCTGGGAGCGCCTCGCGCTGCGCGCTGCGGCGTGAATTTCGTTACTGTACCGAATTGGTCCGCTATGATTTGGTAACTTGTCAGCGATACTGAGCATGGTTAGGTAACAGTCGCAGAGCCTTAAGGCGCGCCGTCAAGGAATGTGATCACACGACCTTGGCTTGTGTAGACGGCTTAGATCTGAAGAGGGGTAATCATGACGGATCGTAACGACATCGAACAGCCGGTCGCAGCGCTGCGGACCTGGGTTGAGCCCGAAATCTCGACGCTCGCGATCGAGGAGACTGCCGGTCTTCCAACCGCCGGTTTCGATGGTGGCCCGAAGTCTGATTGCACGAAATCCTGAGCAGATTTTGAACACATGGCGCTGGGCAACGGTCACCGACCGTGCCCCGCCTTTGCCTATCCGCTGCCGGTGGCAGCGACGATCATTGGTGTGCGCCGTCGAGCGGTGATGTGCCGACGGTCCGGCGGGCATGACCGCACCGCAGACACGGTGTCGCAGCGCAGCGACCTGAATGGTCAGGCTGGCTTAATCGACATTTCGAATAGTGCGCACCGTGGCACCGCCTCGGCGTAAAGCCTTCCCAGCGCGCGCGTTTGCGGAGGATCGATGCCCCTGTCGGTGCGACGGTCCCCGGTCGGCGGACGCGATCAGGCGCGGATGGAGCTGGTAAGCGATGGACCGCACTGGACTTTACGGCCTGTTCGATCTCGACGGCGCACCGCCCGATGCAGCGGCCGCGGCGATCCTCGGCCTGGGGCCTGACGATGGCGGGTCGGGTGGCGTTGCCGCTGTGATTGACCTGGCCGATCCCGGCGCGGCGCAGTGCGCGCAGGATGACGGCGCACTGACCCTGTTCCTCGGTCGACTGGATGAACCGGTGCCGGTTGCGCGGCAGCTCGGCCTGAGCCCGGAGACGCCGCATGTGGAGATCGCGCGCGCGGCGCTGGCGCGATACGGTTCCGACATCCGGGCGCTGCTCCATGGCGAGTGGACGCTGGTCCGCTGGGACGGTCGCGCAGTGGTAATGGTCGCGTCGCTTGCCTTGCGCGACCCGCTGCTCTATGCCGTGCGCGGCCGCCGGATCGCGATCGGCCCGGATCTGCGCCAGTTGAGCCAAATATCCTGGGTGGGCGACCGGTTCGACCCGGCGGGGCTGTTCATGGCGCTGGGGCGCCCGATCCTGCGACCTACCGGAGACGCCCGCACGCCGGTCGAGGGGATCTGCGCGCTCGACGCGGGCGAACATGTGACGATCGACCGACAAGGCGTCCGGACGGCACCGCCAGTTGCGATCGGGGCCAATCCCGACTGGCGCGGCGACCTGAACGCGGCGATGGCCGAGGCTGCGGAGATGATCCTGCGCATCGTGCGTCAGCGCATGGTCGGCGGCAATTATGCGTGCATGCTGAGCGGCGGGCTCGATTCCGCGACACTGGCCTGGGCGACGGCGCAGGCGTTGCATTCCGGCGAGCAGCTGCGATTCCTGACCTCTGCGGCGGCCCCGGGCACGGATCAGATCGACGAAGTCGCAGAAGCTGCAATCGTTGCCGCCCATCTCGGCATTGCGCATGAGCCGGTGGTGACCACGGCTCTGCCTGGTCCCTATCGCCCCGATCCGAAGCTATTCCGCGACGCCAACGGCCCGAGCCTTAGCGTTCGGCATTATCTCTATCATCGCTTCGCCGAACAGTGCCACGCTGCGGGGTCCAATGTGCTGTTCGATGGGCTGTTCGGCGAGCTCACCTTCTCCAATCCGCTGCCACTGCATCGCCGGGAATCCTGGTGGCGCGCCGCGCGCCAGCGGCTGCGCACATCGGCCCCCAGGCCCGGACCGGCCTTTCACGTCTATCTTGCCCCGCACTGGCTCGCCCAGCCACCCGCGCCGCTGCGCGAAACGCTGCAGCAGCCCGCCAGCCCGATGCGCCTTCCCGAACCCGGCGCACTATGGGGCGTCAGCCAGGGCATCGCCAAGGCGGTGCGCTCACCCGCCTCGCTCGACCTTGGTCGGGTGCGCGTGGCGATGCCGTTTCGCGATCCGCGGCTGATTGCGCTGTTCGCCGGCTTTCCCGCGGCGATGCTGTACCCGGAGCCGGGTGCGCGCACCCCTGCCCGCCGGCTGCTCGCCGGCAAGCTGCCCGACTCGATCGTGCAGCGCGGCAAGGGACCGGGGTTCGCGCCGGACTATATGTTCAGGCTGCGCAGCGAAGCTGAGGCCGCGCGCGCGCAGATCCCGTTGTTCCGCCGCGCCGGGGCGGATGAGTGGATCGATCTCGAAGCGCTGGACCGCGGCCTCGCCCATGCGGCGCGCGGTGCCACTGCGGATTATAGCGAGGCGGTCCGGGTTCAGCTGACGGCGCTGGCCGGAGCGTTCTTCGCCTGGTGGCGCGGATTGCTATAGATTGCGGATGTGCGCGAGTGCGGCGCGGGCACGCTCCCGGTGCGCTGTTTCTCCGCCGTCGGCGACGGCCGGAAAGTCGGTGACCGGAAGGTTCGCCGCCAGCATCAGCAAGGCGCGCGTCCGCTCCGCTCTGTTGGGGAGCGCTGCCATCCATGCCGGGCGGAACAGATGGCTTGCGAACAGCGCGGCACGCGCCAGCGGCGGAATCGCCTCCGTCCTGCGGCGCAGGATGATCACGCCGGCGAGCGGCAATGGCTCTGTTCCGCTGAGCGCTGCAGGACGCAGCACCGCCTTGCCGCGCGTGTCGTGCGCCGGCAGCGCCAGTCGCTCACCGTCGATCCAGTCGGCTACCAGTGGATCGAGCCGGATGGTCGTGCGTCCGGGAAGGACCATGGCATGGCCCCCCGCCGCGGCATCGACCGCCACAGCCGACAGATCGTCGCTGACCAATGTCGCACCCGCCGCAATCAGCCCGGCGGTAAGGCTGGACTTGCCCGCGCCGGCGGTGCCGAGAATCAGCGCGGCGCGCCCGTCGACCGCCACGGCACAGCCGTGCATCGGGATCAGCCCGCGCCACGCGAGCAGGTGCGCGACGACGGTCCCGTAAAAGGCGTGGGGCAAGGCCCCGCTCCAGCCCGGCCCGGGCAGCACGTCGATTTCTTGCCCGTCGCGCATGTCGAAAACCGCCTGGCGATGCCAGGGAAAGCGCGTTCCATCGGCATAGACCGCCCCGGCCCGCACGGGCATCAGCGGCGTACGCGGCTGTAGCGCGGCCACCCGATGCACGGCCACCGTTGCGCGTTCCGCGCGCATCCCCGGTGCGAATTGAGCGAGCGGAAATGCGCTGGTCCAGTTCAGTCCATAGGCATGCGCCGCGTGGAGCGGCTCAGGCAACATGAGCGAGCTGCTGGACCTCCATGTCCGCCAGCGTACGCGTCACGGCAGCGGTACAGGCGTCCGGCGTAACGTCGAACTGCGCTCGCAGGCTGGCCTCGATCTCGGCCTGGGTCCGCGGGGCATCAAGTACTTCCCAGATCGCCCGGGCGGTCTCGTTCAGCGCGACATAGCTGCCATTGCCGATGTTCACCATCACGAAACTGTCCTCGATCGCCGTGCCGACCCAGTCGTCGTTCCGTGTCCATTTTGCGTCGGTCATTCGATCTCTTTCCCCATCCCGATCCGCTCGAGCATCATCAACTCGCCGGGCGTGAGCAGCGCCACGCCCGCACGTCGGTGCCAGCTATAGAGCGGGATTTCGCTGGCGAGTAGAGTGGCATGACGCAAAGACTCGGCGAGGCGCCCAAGCAGCGCCGGCACGCGCGGCCGGTGTCGGTGCGTCAGCAGGCCCGTCACAGCCGCGACCGGATCGAGCCGGACTGCATCGCCATTGCCGTCGGTCTGCGGGTCGAGCAGCAGGATTGCCGCAATGCTTGCGCCGGCGCAGGACCGGCCGGGCGGCACCGGAACGAATCGGCGGTCCGCCGCAGCCTCGCCC
>NZ_LSJM01000285.1 GCF_001557215.1 Sphingomonas sp. CCH9-E2 | reverse complement strand
CCGCCGTACAGGCGGTCGGCACCCGCGCCGCCGTCGAGACTGTTGTCGCCTGCGGTGCCGATCAGCACATCGTTATAGGCCGATCCGCGCAGACCCTCGATCGCGACCAGCGTGTCGACCCCTGCCGCGCCGGTATCCTGCGCGCTGCTCAGGTTTAGATCGACCGTGACGCTGCCGTTCGCTCCGGCATAGCTGGCAATATCGACGCCCTCGCCACCGTCGATCAGGTCGTTGCCACCGCCGCCCTGCAGCACATCGCTGCCGCCAAAGCCGCGGATGTCCTCCGCGCCGTCCGTCCCGGTCAGCGTATCGTTGGTGGCGCTGCCGTTGAGCAGCAGCACACTGCCCACCGGACGGTTCCACAGGAAGTCGGTCACGTCGAGCGCAGCCGCGGTCGCGCGCGAGATGCGCAACTGCATATCTCCCGCCGTGGTATGGACCGTCACATCGACCCAGCCCTGAATGTAAACCGCAATGCCCATGTGCGGGCCGTCATAGAAGAAATAGCTGCTCGAATAGTCCGCAAAGGTGAAGCCGGTGATGTCGAACGCACTGAAATCCAGCACGTTGCTGCCATGAACGAAATGATTGATCATGTCCCAGTTACTACCGGACGAATCTGAAACTTCGCGATAGACGATGCGCGCACCCATGGCCTGGATATAGTCGCCACCCCCGCCGCCGATGATCGTGTCGCGCCCACCTCCGCCGGAAAAATAGTTCGCTGCACTGTTGCCCGTCAGGACATTGTCCAGCGCGTTGCCGAGCGCCCCGATCGCCGCGTTGCCGAGCAGGGTCAGGTTTTCGATATTCGCCTGCATCGCGTAGCCGATGGTGGTGCGGATCTCGTCGATTCCACCGTCGGCATCCTCGGAAACCCGATCGTCCCCGGAATCGACATAGTAGATGTCGTTGCCCGCGCCGCCGAACATCGAATCTCCGCCGGTCCCCCCGTCGAGAATGTCGTTGCCATCCGATCCGAACAGCGTGTCGTCGCCGGCATGTCCGTTGAGCGTCGATCCGGCGAGGAGCGCGGCGATTGTCTCGCTTGCGCCGGTCCCGTCGAGCGTGGCCGACGCCGGGCCGTTGACGATGTCGCCCATCGCGATGCTGCCGGTGATCAGGACCGACAGCGTTCCTGTCGCCGTCACCGCTTCCAGCAGCGTGACGCCGCCGCCCTGCGGGGTCAGCGTGACCGATGACGCGCCAAGGCCGCTCAGGTCGATCCGGTCGGTGCCGCTGACGAAATCGGTGATCGTGTCGCGCGCGCCGCCGGTGGAATCGCCGACCGCGCGATAGGCGAAGACGTCCGCCCCCGCGCCCCCGGTCAGCGTGTCGGCACCGCCGCCGCCCTCGATCCGGTCGTTCCCGTCGCCGCCCGACAGCCGGTCGCTGCCGTTCGCGCCGACCAGCATGTCCTGCCCCGATCCGCCCGATACGATGCCCGATACCGTGCCGTCCCCGCGACCCCGGAACAGGTCGCCATGCGCGCCAAGGTCGATATTGCCGGTGATCGTTCCGGCATTGTTGACGATGTCATTCTGCGGCCCAAGCACCAGATTGCCGATCCAGCTGCCGCCGGCCAGGTTGGTGATCACATTGACGCCGCTGTCGATCAGCAGGTCGCCTTCGATATGGCCGCTGTTGGTCAGCGATGTCGCGACATTGTAGCCGCCCGCGATATAGAAGGCGATGTCGGCGACGATCGTCCCACGATTGTCGATCGTCAGGACATTGGCATAGATGTTGGTCGATCCGGGGAAATGAAAATAGGCGACCGTCTGCTGATCGGGCGACGTCGAGACCACATGGATCGTGCCGGTGTTCACCAGATTGCCGCCCTGGCGTATCCCGACCACCCCGAGCGGGTCGTACACATCGCCGCCGCTGACATGGATCATGCCGGTATTGAGGAAATTTCCGACGAACCACACGCCATAGGCATCGAAGGTCGACGAAACTTCAATCAGCCCGTGATTGGCCGAACCGCCCTGCATCCCGATCGCGCGGATGCTGCTGCTGTTCCCCGGCGTCATCTCCTGATGGATCGAGATCACGCCATTGTTGATCCCGCCGGCCCCGGACGCGCCAGTCACGCTCGGCCCATATTGCGTCGCGACCCCGGTGAAGGTCATCGCGATGCGGCCATTGTTGACGAACTGGCCGGATACGACGCCCATCGTGTCTTCGGACGCCAGGCCCTGGGTCGCGCGGTTGATGACGATCGACCCGTCGATGCGCACCCCCGCGCCACCTTCGGGCTGGTTCTGATACCAGATTCCGCTCGCGGCGGTCGACCGGATATAGGTGTCTTCGGCGACGACAACGGGGCCGCTCACATCCATCCGGGTGCCAATGACGGTGTTGATCTGGCCCGGCTCGTCGATCCCGTTGATCGTCACATGGACATCGACTGTCCGGAGAACTCCGCCCAGCATATAGGTCACGACGAAACGCTCGGTCCCCCGATCGCCCGATGCGAGCAAATTGGTGTCGCGATCCATATTGTTCAGCGTGTAGCTATAGCTGCCGTCGGCATTGATCGTCAGGCTGCCGTAAAAGCCGTTCAGTGCGTTTCCGACGCCCGTGCCCGATTGTCCCGCCAGCGCGACCCCCGTGACTGTCAGTCCGGACAAGGCTCCCGAATTGAGGGTTCCGCTCGTCTGCGAGGTGGCAGACATATTGCTTTCGCTGATGGTCGCTATGATCGGCATGACGTTTTCTTACGCGACACCAAGGGTTTGTCGACCGATTTTAACGCGACTCGAGGTCGCGACATCCCGGATCGACGCATGGCGATCCCCCCTCGCAACCGGCCGCCCGCGCCCCTATCT
>NZ_LSJM01000284.1 GCF_001557215.1 Sphingomonas sp. CCH9-E2 | reverse complement strand
CCCCCCAGCACCTCCCGCCGCGTCCAGTCCATCCGCTCCTCCCGCATCCTTTGCCTCAGCCTATCACCCCGGCGCGCCGGCACGATGCTGCATACGAATGCGCACCCGCGCAACATGCCCGCATTCGTCTGTTGCCCGGCGCGCGGCGGCGTCTCACAACAATGCCATGCGCCGCCTCGCCCTGCTGCTCGCCCTGATCGCCACCCCCGCCGCGGCGGACGAGTTCAAGTTCGGCCTCCAGCTCGACGAGAGCGGCACCGCGCTGCCCCGCGAAGCTGTGCTGCAGGCAACGGCGGAGGCACGCACCAACTGCACCCCCGCCACGCCGCCGAGCGAAGACTGCGCCCTCGGCCTCGTCGCCGCCGCCGAGTTGCTCGCCACCGCCGGCCTGTTCGACGAGGCCGAACGCGCCGCACGCACCGCGCTCGGCATGATGGAAACGCTGCGTGGCCCGGCGCATGAAGACACCAGCGTGGTGCGCGGCACGCTCGGCGCGGTGCTGCTGCGCGGCGGCCGCTATGGCGAGGCCGAACCCGTGCTGCGCGTCGCGGCGCAGGCGCTTCAGGCCAGCGCGAATGGCGATCCCGAACTGCTCGCCGATCACCTGATGAACCTCGGCATCGTGCTCGCCGAACAGCGCCGCTTCAGCGAAGCCGAACCCGCGCTCCGCCGTGCGCTCGCGGTGCGGCAGGACAAGCTGCCCGACAACCTGCTCGCCATCGCCACCGCCCGCGCGAACCTCGGCGTTCTGCTCGCACGCATGGGCCGCGACAGCGATGCGCTGGCCGAGCAACAGGCCGCGCTGACCATCCGTCGCGAGCGATTGAAGGCCAGCCATTACGACCTCGGCACGTCGATGCTCAACCTCGCCGAACTGCTCGCGCGCCAGCCCGATGCTGCGCGCCTGATCGCCGAACCCTATCTGCGCGCCGGGCTGATGACGCGTGAGGCTGTGCTGACCCCCGGCGACCCGCGCACCACGCTCGCCCAGACGATGCTGGCGGAAAACCTCGACGCCCAGGGCAAGCGCAGCGGCGCGCTCGAACTCTACATGCTGGCCTATGCCGGCGCGCGCGAAACCCTGTCCCCCGACGCCCCCTTGCGCATCCGCGCCGCCCACAACCTCGCCCGCTTCCTCGCCGCCAACGACACCGGCCTCCCCGTCGCCCGCACCCTGCTCCGCGAAGCCGCGACCGGCGTCCTCACCCGCACCGCCCGCGCGCCGGGGTTCGACGAGCGCAGCCGTGCCGACCTGTCGCAATGGCGCGGGGTCTTTGCGGGGAGTGTGGCGGTGGCTTGGCGATTGGGGGGAGCGGCATCCTCTCCAGCACGATAGAGTTGCCTTCCCCCACCAAAGCGCCCGTGTCCGGTTTGCCCGATTTCATCCGTTGATCAGATCACCCCCACCGTGCAGTCGTGAAGCGCATAGGGGAACCGCCAATGTTTTTTGCGCCGATGCTATCAATTCTCGTGGCGACCGGTGGCTTTACCGCTGATCAGCCATCGCGCGGCATGCGCTTCTTTTTTCGCCCGCCTCAAAGCTATTGCGGCTACTCCTTCGACCTACCGCAAAAGAATCCCGGGGGGATCTTACGAAAGTTGGTAGCTCTCAAAGCGACCGGAAACGCGTCATTCGTAATTTCCTATATCGACTTCAGAACACTCAGTACCGTCGAGATCGCAGACGACTGCGAAAGCATTGCCCGCAACCAAGCGGTCACACTGCTCCGGGCCCAGACCGGATCGCCGGGAAATCCAATCCAATTTCAGTCTCTCTCTTTCGATGCGTTCGTACAAACGCACCTGCGCGACGTGGCCGTTGTGATGCCATGGCCACCACACAATCCATTCCAAGGTGTGCCTAACGATTGCGTTCTAGAGCTCGCCTCCGCCGATTTTGACAAGCCTTTGCACACGATGACGGAATATGGCGTGCCGATTATCGACAGCGTCCAAACCCAGATTAAGGGCAAGGATACGCGCTCTTTCATGGCACTGGGGATGCAGTGTGATGCGCGCGAGAATATCCGGGCTTTTGTCCGCGATGTCGTGCCGCGATTGACTGAGTGACTGGGTCGGCTCCAATCGCGTAAAGGCTCCGGATGCCCGACGAGTTCACCTTCCTCACCGCCCTGCGCGCCATCGCCACGCACCCAGCGGCCGCGGGCCTCGCCGACGATACCGCACAGCTCGACGTTTCCGCCGGAACCCTGATCCTCACCAGCGATACGATGGTCGAGTCGGTCCACTACCGCCCGCATGATCCGCCAGAGTCGGTCGGCTGGCGGCTCGTGGCGGTCAACCTGTCCGACCTCGCGGCCAAGGGCGCGACGCCGCTTGCGTGCCTGCTCAACTACAGCCTGTCGGGCGATGCCGAGTGGGACCGCGCGTTCCTCGACGGCCTCAACCAGGCGCTCACCACCTACGCCATGCCGCTGATCGGCGGCGACACCGTGGCGATGCCCGGCGGAGCCCCGCGCAGCCTCACCCTCACCGCGATCGGCACCGCGCCACCCAACGTCCCCCTGCGCAGCGACGCCCAACCCGGCGACGCGCTGTGGGTCACGGGCACTATCGGCGGCGCGGCATTCGGTGCGGATGGAAACCCGCGCGACCTCGCCCGCTATCTCCACCCCATCCCGCGCGTCGCGGAAGGCCAGGCGCTCGCCCCCCTCGCCACCGCGATGATGGACATCTCCGACGGCCTGCTGATCGACGCCCAGCGCTTGGCAGCGGCCAGCGGCCTCGCCCTCACCATCGACCTCGATACCGTCCCGCTCGCCTTGCCCGGCCCGGTGCTCGACGCCGCGTGCGCAGGCGACGATTACGAACTGCTCTTCACCCTGCCCGAAGGCATCGCCCCGCCCGTCCCCGCCACCCGCATCGGCACTGCCAACCCCGGCAATGGTCTGACCCTGATCGCAAACGGCGCGCCAGTGCCTCTCCCCGCCAAGCTCGGCTACCGCCACGGCTAGTGCAATTCCTCCCCTGAGCTTGTCTCAGGGGAGGGGGACCGCCGGCGAAGCCGGTGGTG
>NZ_LSJM01000283.1 GCF_001557215.1 Sphingomonas sp. CCH9-E2 | reverse complement strand
GGGAGAGGGGCATGAAAGCTCCACTCCCGACTGCCCCTCTCCCCGGCCCTCTCCCCTGAAGGGGAGAGGGAGAAGGAAAGAAGAATGGCCTCTCTCAAGGCACTCAAAGTCCGGATCAACTCGGTCAAGTCGACCCAGAAGATCACCAAGGCGATGAAGATGGTCGCCGCCGCCAAGCTGCGCCGCGCGCAGGAAGCGGCGGAGGCCGGGCGTCCCTATGCGCAGCGGCTCGAAAGCGTCGTCGCCAGCCTCGCGTCGAAGGTCGCGGGCGGCCCCGGCGTGTCGCCGCTGCTCGCCGGCACCGGCAAGGATCAGATCCATCTGTTCGTCGTCGCGACGAGCGACAAGGGCCTGGCCGGCGCGTTCAACACCAACATCGCCCGCCTCGCGCGTCGCCGCGCGCAGGAACTGATCGCGCAGGGCAAGACGGTCAAGTTCTACACCATCGGCCGCAAGGGTCGCGCGGTGCTGAACCGCCTGTTCCCGAACAGCTTCGTTCACGGGATCGAGCCCGGCGACCTCGGCAGGCTCGGCTTTGCCGATGCGCGTGGCTATGCCGACGACCTGATCGCGCGCTTTGAAGCCGGCGAGTTCGACGTCGCGCACCTCTTCTATTCGAACTTCAAGTCGGTCCTGACGCAGGAGCCGACCGAGCAGCAGCTGATCCCGGTCAAGATCCCGGAAGTCAGCGCGGCTGAGGACGCCGGTTCGGCGGTGGTCGAATATGAACCCGACGAGGAAGCGATCCTTGCCGACCTGCTGCCGCGCAACGTCGCGATCCAGCTCTACCGCGCGATCCGTGAGAACGCCGCGTCGGAGCAGGGCAGCAAGATGACCGCAATGGACAACGCCACGCGCAACGCGGGCGACCTGATCAAGCGGCTGTCGATCCAGTATAACCGCGCGCGTCAGGCCGCGATCACGACCGAGCTGGTCGAGATCATCTCGGGCGCCGAGGCCCTGTAAGATGCGCGCGTTGCTCCTCCTCGCCGCGACCGTCGCGCTCGCGGGCTGCAATCAGCAGCCTGCCGAGCAGCCGACGCTTGCGCAGAATGAGGCGGCGGCGCGCGAAGCGGCGGCGGACCTCAAGGGCTGGGACCGCGTGTTCGGCTTCCCGACCGAGACGATCGGCCGCCTCAACCAGTACGGCTACCGCCTCGCGCCCTATTCGGCGGCGCAGACCGGCTTTGCGGCGAAGGGCGCGGCGATCACGCTGTCGCAGTCCGATGCCAAGTCGCCCAACACCGGCACCGTGACCGTCGCTGGCCCGGACGCGGAGACGATCGACACCATCGCCTTTGCCCTGTCGCTGACCGACGAAGCCAATGCCGAAACGGCGAAGAAGCGGCTGACCGACATCGTCCGCGCCTTCCTGTTCCAGTATCGCATCGACGACAAGAAGGCGCTCGACGCCATCACCCGGGAAAAGACGTTCGACGGCACGATCGGCACGACGCCGACGGCCATCGCCATCGCCAGGACCGGTGGCGTCCGCACCCTGACCGTGACTTTCCGCCGCCCCTCCGCTACGGCCCCGGCCGAGGCGATGGTCGGCAATTCCCAGCAACCCTGATCGCATTCGCCAAGCAAGGACTTGAAGAACATGGCAACCGCAGCCCCCACCGCAGAAAAGCCCGCGCGCAAGCCGCGCGCGACCAAGCCCAAGGCGGACGTCGCCGCAACCGCGGCACCTGTCGCCGTAGCCGGCCAGGGCCGCATCGCGCAGGTCATCGGCGCGGTCGTCGACGTCAGCTTCGACGGCGAACTGCCCGCGATCCTCTCGGCGCTCGAAACCGATAACAACGGCAACCGCCTCGTCCTCGAAGTCGCGCAGCATCTGGGCGAGAACACCGTCCGCACGATCGCGATGGACTCGACCGAAGGTCTCACCCGCGGCCAGGCGGTCACCGCCACCGGCGCGCAGATCCAGGTTCCGGTCGGCCCGGCAACGCTCGGCCGCATCCTCAACGTCGTCGGTGAGCCGATCGACGAGCGCGGCCCGGTCGCAACCGACCTGCGCGCTCCGATCCATGCCGAAGCCCCGCTGTTCGTCGACCAGTCGACCGAAAGCGCGATCCTCGTCACCGGCATCAAGGTCATCGACCTGCTCGCGCCCTACGCAAAGGGCGGCAAGATCGGCCTGTTCGGCGGCGCCGGCGTGGGAAAGACGGTTCTCATCCAAGAACTGATCAACAACATCGCCAAGGGCCATGGCGGCACCTCGGTCTTCGCGGGCGTCGGTGAGCGCACGCGCGAGGGCAACGACCTGTATCACGAGTTCCTCGACGCGGGCGTGATCGCCAAGGACGCCGACGGCAACGCGATCAGCGAAGGGTCGAAGGTTGCGCTGGTTTATGGCCAGATGAACGAGCCGCCGGGCGCCCGCGCACGCGTCGCGCTGTCGGGCCTGACCATCGCGGAATATTTCCGCGACGTCGAAGGTCAGGACGTGCTGTTCTTCGTCGACAACATCTTCCGCTTCACCCAGGCGGGCGCAGAAGTGTCGGCACTGCTCGGCCGCATCCCGTCGGCGGTGGGCTATCAGCCGACCCTGTCGACCGACATGGGCGCGCTGCAGGAGCGCATTACCTCGACCAACAAGGGTTCGATCACCTCGGTTCAGGCCGTGTACGTCCCTGCGGACGACTTGACCGACCCGGCACCGGCAACGTCGTTCGCCCACCTCGACGCGACCACGGTTCTTAACCGTGCGATCTCGGAACTCGGCATCTATCCGGCGGTCGATCCGCTGGACTCGACCAGCCGCGTGCTCGAGCCGCGCGTCGTCGGCCAGGAGCATTACGAAACCGCCCGCGCCGTCCAGTCGATCCTGCAGAAGTACAAGTCGCTGCAGGACATCATCGCGATCCTCGGCATGGACGAGCTGAGCGAAGAGGATAAGCTGACCGTTGCCCGCGCGCGAAAGATCCAGCGCTTCCTGTCGCAGCCGTTCCACGTCGCCGAAGTCTTCACCGGCATCCCGGGCGCGTTCGTCCAGCTGGAAGACACGATCAAGTCGTTCAAGGCGGTCGTGAACGGCGAGTACGACCACCTGCCCGAATCGGCCTTCTACATGGTCGGCGGCATCGACGACGTCGTCGCCAAGGCCGCCAAGATGGCCGCCGAGGCGTAAGCCAATTCCCCCTCCCGCTTGCGGGAGGGGCTAGGGGAGGGCCTGTCCACACGGGCCGTCCTCGACTTATTACAGGCCCTCCCCCGACCCCTCCCGCAAGCGGGAGGGGGGAGAAATTTAAATGCTGCACTTCGAACTCGTGACCCCGGAAAAGCTGCTCCGCTCGGAGGACGTCCACATGGTGGTGGTCCCCGGCAGTGAGGGCGATTTCGGCGTGCTGGAGGGCCATGCGCCCTTCATGTCGACGATCCGCGACGGCAATATCGAAATCTACAAGACCGCGGCCAACCAGTCGCCGGAGATCATCCGCGTCGAGGGCGGCTTTGCCGAGGTCAATGAAAAGGGGCTGACGGTCCTCGCCGAAAAGGCGGGCTGACCCGTCATCCATTGCCGGAATCGAACAGGCCGCAGGCGCAACCCTGCGGCCTTTTTCGTACACGCGTTTCGGATTACCCCCGCCGATACTCCATCGCATTGCCCCAGCCCTGCGCCGTCCCGCGCTCGACCTTCAGCACATCGCCGGTGCGGCTGAAGCGCAGCCGCGCTGTGCCGCCCTTGACCGGCATCTCGAACGTCACGCTCTGTCCGTCGCGCGCCACCTCGGTAAATGCGCTGGACGGAATCGACGGCAACGTGAGGCGCAGCAGCGCCTTCTCCCCGGCGGTCTCGAATTCCAGTTCCGCCTTCGCGCCGTGCATCGCCCCGCTGACCCCCTCCTCGTTGCACGTGATGCCGAGCTTGGTCTGGTCGCACTTCATCTCCAGCCCGTTGCCGCGCCATGTCCCACCCAGCCAATCGAGATGACGGTTCGTCGCGGCGGCGTCGGCAGCCACCGGCGGCGGGACCGTTACAAGACCGGTCGGTGCTGCAAAGAGCGTGAACAGCGAGACGAGGAAGGTGAGCATGAATGGACCTCTGTGACCAAAAGAGGCCGACGCCGTCGCACAGACATGCGCCACCCGCCACGGTCAGGATCGGTCAGCGCACCCGGTTGAAGGTCCAGCGCATCGCCTTGCTGCCATCCGCCAGCGATATTTCGGCCGTCAGCGTGTCGCCCGTCGCGCGGTAGTGGATGCGCTGCGGATAATCATGCGCGGCGTTGATGAAGGTCACCCCGTCCCCGCCTGCTACCGCACGGAACGGCACCGGTGGTCTGCCCTCCGGCTGGGGCAGATAAACTGCAGTGTCGCCCTCCAGCGTGATCCGCAGGAATTCGAACGCGACCGTCTTCCCGTCCTTCACCGTCTGCGACGTGCCGAGCATCGTCCCGCCCGCCGCCTGTTGCCAGATTTCACAGGTCTGCCCGCGCGGACCATCCACACCGCACCAGCGCCCGGCAAGCCAATCGGGCAGCGCGACGCTCCCGCCCGATCCTGTCGCGGTCAACGGCATCGCCAACGCCGCCAGCACCAATGTCATCCGGATCATGCCAGTCTCCCTGTCGTCCTCCCTTGCATAACCGCGCCGCGACCCGCTGGCTTGAACCGATGCGACATGACAGGCTCCACCGATGGACTATTGCGAGACCCCGCCCCCTCCCGGACTAGACGACTTCGTCGCCGCGATCTGGATGCTGGACGTTGGCGGCGAGCCCGGCGATTGGGTCGATCATCGGGCAGTCCCCGATGGCTGTATCGAGTTGATCCGCCGCCATGCGGGCCGGTCGATTTGGCGCACCGAGCAGCCCCCGCTGTTCGTCACGGGCCTCGCGCTGTGCCCCGCCGTGCTGCGCTTCAGCGGCGACGCGCGCTTCACCGGCATCCGCCTTTGGCCTTGGGCCTGGCATGCGCTGGGCGGTGATCGGTGCGCCGGTTTCACCGATGACTGGCGGGCGGTGGCGGAGGACGGCCCGCTTTCAACGCTGCTGAACGACGCGGGGGCTCAGCTGACCCGGCTGGCCGCTGCCTTTGCCGGACGGCCACAACACCCGATCGCTGCGATCCGCCATATCGACCGCACCGGCGCGCTTGCGCGGCACAGCGGCCTTTCGACCCGACAGGTCCAGCGCATTGTCGCGCATGAGACCGGCATGTCGCCGCGCAGTTACCTGCGGCTGCTGCGCTTTCGCGAAGCGGTGGCCGCAGTCCAGGGGGGGGCGA
>NZ_LSJM01000282.1 GCF_001557215.1 Sphingomonas sp. CCH9-E2 | reverse complement strand
CATCCGACTCGTCCCCTGTCTCTTTTGACAAGAATATTGTCGCAAGAAGCGAGATATATGGCAAGGGTGAACGTGCGCACCGTCACCGACCGAATTGCTTTTCACAAACCATGTGTTAAAAGGGAGCAACGGCGATGCTGGAATTCCTGGGTCGCCCACGGACAGGTCGATATGCTGATATCCCATGAAACTCGATGACCTGGCCGCCGCGACAGGCGCGACGGTTCGCCAGATCCGGTTCCTGATCGGCGAGGGCTTCGTTCCTTCGCCGGATGGCGGGCGGACCTATGCCCGCTACGGTGACGCGCATGTCAAGGCGATCCGGCGGTTCCAGCGCCTCAAGGATCTCGGCTTTCCCAACGCGGCGATCCGGTTGCTTCTCGACGCCCGCGAAGGCGTACCCGTTCCGGTCGTGGATGGCGTGACGCTGGTCATCGCGCCCGAGCTTCTGGGCAGTGATGCGGCGGTCGATCAGATTGTCGAGCGGACGGAGGCGCGGTTGCGG
>NZ_LSJM01000281.1 GCF_001557215.1 Sphingomonas sp. CCH9-E2 | reverse complement strand
CTTCGCGAGCGGTCCCCCTCCCCTGAGCAAGCTCAGGGGAGGAATTGAGCCGCCCCTGTCTGTTGGCGGCCTGCCTGCAACCTGTTAGCGCTCAACGCCATGGATGAGCACAAGCCCGCCAGCGTCGGCTTGGGCGGCGATCGCGACGAAATCGCCGCAATCGATGAGATCGAGATGACGTTCGGCGTCACGCTCGACTATGCCGACGCGCCGACCTGGCA
>NZ_LSJM01000280.1 GCF_001557215.1 Sphingomonas sp. CCH9-E2 | reverse complement strand
ATCCCGATTGTCGCGGGCGGATCGATCGCGGGGAAGCGGATTTTCAAGGACGACAAGACGCCCGAGCCACAGCCCGAGCCGACCGCGACGGCGACCCCGGCTCCGACCGCGGCACCGGGCGATCCCAGCGCGACGCTCGCCACGCCCGAGGCGCGCGCGCTGGCGCAGCGGCTGCAGGCGTCGGCGGCTGCAGCCAGGCCTGCTGCACCCGCTTCGGCGGAGTCGGCGGCTGCATCGCTTCAGGCCTATCAGTCGCTCTGGGCCTATGTCGAGCGCCAGGTCGCGGCGCGCAAGGCGGGGGAGGCGGTGCGGTCGGTCGTGCTGGCCGACGGCGCGACGCTCGACGCGCCGCGTTATGTGCCCTGCGAGGCCAAGCCGTTCGCGATCCTGTTTGACCTCGACGAAAGCGCCGCTGGCAGCGACCCCGATGCGCGCTTCCGCCGCTGGATCGGCGATGGCAGCGATGAGGTGAGCGCGGTTCCGGGCGCGGTCGAGGGCGTCGATGCGCTGCGCCGCGAAGGCGTGCAGGCGATCTTCACCAGCGCACGGCGGCCGTCGGGCAACAATGCCGCGGCGGCGATGCTGGCCAAGATCGGCTTTGGCGAGTTCGTGCCGGGCAAGACGCTGATCCTGCGCGGCGGGGACCCGCCGATTTCCGGTGACCATGTCCGCCGCACCGTCGCCGCCAGCTATTGCGTCGTCGCGATCGTCGGCGATGCGCTGGGTGATTTCAGCGACACGTTCGATGCCGGGGACGCCGCGCGCCGCCCCGCCGCCGCGACCGAAACGATGGTCGCTCCGCTCTGGGGCGCAGGCTGGTTCCTGCTGCCCAACCCGGTGCGCAGCACCGCGACCCCGACAACCGAATTGCCCAAGGAGTAAGAGATGCCCCAAGAGAGCAAGGGCTGGACCCGCGACGAAATGGCCGCGCGCGCCGCGAAGGAATTGCAGGACGGGTTCTATGTGAACCTCGGCATCGGCATCCCGACGCTGGTCGCCAACCATATCCCCGAGGGGGTCGAGGTGACGCTGCAGTCGGAAAACGGCATGCTCGGCATCGGCCCGTTTCCGTTTGAGGGTGAGGAAGACCCAGACCTCATCAACGCCGGCAAGCAGACGATCAGCGAGTTGCCGCAATCGGTCTATTTCAGCAGCGCCGACAGCTTCGCGATGATCCGCGGCGGGCATATCGACCTGACGGTGCTGGGCGCGATGGAGATCAGCCAGACCGGCGACATCGCCAACTGGATGATCCCGGGCAAGATGATCAAGGGCATGGGCGGCGCGATGGATCTGGTCGCCGGGGTCAAGAAGATCATCGTGGTGATGGAGCATAATGCCAAGGACGGCAGCCCCAAATTCATCCCCGAATGCACGCTGCCGCTGACCGGCAAGAATGTCGTCGACATGATCATCACCGACCTGGCGGTGTTCCAGCGCGTCGACCATGACTCGCCCTTCCGCCTGATCGAACTGGCCCCCGGCGTGACCGAGGAAGAGGTCGCGGCCAAGACGACGGCGGCATATGAAGTCGCGCTGGCGACGGCGTGATGCGCCGAGACAATCCTCCCCCGCCAGGGGGAGGATTGAGCTTCAGTTCCGCCCCGCCTCACGGAACAGCGCCGCTGCAACCAGCCACAGCATGCCGAAGAACACCGTGACTCCGATCGGAAACCCCTGACCGGTCATCCAGATGTAGAGCATGACGCCGATCTGGACGATGGCGGCGAGGATCGTGGCGATGACCATGCCCCGCGCGCGAAACCCGCTCAGCGCCGACCCCGCGATCGCGACCAGCGGAGCGAGGAAGAACAGCGTATTGACCGGGTTATTCTCATTCCCCACGATCCCGACAGCCAGGTTGATCCAGGTCGTCAGGAAACACGCGGCCAGCACGATTCCCATCCCGGCGCGATAGGACCAGGTTGGGTTGGCGCGCACGGTCAGCTCCACCGCCAGCCCGACGCTGCCCAGCATCAGGAACGCGAACAGGAAATCGCCGCTGCTCCAATTGACCTCGGTCGTAAACTGCATCGCCACGGCAGGGAGGAGCAGCAGTCCCGCAATCCCGCCCCATCCGATCACCCGCCACGGGTTGCGCCACACGCCGCCAGTCTTTGCTTGTTCAACCACTTGCTTGCCTCCATGAATTGCCGATACCCCTCCATGGTCCGACTGGGCGGTGAGCGGCATGAGCAAGATCTGAGGCTTCGCTGAAATCGATATGGACCCGGTCATCTATCGCTTCGGAGGCTTCGAGCTCGACAGCACCGAGCGCCAGCTGCGCCGCGACGGCGCGGAAGTGCCGCTCAACGCGCGCTATCTCGACGCGCTGATCCTGCTGGTGCGGGAGCGCGGGCAGCTCGTCACCAAGGACCGGTTCATGGATGCGGTGTGGCGCGGCATCCCGGTGACCGACGAGGCGCTGACCCAGTGCATCCGCACGCTGCGCCGGACGCTGGGGGACGAGGCGGGCGATCCGCGCTTCATCGCGACGGTCCCCAAATTCGGTTACCGCTTCGTCGGTGCGATCGAAGGGGAGGGGGCCGCACCGCCGCTCCCGCCGACGCCGGCTCCGACGCAGCTACCGTCGGCGCAAACGCTGACATGGCAGATGGGAACGACCGGCACCGCCGGCGCGGTCGCTGCGGGTGTGGTCGGCGGACTGACCTATGGCATGCTCGGCGCGACACTGGCGGTTCCGGCACAGAGCGGGGCACTTTCCTTCGTGCTGGTGCTGGCATGCCTCACCATCGTGGTCGCAGCGATCGGCGGCGGGGCGGTCGCATTCGGCGTCGCGGCGGCAGCGCAGCGCGCCGGAGCAGGATCGCCTCTGACGATCGTCGGCGGCGCGGTAGCCGGTCTCATCGTGGGGGCGGTCGCAAAGCTGCTCGGCATCGACGCCTTCACCCTGCTGCTTGGACGCGCGCCCGAAGGGATTACCGGTGCGCCCGAAGGGCTGGCGCTGGGCGGCGCGGTCGGGCTGGCCTATTGGATCGCGGCGCGGCGCGCGGGCAGCACGAAGCGCCATGCCGCGCTCGCCGGGATGATCCTCGGCGCGGCGGCTGGCCTGATCATCGCGCTGCTCGGCGGGCGGCTGCTCGCCGGGAGCATCGACATACTGACCCAGACGATGGAGGGGGCTCGGCTGGACCTTGGCCGGATCGGCGCGCTGCTCGGCGAAACCGGCTTCGGCCTGCGCAGCCGCATCGTGACGAGCGTGGCAGAGGGCGCGCTGTTCGGCGGATTCACGGCGGCGGGGCTGTGGCGGGGGAGGGCGCGCTGATGCGCATCCTGCTCACCGGGTCGTCGGGCTGGCTTGGCCGTTTCCTGGCGCCGATGCTGCGTGCGGAGGGGCATCATGTCACTGGGCTCGACGTTGCACCCGGCACCCATACCGATGTGATCGCCAGTGTCGCGGACCCCGCCGCCATCGACCGGATCTTTGCCGAGCACAGGATCGAAACGGTCATCCATGGCGGCGCGCTGCACAAGCCCGACATCGCGCGCTATCCGAAGCAGGCGTTCGTCGACGTCAACGTCACCGGCACGCTCAACCTGCTCGAGGCGGCGGTCGCGGCGGGGCATGACCGGTTCGTCTTCACTTCCACCACCTCGCTGATGATCAGCCAGGCAATCCGCGACGAAGCGGGGGATGCAGCCGAGTGGCTCGACGAGGACAGCGGCCCGATCGAACCGCGCAACATTTACGGCGTCACCAAATATGCCGCCGAGCAACTCTGCCGCCTGTTCCATGCCGAACATGGCCTGAGCTGCATCGTCCTGCGCACCGGGCGCTTCTTCCCCGAGGATGACGACACGCACAGCCATCCGCCGGGCGAAAACCTCAAGGCGAACGAGTTGCTCCATCGCCGCCTGACGGTGGAGGACGCCGCACGGGCGCATGTCGCGGCGCTCGCCAAGGCGCCTGAGATCGGGTTCGGCACCTATATCGTGTCCGCGCCGACGCCCTTCTCACGCGATGAAGCCGCGGAGCTGAAGCGCGATGCCGCCGCCGTAATCGCACAGCATTTCCCCGATGCCGCTGCGCTCTACGCCGCGCGTGGCTGGGAACTGCCCGCGCGGATCGGGCGGGTTTATGACAGCGGGCGGATCCAGCGCGAGCTGGGCTTCTCATTCGATACCGGGTTCGCGCAGGTGCTGGATGCCTTGCGCGACGGTGCCGCACTGCCCTTTGCGCATGATGCGGGGTATGTGTCGCCACAGGAGCTCGCGCGGCAGTCGGGGTGAAGCCCCACTTCGCCTCACAAAATGTCGCCTGCGCTTGCTCCCGCGCAACAAAGGCGTAAGGGGGCGGCATCATGGCCAGCAAACCCCTCACGCTTTACGAGAAGATCTGGGCCGCGCACGTCGTCGAACGGCGTGAGGACGGCACCTGCCTCATCTATATCGACCGCCACCTCGTCCATGAGGTGACCAGCCCGCAGGCGTTCGAGGGGCTTCGTGCCAATGGCCGCCGCGTGCGCCGTCCGGACCTGACGCTGGCAGTGCCGGACCATAATCTCCCGACCACGGCACGCGTCGATGCAATGGGCCAGCGCCTGCCGATCGCCGACCATGAGAGCGCGCAGCAGCTTGCGGCGCTGGAGCGCAATGTCGCCGAATTCGGCATCGACTATTTCGGCGCGACGGCGCCGGAGCAGGGGATCGTCCATGTCGTCGGGCCGGAACAGGGCTTCACCCTGCCGGGCACGACCCTGGTGTGCGGCGATAGCCACACCTCGGCGCATGGTGCGCTCGGCGCGCTCGCCTTCGGCATCGGGACGAGCGAGGTTGAGCATGTGCTGGCGACCCAGACCTTGCTGCTCAGCCAGTCCAAGACGATGGAAATTTGCGTCGACGGGACGCTCGGCTATGGCGTCAGCGCCAAGGACGTGATCCTCGCGATCATCGGCAAGACGGGAGCGGCGGGCGGCACCGGCTATGTCGTCGAATATACCGGCGACGTGATCCGCGCCTTGTCGGTCGAGGGGCGGCTGACGGTCAGCAACATGTCGATCGAGGGCGGTGCGCGCTCCGGCCTGATTGCGCCGGATGAGACGACCTATGCCTATCTCAAGGGCCGCCCGATGGCGCCCAAGGGCGCGCAATGGGAGCAGGCGCTCGCATGGTGGCGCAGCCTGCCGAGCGATCCGGGCGCGGTGTATGATCGCGTGGTGACGTTGCAGGGCAGCGATATCGCCCCCTCGCTCACCTGGGGCACCAGTCCCGAGGATGTCGTGCCGATTACCGGCGTCGTGCCCGATCCCGACAGCTTCGCCGATCCGTCGAAGCGCGTCGCGGCGCAGAAGTCGCTCGATTATATGGGCCTGACCCCCGGCACGCGGATGCAGGACATCGCGGTCGAGAATATCTTCATCGGCAGTTGTACCAACAGCCGGATCGAGGATCTGCGCGCCGCCGCTGCGGTTGTGAACGGGCGCAAGGTTGCCGATGGCGTGCGGCAGGCGCTGATCGTCCCCGGATCGGGGCTGGTCAAGCGTCAGGCCGAGGCCGAGGGCCTCGATCGCATCTTCACCGCCGCGGGCTTTGAATGGCGTGAGCCGGGTTGTTCGATGTGTCTCGCAATGAACCCGGACAAGGTGCCGCCGGGCGAACGATGTGCTTCCACTTCCAACCGAAACTTCGTAGGACGACAGGGTCCGGGCGCCCGGACGCATCTCGTTTCGCCGGCGATGGCGGCGGCGGCGGCGGTGACCGGGCGATTGACGGACGTGCGGGACCTGATGGGGGCCCAGACGGGGGGATGACCGGTGAAGCGCGCATTGGTGGCATTGATCACGGGTACGATCCTGAGCGGCGCGGCCGCTGTCTATTCGACCGTGAGTGGCACGGTTGGCGAGGCGCGGGCAACCACGCAGGCCGTCGCGCCGGTGCGCTGAGCGCGCCGAACGCCATTATCGCATCGATCGGGCAGGCAAGCGGGCGGCGCAGCAGCGCGGCTCGTCTCGTCGTGCGCCCTCAACAGATCCGGAGCTGAACATGGACCCCGTCCGCAAGGTCGAAGGGCGCGCCTATCCGTGGGGCGCCAAGAATATCGACACCGACATCATCATCCCCGCCCATTGGCTCAAGACGATCAGCCGTGAGGGTCTGGGCAAGGGCGCATTCGAAACGGTGCGCGCGCAGCCGGGCAACATCTTCGACGATCCCGCCTATGCCGGATCGCCGATCCTGATCGCCGGCGACAATTTCGGATGCGGGTCGAGCCGCGAGCACGCCGCCTGGGCGCTCAAGGACATGGGCATCACCGCGGTGATCGCACCGAGCTATTCGGACATCTTCTCGGGCAATGCGTTCAAGAACGGCATCGTCGCGGTGGTGCTGCCGCAGGAGGCGATCGACCGGCTGATCGAAGTGGCAAAGACCGATCCGGTCACCATCGATCTCGAGACGATGACCGTCACAACCCCGTTTCAGGATCGCTTCAGCTTCGACATGGACCCGTTCCGCCGCGATTGCCTGATGCAGGGGCTGGACGAGGTCGGGCTGACACTGGCAAGAGATACCGCAATTTCGAAATATGAGTCGATGGTCGCCGATGCGCGGCCCTGGCTCAAGAGGGAGAGCGGTGATGCGGGCGTTGTTGTCGAAGGAAGTGGGCGGACCTGAAACTCTAACCATGGGTGAGCTGCCCGATCCGGTGGCGAAACCCGGTGAGGTGGTGGTCGCGGTCAAGGCCTGCGCGATCAACTTCCCCGATGTGATCATCATCGAGGACAAGTACCAGTTCAAACCCCCGCGCCCGTTCGCGCCGGGCGGCGAAATCGCCGGCGTGGTAGAGTCGGTGGGCGAGGGCGTCACCGACCTCAAGCCCGGCGACCGCGTGCTCGGCTCGACCGGCTGGAACGGCCTTGCCGAGAAGGTCGTGGTCGAACGCCGCCGCCTCTACCCGCTCCCCGACAGCAAGAGCTTCGAGCAGGGCGCGGCGCTCTTGATGACCTATGGCACCAGCATCCACGCGCTGCTCGATCGCGGGCATCTCAAGGCGGGCGACACGCTCCTGATCCTCGGCGCGGCAGGCGGCATCGGCCTGTCGGCGATCGAACTCGGCAAGGCATTCGGCGCGCGCGTCGTCGCGGCGGTGTCGAGCGACGAGAAGGCGGCGGCGGCCAGGGCGGCTGGCGCGGACGAAACCGTCGTCTATGGCCGCGCACCGTTCGACAAGGACGCTTCCAAGGCGCTGGCGGAGCAGTTCAAGGCAGCGGTCGGCCCGGACGGCGCCAACGTCATCTATGATCCGGTCGGCGGCGACTATGCCGAACCCGCGCTACGCTCGATCGCATGGGAGGGGCGCTATCTCGTCGTCGGCTTCCCAGCCGGAATCCCCAAGCTGGCGCTCAACCTGACCCTGCTCAAGAGCTGCGACGTCTGCGGCGTCTTCTGGGGCGCCTTCGCCGCGCGCGATCCACAGGCCAACGCCGCGCATGTCGATCACCTGTTCCGCCTGTGGGAAGAGGGCAAGATCAACCCGCATGTCAGCGAGGTGTTCGCGTTCGAGGACGGCGGCAAGGCAATTGCCAAGCTCGCTGACCGCGGCGCGATCGGCAAGCTGGTGGTGCGGGTGGCCGTTTAACCCCCGCCTCGCTCAGGGCAGGTCGGCGCGCTCCACCAGATAGCCATTGGCGACCGCCTCGGCCGCGCGGCGGCGGACCTTGTCCGGCGCGGCGATCAGGCCACGTTCGGTGAGCGGGCCGTCAGGCGCCCACATCGTCGCGTAGAGCTTCAGGAAGTCCTGCAGCTCGGGCATCGCGTCGAGGTGCTTCTTCTTCACATAGAGGTAGAGGCTGCGCACGCCGGGATATTTGCCATTGGCAATGTCCGCATAGGTCGGGGTCACGCTGTCGATCGGTACGCCGTGCAGCCGCGAGCGGTTCTTTTCGAGATAGGAATAGCCGACCACGCCGACTGCTTCACGATTGCCGGCCAGCCCCTCGACGATCAGATTGTCGTCCTCGCCTTTTTCGACATAGCCGCCATCCCTGCGGAGCGTGCGGCAGGCAGCGGCGAACAGCGCGGGATCGGGATTGGTCTTCAGATCCTTCGCGGCCGGGTTGGCGGCGAGGCACCCGGGTTCGAGGATCAGCTCGACGAACGCTTCGCGCGTCCCGCTCGTCGCCGGCGGACCGATCACCGTGATCGGCGTCGCGGGAAGGGCGGGATTGACGTCCTTCCACGTTTTGGCGGTGTTCGGCTTGTCCATCGGGTTCGCCGCGAGCGCGAGATAAATATCCTTGCGCGTCAGCGTCAGCTTGGGGCCGTCATTGGATTCGGCCATGGCAATGCCGTCGAGCCCGATCGGAATTTCGATGATTTCCTTGACGCCATTGGCCTGGCAGGTGTCGAATTCCTTGGCGTGCATCCGGCGCGATGCGTTGACGATGTCCGGAAACTTGCCGCCGACGCCCTCGCAAAAGCGGATCATCCCGGCGCCGGTTCCCGTCGATTCGACCACCGGCGTCCGCCGACCGTCATCCTGTTCGACAAAGGTCGTGGCGACTGCCTTGGTAAAGGGCAGCACGGTCGACGATCCGACCACCGTGACCGCGCGCGTCGAGGTGCCATCGCATGAAGCGAGCGTCACCGACGCGAGCGTGAGCAAACCAAGCCGTTTGAGCATCGCCGTTCCTCCCCATCCCAACGCGCACAGGGGGAGCGCCAACAGCCGCATCCGCCACGCTCCTTGTCGGCGCGCTGCGTTACCCGCGTGTGACAGGGGAGAGTGGGGATGGAGCTGGGTGCCGCGCGCGGACCGTCAGCCCTTGGGTGCCTGCCGCCGCGCCATGAATGCCAGCCGTTCGAACAGCATCACGTCCTGTTCGTTCTTGAGCAGCGCGCCGTGCAGCGGCGGGATCGCCTTGCTGGGATCGCGCGATTGCAGCACGTCGAGCGGCATGTCCTCGTGCAGCAGCAGCTTGAGCCAGTCGAGCAGCTCGCTGGTGCTCGGCTTTTTCTTCAGCCCCGGCACTTCGCGGATGTCGTAGAAGATATCCATCGCCTTGCTCACCAGGATCTTCTGGATGCCGGGGAAATGGACGTCGATGATCGCCTGCATCGTCGCACGATCGGGGAACTTGATATAGTGGAAGAAGCAGCGGCGCAGGAACGCGTCGGGCAGCTCCTTCTCGTTGTTCGACGTGATCACCACGATCGGCCGCTCGGCGGCGCGGACCGTTTCGCCGGTCTCGTAGACATGGAATTCCATGCGATCGAGCTCGTGGAGCAGGTCGTTCGGAAATTCGATATCGGCCTTGTCGATCTCGTCGATCAGCAGCACGGGGAGCTGGGGCGAGGTGAACGCCTCCCACAGCTTCCCCTTTCGGATATAGTTGGAAATCTCATGGACACGCGGGTCGCCGAGCTGGCCGTCGCGCAGCCGCGCCACCGCGTCATATTCATACAGGCCCTGATGCGCCTTGGTCGTGGATTTGACGTTCCATTCGATCAGCGGCGCGCCGACCGCCTTGGCGATTTCATAGGCCAAGACCGTCTTGCCCGTGCCCGGCTCACCCTTGACCAGCAGTGGGCGGCGCAGTGTGACCGCGGCGTTGACCGCGACCTTCAGATCGTCGGTTGCGACATAATCCTGCGTGCCTTCGAAGCGCATTTCCGTCCCCGGTCAGATTGGAAGATCGGGTATGGCCTAGCGGGGAAAGGCGGCGCGGCGCAAGCGGGGAGTGGGGGTCAGTCCTGCCCGCGGGCCGAAGCGCGGGCTTCGAGCAGGTCGATCAGGCCGCGATGCTGCGCCAGCATCTGCTGCGCCCCGAACACCATCGCGCGCTCGACCGGCAAGGTGCCCGCGAGAACGTCGATCACCGTTGCGGTCTCGAACGCGGGCGGCAGCTGGCTTTGGGGCGGATCGATCCCGAGCCGCCCGGCGAGCAGGTCCAGCACCGAGCGAATCGCCGGCCAGTCGAGCGCCAGCGCGATCGCGGTGCCATCGGCGCAGCCATTGCGGTCGGACTGGGCGAGCATGTCGAGCGCATGGCGCTGCGCCGTGACCGCGGCCTCGGATGCGGCCTGACCCGGCGTGCTCGGCATCGGCCCTGCCGCGGCGACGATGCGGACGAGATAGGCCCGCTCGGCGGCAAACCCGCGCGTCGCCTGCGCCAGCCACTCGGTGGACGCGGGTTGGCGCGATTGGGCGGCGGCCTGTTCGAACAGATCGGGATGGCGGGCGTGGAGCAGGCAAATCTGATGCGCCAGGTCGCCCAGGTCGCGCAGCGGCACCACGCCGCTGGTCAGCCGGGCCAGATACGGGTGCGTCGCGCTGCCATCGGCGGCGACCAGCGCGGTCAGCGTGCCCGACGCACCGCTCAGTCCTGCGCTCCGAACCGTCTCGAGTGGCATAATATCCCGCCCAGCAATCGCGCCGGCCCATCCGGCATCTCTGAAAAGTCGCTTTGCCCCACAGGTTTATACCGAAGCGCGTAAAGACGTGGTTGACCGCGCGTTAAGGGATCGTTCGCGGATTGGGCGGTCGAAAAAGGGGCCGGATTGGGTAAATCCGGCCCCTCATTTCAACGATCTGGTCGAGGCTCAGCGGCGCGCGGGCGGGGCCGCTGCCGCCGCGTCGTCAGGCAGGCCACCCAGCTGGTAGACCAGCTTGGTATAGGCATCGAGATAGGCAAGGACGATCACCTGGCCGATTTCGGTGTTCTGATAGCCGCTGCCGCCGGCCGCGGCGAACCCGCCCCACCAGCCGCTTGCCGCGCCACCGCCGAAACCGACATCGGTCTTGCGGGCATAGCCCTCGGTCAGTGCTTTTTCCTCGGTCGTGCGCGCATCGACCATCGACAGGGTGACGCTCGCTTCCTTCTTGCTGATCTTCATGCCGCCCGCGAGCGCGCCGACGCCACCAAGGATGCCGCCGCGACGACCCAGCAGGCCACCGATCGCGCCACCGACCGCGCTGCCGCCCGAATCCTTGTTCGACGAGACAATGTCGGGCTGAAGGAAATAATCGGCGGTGCGCACCTGGCCCTTGCCGACATTTTGGCCGGGCTGCATCTCGCCCTGTTCCTGCAGCGCGCGTTCCATCGCGCGGCTCTGCATCGCGCGGCCGCGGTTGACGATGGTGAAGCAGCCCGACTGCTGGACGAAGACCTTGAGGATGGCCTCCGGGCTCCCGAGGTTCAGCTCGCGCCACCATTGATTGTCGGGTTCGACGATGGCGACGGTGCCGAGATTTTTGGTGCAGCGCGGGATATCGCGCTGCCCGCGCTCCTGATCGCGGCGGCCCGACGATGCGCCCTTGGTCGTACCGTCCTTATAGGTCTTGCCGGACGAGCTGGTTGCGGTCTGCGCGGAAGCGGCGATCGGCCCTGCCGCCATCGAGGCGAGCGCGGTGGCAGCGATCAGATTGCGGACAAGACGCATGGACTATTCCTCCCATTCAGGGGCGTTCTGCCCCAAAAATCCGTGGTAACGGTGCAACAGCACCCTTTCGCCTTCAACTGACACGCTCTGACACGAGGCACCCCCGGTCCCCATCGGGGTCATATCGCATCCGTCATGGCTGCGCATCGGGAAAAGTGCCGCGCGAAGCGAAGTTGGCTCAGGGCGTGACGACGACCCGGTCGGTCTTTCCCGCGGTGACCGTCCAGACATCGCCGAAATCCTCATGCTTGAGGTCGGCGGGACGCGCGCCGCCCAGCGTCTCGACGATATCGGGAACGGTATTGCTGTGCCCGACGATCAGCACCGGGCAGGGCGACGCCTTGGCGCGCGCGACCGCGCCGGCGGTATCGGCGGCGTCATAGCTTTGCAGCGCGATGCCCCGGCTGGCGGCGAGCGGGGCGACGGTCTGGCGGGTGCGCTGATATTGGGTCACCAAAATCGCGCACAGCCGCTTGCCCCGGAACCAGCGCGCCAGCGCCTCCGCGCGCGCCGCGCCCTGTGGCAGCAGGTTCGGGTCTTTCTCCCCCTTCGGCGTGTCGAAATGGCGGACGACATAGGTCGTTGGCCCGGCCGCCGCCGCGGGCAGGGCGAGCGAACAGGCAAGGGCGAGGAGAATGGTGCGCATCGCGTCAGTCTGGCCCCACACACCATCTTCCGCAAGTGCGCGCCCCCTGCTACGCGCGCGGGTTATGGCAACCGACATTTCCCGTATCCGCAATTTTTCGATCATCGCGCATATCGACCATGGCAAGTCGACCCTGGCCGATCGCCTCATCCAACGCACCGGCGGCCTCACCGCGCGTGAGATGTCCGAGCAGGTGCTCGACAATATGGACATCGAAAAGGAACGCGGCATCACGATCAAGGCGCAGACCGTGCGCCTCGACTGGAAGGCGGCGGACGGCAAGGATTATGTCCTCAACCTGATGGACACGCCGGGCCATGTCGACTTCGCCTATGAGGTCAGCCGGTCGCTCGCTGCGTGCGAAGGCGCGCTGCTGGTGGTCGATGCGGCGCAGGGGGTCGAGGCGCAGACGCTCGCCAACGTCTATCAGTCGATCGAGCACGACCATGAAATCGTGCCGGTGATCAACAAGATCGACCTGCCGTCCGCCGAGCCGGAAAAGGTGCGCAACGAGATCGAGGAGGTGATCGGCATCGACGCCTCTGGCGCGGTGCTCGCCTCGGCCAAGTCGGGCATCGGCATCGACGAGATCCTGAACGCGGTGTGCGAGCGCATTCCGGCACCCAAGGGCGACCCCGATGCGCCGCTCAAGGCGATGCTGGTCGACAGCTGGTACGACCCCTATCTCGGCGTCGTCATCCTGATCCGCGTGATCGACGGCACGATCAAGAAGGGTCAGCAGGTCAAGTTCATGCAGAGCGGCACCACGCATCTGGTGGACCGCGTCGGCTGTTTCCGGCCCAAGATCGAGCAGCTTGCCGACCTTGGCCCGGGCGAAATCGGCTTCATCACCGCGCAGATCAAGGAAGTGGCGCAGGCGCGCGTCGGCGACACGCTGACCGACGCCAAGCGCCCCGCCACCGAAGCACTGCCGGGCTTCAAGGAAGTCCAGTCGGTGGTGTTCTGCGGCCTGTTCCCGGTCGACGCCAACGACTTCGAAAAGCTGCGTGAGAGCATCAGCAAGCTGCGCCTCAACGATGCGTCGTTCAGCTTCGAGATGGAAACCAGCGCCGCGCTCGGCTTCGGCTTCCGCTGCGGCTTCCTCGGTCTTTTGCACCTGGAGATCATCCAGGAGCGGCTGATGCGCGAATATGACCTCGACCTCATCACCACCGCGCCGTCGGTGGTGTATCAGATCGAGCTGACCCATGGCGGCGGGCATATCGAGCTGCACAACCCCGCCGACATGCCCGACCCCAACAAGATCGAAAGCATCGCCGAACCGTGGATTCAGGCGGTGATCTACGTCCCCGACGAATATCTCGGATCGATCCTGAAACTGTGTCAGGATCGCCGCGGCATTCAGAAGAACCTGACCTATGTCGGCGGCCGCGCGCAGGTGACCTACGAACTGCCGCTCAACGAGGTCGTGTTCGACTTCTACGACCGCCTGAAGTCGCTGTCGAAGGGCTATGCCAGCTTCGACTATGAACAGATCGGCTATCGCGAGGGCGACCTGGTCAAGATGGGCATCCTGGTCAACGAAGAGCCGGTCGACGCGCTCAGCATGATCGTCCACCGCTCGACCGCCGAGGCACGCGGCCGCGGCATGTGTGAGCGGCTCAAGGAACTGATCCCGCGCCATTTGTTCAAGATCCCGATCCAGGCGGCGATCGGCGGCAAGGTGATCGCGCGCGAGACGATCAGCGCGATGCGCAAGGACGTGACCGCCAAATGCTATGGCGGCGACGCGACGCGCAAGCGCAAGCTCCTGGAAAAGCAGAAAAAGGGCAAGGCGAAGATGCGCGAGTACGGCTCGGTCAGCATCCCGCAGGAAGCCTTCATCGCCGCGCTGCGGATGGGCGAGGAGTAGGGCCCACTTTTTTGGAGGGGCAGTCAGCCTGCATCGCCGCCGCTTCAATCCTCCCCCGCCAGGGGGGGCAGCGCGCAGCGCTGACGGAGGGGGAGGAAGCCGGACGGTCGAGAGGGTGCAGCCGTCCTCCCCCTCCGACGCCTTCGGCGCCACCTCCCCTTGCGGGGGAGGATTATAGTCGGTGAACGCCCGCCTTACTTCCCGGCAGGTTGCTCCAACCACCCGCCCTTGAACCCCGCACGCTCCAGCCCGCGGCGAATATGCGGGTTCTTGCGCATCGTCTTCCAGATCAGGCCGCTGCGATGGTTCTCCAGCATCGCCAGGATCGGGCCCTGATCGATCCCCAGATAGTCGCGCGCAAACCACCCATCCTTGGCATCGACCACGCCGTCGCGGCTGCCGGCATCGGTGAAGGTGTAGCTGGGGTTGAACGCGTCCTTGAACCCGTAACGCTGGTACAGCTTGTCCCCGTACTTGGCGCGCATCGCCTTCAGCGCGGGCAGGGCGATTTCGGGCGCGAACGCCACCGATCCGCCCGCAGCCGTCGGCACGATCGTGCCGTCGTCCACGATGCGGTAGCTGCTCACGCCACGCGCGGAATAGCCCTGAAACTCACGGGCCTTGCCGTTGACGACGCGCCCATTGGCCCCGCCGCCCGGACCGTCCGACGCGGTCCAGCCCCAGATGTCGCCCGAATAGCCGGTCCATTTGTTCGGATTGTCGATGCCATAAGCGCGCTGCGCCAGCGTCGCGCGGCGGCTATTCTCGAAATAATCGATGCCCTTGCCGGCCATGAACGCGTCCTGGATGCCGCGGAAATCGACCCAGACATGGCTGTACTGATGGCCGAACAGCGGCTCGAACTGCAGATGCTCCTGCCCGTAATAGCTGCCCCAGCTCTTGCCGAGCTTGCCCGACCAGCCGGTATCCCACGCATCCTTGCCGACCGGATGCGTCGGCGACCCGAGCGCGAGGATATAGACCAGCATCCCCTCGTCATAGCCGACCCAGTCATGCGTCCCGAAGTCGCCGCCAGTGCCGCGCTCGGGATACCATCCCATCGCGATCGCCTTGCCGCCGGTGCTGTTGGCCGAGGGGATTTTGCTGCGCTCACGCTGGACGAAGGTCCAGTCGACGCGGCCATAGATCTTCTCCGCCAGGTCGCGGATCGCCGCCTCGGTCGGATCGTCGCGGTCGAAATAGCTTTGCGCGAACAGCACGCCGCCCAGCAGCAGCGTGGTGTCGACCGTCGACAGCTCGGTATTGCGGTACCGCGTGCCATCCCCGTTCTTGAGGAAATGGTAGAAAAAGCCCATATGCCCCGCGGTGCCGCTGACCCCCGGGCCCTGCGGCGCATTCCAGTAGAATTCCATGCATTTGCGCGTCCGCTCGGCTGCCGCCTGCCGCGTCACATAGCCGCGCTCGGCCCCGATGCCATAGGCGGTCAGCGCAAAGCCCGTCGCGGCGATGCTGGAAAAGGGGTTGGACGGCCAGCGATCCGGCGCGAGGCAGGTCTCGACGCTGGTCGTCTCCCAGAAATAGTCGAAGGTGCGGCGGGAGAGATCCTCGACGAACGCGTCCTGCTCCGCACGCGGGGCGGCGGCAGGGGCGGGGG